>CAZEPS010000062.1:6330-18756 GCA_964514165.1 uncultured Leptospirales bacterium
GTTTCGGGTGCCTCTACGACTGCGCCTACTGTTTTCTCCTCTATTATCTTAACGCCTTCGGCATCACTCAGTTCACCAACATGGAGAACCTTGGCGGAAACATATTGGAGAATACAGAACCGGGGAAGGTGTACCGGATAGGAACCGGGGAGTTCACCGATTCCCTGATGATGGACCAGTTGACCGGCATCGCCGGTTCAATCATCAGGGATATCAGGGACAGGAACACCTTTATCGAATTCAAGACCAAATCGGACAACACGGGACACCTCCTGGATCTCGATCACGGTCCCGGGATTGTGTTTGCCTGGAGCCTGAACACTGTTTCCAACATAGCCCTGTACGAGAAAGACACCGCCACCCTCGATAGAAGATTAGAAGCTGCCTCCCGGGCATCGGAAGCCGGCTACCTCCTTGCGTTTCACTTTGATCCGATAAGCTACTACCATCGCTGCGAAGATGACTACCGTCACGTGGTGGAGCAGCTTTTCAGAAAAATTGACCCTTCCAGGGTTGCCTGGATCTCACTGGGGGGGTTCCGCTACAGCCCGGATTTCAAGGACATCATCAGGAAGGTTTTCCCGGACGAGCGCCTTACGACCGGGGAGATGTTCCCTGGACCGGACGGGAAATTCCGCTATCTCAAGAAAAAAAGGATTGCACTCTACAAAATGATGAGGGAATTGATTCTATCGTACACTGGCAGGCCGTTTATTTACCTCTGCATGGAGACCGGTGACGTGTGGGAATCGGTTTTCTCACGGCATTACCGCAAATCCGACGAGCTCGAAGGGGACATGGCCCGCCACCTGTTAAAGCATTTTTCCGGACATGATTAATGGAACGTTGTACTTAACACAATAAGGCCCCTGAAATTATTGACCGGAGCAGGTGTGTATAGCATAGTTTATCTGTTGTTTGGCAGACATTTCGTTTGAATAACCGTTATATGACTGTTGATATAAAAAAACGGGAACGACTGTAGCGCAAAAACCATATTTTAATTTATTTAGGGTGACCAATTGGAAACAAGGGATTACAGGGAATGTCAGCGCGAACTGGAGGAACTCCGGGAGAACGTCCAGGAGATGCGTAAAACAGTCGACGTCAACGGTCAGAAAAATAGAATCGCCGAGCTCGAAGGGGAGACCAGGGAACCTGAATTCTGGAAAGACCAGGAACGGGTAGCCAGGGTCAACAAGGAGATCAGCAGGCTTAAAAAAAAGACTGGCCCATGGGACCAGTTGATGAACAGGATTTCGGAATCGTCCGAGCTTTTCGAAATGGCGATGACCGAAGAGGACAGGGATGTTCTCGACGAGATCTGCGGTAAGATAGACTCCTACCGGCAATCATTTGAACATATCGAGACCCTGGAGCTGCTCTCCGGAGAAGACGACGAGAACAACTGTTTCATCTCGATACACCCCGGGGCCGGTGGTACCGAGTCCCAGGACTGGGCGAACATGCTCTTCCGAATGTATTACCGGTGGGCTGAGAATAACGAATATGCAATCAATGTAATCGACTACACCCCCGGAGAAGAGGCGGGCATCAAGAGCGCCACCATGCTCATAAAAGGGGATTTCGCCTACGGCTACTTAAAGAGCGAGATGGGGATTCACCGCCTGGTGCGCATCTCGCCTTTTGACTCGAACAAGCGGCGACATACATCCTTCGCATCTGTGGAGGTCATACCCGAGGTTTCCGAAGACATTGAGGTGGATATTAACGAAGCAGATCTTCGCGTCGACACCTACCGCTCATCAGGGGCCGGGGGACAGCACGTCAACAAGACCGATTCAGCGGTACGGATTACCCATATACCCACCGGGATCGTGGTGCAGTGCCAGAACGAGCGCTCCCAGCACAAGAACAGGTCCTCAGCCATGAAGGTGCTGAAGGCGCGTATGTACGAACTGAAGAAGCACGAACATGACGAAAAAAAACAGGAGAAGCTTGGCGAAAAAAAGGAGATCTCCTGGGGCAACCAGATACGCTCCTACGTGTTCCAGCCCTATACCCTGGTGAAAGACCACCGCACCGGAGAGGAAACCGGCAGCGTCGAGTATGTTTTTGACGGGGACATAGACCGGTTCATTTACGCCTATCTGAAAAGCCTGTTGTAGAAACCATATTGTTATTGACATAACGTTCTTAGTGGGAACCATTACAACAACATAACAGAGCAAAATCGCCATTATGCCCGGTTAAACATACGAATATGAAAGTTCCGATAAAAATCCTTCGAATACTGTTTGAGAAATATGGCGATATCATCAATGTCAAATACCTCAGTGATTTAACCGTAAAGGGCCGAACTTTTCTGTCCAAGGACCTTGTTCTGGAAGACCACCTCAGGTTCCTGGCCGCCTATGACATCAAAGAGGTTGATGTTTTTTACGATCAGCTCCTGTATGAATATCTATCCACCGAATTTCCGGTCGAGTACCGGGTGCCCTATGGCAGCCTGAACTTCATGGACATGGACCGCCACCTGGAGATTTTGACTGATGTACACAACATGTCCAGACGTAAACGTTACATTCATATTATAGACGAAATTTACGGAGCAGATCCGGCAACAGGAAAAACGATTCCGGTGATACACCACAACGAAGCCATTGATTACCGGAAATGGAACAATATGAAGAGGGAAATCAGCAAAAACCAGATGCTGTCATACAGAAATTCCGAAGTCGCCATAATACTGTTTATGGACCTGACCATGAAATCAAAAAGTGAATACGTGGAACATTTCAAGAAAAACATAGACCTTGTGTCCACCATGGTTTCGGAAAAGACCTATTCAGGGATCTCAATAGCACCGGATTTTATTCCGACCGAGGACATCATATCCGTAACTGATCCGGGAAAACTTCTCGAGGAATATATCCGCCACAACGCCAGGCTGATTATAGTAGGAGAAAAACTGAATGACTCTTTTAAAGATTCCCTCATTGATGTAAAAAAATACGACAAATTCGTTCGAATGCTCGTCATACCGAATCTTGACTGCAGCAACCTCCAGGATTTCGTCAGGCAGGTAAAACTTGTTTACAATTCCGAACGGTGGTTATAGTAAGGTAACTGTTTCGATGAAAAACAAATTTTATAAATATTTTCAGCCGGTGGATGACAGACCATCCATGAGTAAAGGTTTGTCGAACCTCGATCTCTCCGAAGACCTGGGAACCATCGGCAACCTCCGCAGGGAGAAATACTTTCTCAAGCGCTTCACCCGTGAAGACCTTTATAAAATAATTGAGAGCGTCGGGCTCCTTGACCACCTCGACAAAAGGCTCGGCATCGATACGTTCGACGTGGAGATTGACGTGGACGAAACACTGATCAATTACTGCCGCCTCTATGCCGGCAAGCCGAAGCCGGAAAATCTGCTCCTCGACCTGAGGCTTTCAGAAACGCGGTTTATTCCCGACCCGGTCTTTTTCGGAAAAGAAAAAGACGCCAGCATTACCTATGACATGATTGTCATTGAATGGCTCTCGGCCCAGAATCCGCAAAATAACTTCTCCAAAATCCGGCCCCAGCTCCCCGGCCAGAAAAGCCCCGGCCTCGGCATACTCCGTTTCTGCTTTGAGATGATGTATATCGTGGGGAAAGAGGTTATTAAGGACGGGTTCCTGGACATACCGGACCACATGCACGGTGCGATCATGTACTCGAAAAAATTCAAGTTCTTCAACCCGGCCCACGAGGGAATTCTCAGGGCCATCATCCGGGATCTGTCTGATTATTCCCTGGCTGATATCTCCTGGGGAATGATTACAGAAACCATCATAGAAAAGTACAAGCAGAAACCCCAGGTATATGATCCGTCAGAACAGATATTTCCCGTTTCGCGGCGCATGAACAACTACTATAACTCAAGAAAGTACAAATCTACCTTCAACAAGTATTATCGTAGAAAGAGATACAAATTTAATTATGATGAAATGGTGGCGAAGAGGGAAGAGATTTTAAAGAATAAAAAGATCACCGATCTATGACGCGTCGCCGTTTTATTTTCGTGGATATTTGAAAATCAGTATTTTTCTCAGGTCCCTGATGTCCCCGGCTGTCTCGCCCAGTGAATGTGCCAGCTTTTGACAAAATTCATCCCTGAGGCCTACGGCCTCACGAATTCGCATGCTGATTTTCTTTCGTGATGCGTCAATCTTTTTGCCCGTGTCTTCGCTGTTTTCACTGATGAAATCGAACACCCTGTCCCTTTCGATTCCGGCAATCCGTGCGAAGTCATCGGCAAGGCGCGAAACCTCGTAATCAGACGCGTCAATTTCTGCCATGAGGTGTTCGTCCCGGGTAAGAATATCTTCTAACTTATCAAGCTTATTCCGTCTGATGAGTGCTATCTTTTCCCGTTCGTTATTAAAAATTTCGTCGAGCAGCGATTCTTTTCTGGCAAGGCTGTAAAGAATTTCGCCGAGGATCCGGGCGGCGTCATCCCTCAACGCTGAAGCTGCCCTTTGTGTTCATGCTGGTTTTGTCGCCTTTCGATTCTTTGGCAGAAACCTTGTCCCATGCTTCCCTGAGATCTTTCAGGAGGACGACAACGTTTTTCAGCATTTCCGCGTCTTTCTGGATGTTCGCCTCGAGCAGGGTTTTCTTGAAGTACATGTAGAGGTTGAAGAGATTCTGGGAAACCTCTCCTCCTTCTTTCATGTTGAGGGAGAGGAGAAGCTCGGTTATGATGTCCTGGGCCTTGATGATATTGGTGTTGGCCACGTCATAGGTCTTCGGCTCCATCTTCTCTATGGCTATGTTGAGAAATTTTATCGCGCCATCGTACAGCATGACAATAAGTTTGCCCTGGTTCGCAGTGGCAACCTGCGTCTCTTTATACTGGTTCAGCGCGTTCTTGTCAGGTAGAGACATTTCACACCCCTTTATAATCCTGTTTCATGCAGTACTCAGTTTATTATCGTATGAAAATAACGTCGACTGAATGATTAATTCATTATGAAAAACAAAATGAACCGGTTCATTCCAAAAGATACATCGAAAAACCGGCAAGGTCAATTGCTTCGGTGAGAGACTCAAAACACGGCTGTCCTGACCCGGTTGAGGATTTCCTCGTACTTGGCCCGGGTTTTTTCCACGATCTCCCCGGGAAGGGGAGGCGGCGGGGAATTCTTGTCCCAGTCGGTTGTTTCGAGATAGTCCCTGATGAACTGCTTGTCGTAGCTTACCGGGGAGGAGCCGACCTCGTAACTGCTCTTGTCCCAGAACCGGGAACTGTCCGGCGTCAGGGCCTCGTCAATGAGGATTATCTCACCGTCGAGCAGTCCGAACTCGAACTTGGTGTCCGCCAGTATGATACCGGCCGGGTCCATCAGGTCCCGGGCCTGTTCGTACAGGGAGATGGTGAGGTTTGCCAGGCGCTCGGCCATTTCATCTCCCAGTTCCTTTTTCATCACATCGATGGAGACGTTCATGTCATGGCCTGAATCCTCCTTTGTGGCGGGGGTGAAGATCGGTTTTTCCAGTTTTTCCGCCATCCTGAGCCCTTTCGGGAGCTCGATTCCGCACACGGCACCGGTCTTCTGGTAATCCTTCCATCCACTTCCGATGAGATAGCCCCGGGCGACGCATTCAAAATCTATACGCTCGGCCTTCCTGACAATGACCGCACGGCCTGAAAGAATGTCCTGGAAATCGGAATAGGGCTTCGGAAAGGCGGCCGCGTCAGTTTCGACAACATGGTTATTCACCGAGCCAATTTTGTCAAACCAGAGGTTTGAAATGGTGTTCAGTATGACCCCCTTTTCCGGAATCCCGTTCGGGAACACGTGGTCAAAGGCGGATACCCGGTCCGAGGCAAGAATCATGAAGTGTTTGTCGTCAACGGGATAGATGTCGCGGACCTTGCCGCTGTAGAGTTTTTCCACTCCAGGGATTGATATGCTTGTTACCGCTTTCATAGTATCTTGTTACTCCTTCAGTTTTCTGTTTAAGAGGTCATTGACCACCTGGGGATTGGCCTTGCCCCGGGACTCCTTCATCACCTGGCCGACAAGGTACTTCAGGGCCTTCTCTTTGCCGCCCCGGAAGTCTTCCACGGATTGCTGATTATCTTGAAGAACCTTGTCGATGATCATTTCTATCTCGCCGGCGTCGGTCACCTGGCGGAGCCCCTTCTCATCAACGATCTTTTCCGGCGGATTCCCGGTTTCTACCATCTCTTTGAAAACCGTCTTTGCTATCCTGCCGCTGATGGTATTGTCGTCGATTAACCTGAGCAGGCCCGCCAGCATGGCCGGGGCGGCCTTAAAACTGTCGATCTCCCCAGGGTCTTTCAGGAGCGCCATGACCTCGCCCATTATCCAGTTTGACGCCCGTTTCGGATCAGCCCCGGCCATCACCGCGTCCTCAAAATATTCAGCGAGCTGGCGGGCCGATGACAGTACCCGTGCGTCGTACTCGGGGAGCTGATACTTTTTCTGGAAACGAATTATCTTTCCGTCCGGCAGTTCCGGCAGCAGGCTCCGAATCTCATCGACGTACTCATCGCTCAATATCATCGGGGCCAGGTCCGGGTCAGGGAAGTACCGGTAGTCGTGGGCGTATTCCTTGGTGCGCATTCCCACGGTACGGCCGGCGTTCTCGTCCCAGAGCCTCGTCTCCTGGATTATCGCCTCACCTGATTCCGTCATGGCTATCTGCCGGTCTATCTCGTAATTTATGGCAAGGCGTACCGATCGGAACGAGTTGAGGTTCTTAATCTCGACCTTTTCACCGAACTGTTCACGACCCTTCGGCCGCACGGAGATATTCACGTCGCACCGGAGGCTCCCTTCCTCCATGTTCACGTCGGAGACGTCGATATACTTCATTATGGACTTGATCTTCTGGAGGTATTCGTACGCCTCGTCCCCGGAGCGAATGTCCGGCTCGGAAACAATCTCCGCCAGGGGGACGCCGGTCCGGTTCAGGTCAACGTGGGAATAACTGTCTCCGGGGTTTTCGGAATGAACCGACTTACCCGCGTCCTCCTCAAGGTGGAGGCGGGTGATCCCTATCCTTTTTTTCTCATCGCCAATGGCTATCTCGATAAACCCGTTTCGGCAAATTGGTTTATCGTACTGGGAGATCTGGTAGGCCTTGGGCAGGTCAGGATAGAAATAGTTCTTCCTGTCGAACTTGCTGTAGTCCGCTATTTCGCAGTTCAACGCGAGGCCGGCGAGTATCCCCTTCCTCAGGGCTTCTTCGTTCAGCACCGGAAGAACCCCGGGAAGCCCCAGACAGACCGGGCAGGTCTGGCTGTTCGGCTCCGATCCGAACCGGGTTGAACAGCGGCAGAAAATTTTGGTCTCGGTGTTCAGCTGGACGTGCACCTCGAGTCCGATGACCGGTTCAAACTTCATATTTCCTCATTTTATACTTGAAATATTCAGAGCTCTCCAGAAGATCTATTACGTCGCTATACCGAAATGGGCTGTAACATATGCCCGGAGAGACAAACTGATTTATCATAAAATCGCGCAATCCGATTTGTCAAGGAAAATGGATTAAATATGGGTAAATCTAACAATGTGGCCAGCACCTTTTTTATAGAAAATGGTGCTGGCCACTTTTAAACCAAAACACGTACCCTGAGGGGAACCTCTTGTTTAATTAATACGGTTCCCTGAAATATATCATATTAGATTTCATGGAAAAATACCGCAGTATTATTCTCCCGGCCATCATAATTATCGCCCTTGGCGCCGGTATCGGCATAGGCAGGGGGGCCGGTTCTCTCATAGTCAGGGGTCTGCTCATGGAGAGGACGGGGGCATCGCTGGTTTTTTTTAAACCGGCCGCGGAGTTTATTCACACCTACCGTCTGCTTAACAGCGCAGCCCATCTCGACCGCCTCGGAGGATACTATTCCCTGCTTGACAATAATATGATTCTCGATAATTTTCTTTTTGACAGATTCGCGGCCGAGGAGACAGATATAAACAGGAAGACAATCCTCTGGATCCTGGGGCATTCAGGCAGAAGCAGGAAGGTACTCGATTTTTATTCAGAGATTTACGGTAAAAGCGGCGGCGAATTAAAAAGGATTATTCTCAGGAACACGAAGAGAATGGGAGAAGAAACTTTCCACGATTTTGTCCGACAAAACGGCATAAGCGAAGAGGAAGTAGAGAAACTGCTGTTGTAATACAAATCGACAGGGAACTGCGATAAAAGGTGATTAAAATGGAAGGTGTTATCGACACCATTATTTCAAACCCAATACTGCTGATCATAACGGTCATACTCGGCATCCTGCTTGTATACTCCGTTATCAAGAAGCTGTTCAAGGTGGCTGTCATAGTACTCATAGCAGGCGTCATTTACGTATCCTATCTCGCGTACACGGGACAGAAGGTGCCCACCACTAAAGACGAGGTCATGAAGCACGGAAAAGAGCTTACCGATGAGAGCATAAAGAAACTGAAAGAGCTCAACGAGGACCTGAAACAGAAACCGGTTGCCGAATAAATAAAAGGGGATGTTTAATGAATCATAATGAATACATTCTTACCATATGCAAAAACGCGAAACATGCCTCCCGGTCCGTGGCGAAACTCACAACCGGTGAAAAGAACAGCCTCCTCGAGGGAATAGCCCGCAAACTCAGGGAGAAGACCGGATACATTGAAAATGAGAACAGGAAAGATCTGGAAGAGGCAAAAAAAGCTGGCCTGAGTTCCGCGATGCAGGACAGGCTCCTCCTTAACCGTGACCGAATAGAGGGGATGGCGTCTTCAATCGAAGAAATCGCCATGCTCGAAGACCCGGTTGGGCGGGTGGAAAGGATGAAAATACGCCCCTCCGGAATCCGGGTCGGGCAGATGCGGGTCCCGGTCGGTGTCCTGGCCGTTATCTTCGAGTCCCGCCCCAACGTCACCACCGACATCGCGGCCCTCTCCGTCAAATCGGGCAACGCCTGCATACTGCGCGGCGGGAAAGAGGCGATTCATTCCAACACGGCCCTGTACGAGGTCATAACCGGGGCCATCAGGGAGGCGGGCCTGCCTGAAAGTATCGTGACCCTGATCACCAGCACCGACCGGGAGCTTGTACCTATCCTACTGAAAATGAACGGTTACATAGACCTGGTCATTCCCCGGGGGGGCGAGGGCCTGATAAAGATGGTCACCGGGGAGTCGACCATACCGGTCATCAAGCACGACAAGGGCCTCTGCCACATCTTCATCGACGCCGACGCCGATGGCGAAATGGCTGTCAAGATAGCGGTTAACGCCAAGACCCAGCGCCCCGGCGTGTGCAACGCCATGGAGAGCCTCCTCATTCACGAGGGGTACCCCCACAAGGAGTCCCTCCTCGGGGAACTCATCGGCCGGGGTGTGGAAATCCGCGGGTGCGAAAGAACCGTTTCCCTCATGCCGGGCAGGGTAATCCCGGCGACCGATGACGATTTCAACACGGAACATCTCGATCTCATACTCTCGGTCAAGATAGTTGATACCATGGAAGAGGCAATGGAGCATATCGCCCGGTACGGGTCCGGCCACTCGGAAGCTATCGTCACGTCCGATTACCTGAACGCCGAACGTTTTCTCAAAGAGGTTGACTCATCCGCGGTTTTCGTCAACGCCTCCACCAGGTTCCACGACGGCGGCGAGTTCGGCCTCGGGGCTGAAGTCGGCATATCAACACAGAAGCTCCATGCCAGGGGAACCATGGGGGTCGAGGGCCTGACCACCCTCAAGTATATCGTGTACGGCAAAGGGGAGACCAGGTAACCCTTGAAGGTAGGAATTTTCGGCGGGACCTTTAATCCCGTTCACTACGGCTACCTTATTAACGCGGCAGTCATCAAGGAAGAGTATTCACTCGACTTACTCTACTTTGTCCCGTCAAAAACACCGGTTCACAAGGAGATACAGGAAAACGTGACCGCCGAAGACCGCTATGAGATGACTCGCATCGCGGTTGAAAACCGGCCCGGTTTCGAGGTTTCCCGGATCGAGATCGACAGGAAGGCAGAATCGTACATGGTCTACACGGTCAGGGACATGAAGGAGAAACATCCCGGTGACGACATCTTCCTCATAATCGGCTACGACTCATACATCGAACTAGACACCTGGCGGCAGTACGAAGAACTCCTTTCCGAGACGACGATTATCGTCATGGACCGGGTCACCGACTGCCGGGAAAGGGAAAGAAAGCCGGATAAAGGCAGGATCCTGTTCGCCGACAATCCGCTGATTGAAATCAGTTCAACCGACATGCGAAACAGGCTGAAACAGGGAAAGACCGTTGCCTTCATGGCCCCTGACACGGTCATAGAATATATAATTAACAAGAGGGTCTATACCACGTGAAAAGAAAAATCATATTTCTAGCGGCGGTCACATCAGCGGCACTGCTCATACTGCTTATATTCCACCTGTACAACCTGAAGACCAGGAACGCGGTTGATGAACTGATAGGGCAGAAAAGGATGATCAACATCCTGGTCGCCGGCAGCAACAAGGACAACAACAACCGGCACTCTTTTTTCGCCATTTTCAGCATGAACACGGAAAACGGGAAGATCGGGGCAACCTTCATACCCCCGTCCTTCAGGGTGAGGCTCGATGATTCAGGAAAGCGGGTTGCCAGGATTGACGAGGTCCCGGTTCATAACTTCAACCGGATCAGGTATTCCCTGAAGCAGGATCTGAAAATCAACATCCCCTTTTACGCGGAATTCTACGGGAATAATGTCAGGAGGCTGGTTGATTTCATCGAGGGTGTTGACTTGTTCATACTGGATCAGGTCCGCGAATCGGAACAATACACATTCGGCCTCAATTATATGGACGGTGATAAGATTATGCGGTATATTAATGACGTGGAAGCTAACTCCATCTATCTGAAATATGATCGCATACAGGACATTCTGCTGACCCTCTATTACAACAGGAACAGCTACAAAAAATACCGGAACATTGATTCAATCACCAGGATGGTCCGGTCTGTTGAAACAAACCTTCTGCCACAGGAGATACTGAGCCTCGGGAAAGTTATCTTCCGGGACGAGGGGGAAATGATCGCCACCATGCTCCCGGGGGGGATCAGAGACGGATACTATGTAACCGATGACATCACCTACAAGATCTACGAGAAGGAGTTTCTCACATCCCTGATCGCGGACCAGGACGCGGAAAAGTCCCTGAATATCAAGGTCCTTAACGGGACAAATGTGTCCGGCCTCGCGCGAAGGATGAGAAACAGGCTCATCAGAGAAGGGCTGAACGTGGTGGAATTCGGGACATCCCCATATCCTGAAATGAAAAAATCGATGATTATCAGCAGAAAGGGAAACTATACCAGCCTGAAAAAGGTCTCGGAACTGACCGGCATACGGAACATCAACTTCATCATCGACAACACCCTCCTGTATAATATACTGATCATCATCGGGGAGGACCAGGTACAGTGACGGTTGAAATTAAAAACATCAACAGGTCTGAACTCCAGATTTATCTTGACTGCATACAGATCCTCGAAGAAAAGAAGGCACTGGATATTGTCCTTCTCGATATCCGTGACGTTAATTCATACCTCGACTTCTTCATCATAGCCACAGGAAACTCCCATATACACTGCAAGACCCTCGTCAGGGAGGTTGACGAACACCTCCGGTCCATGGGGATGAAAAAGATCAACAACCCTGACCTTGAATCCGGATGGCTGATTCTCGATTACGGATCACTCACCGTTCATATCTTCACCCAGGAGAAGCGGGAGTTTTACCAGCTCGAGCGTCTGTGGGCGGACGGCACCAGGGTCGTTCATACAGTCCAGCACCATATTTAAAGTGCATTAAATAAATTCTGCTTGATATAATTTCTGTGCTGTGATTTCCTGTATCCAGGCATTAAGGATTAAAATTATTCTAACCATGAAATCAGGAGTTATACAATGACCATAATTACAGATGTCCGGGCCCGGGAGATTCTCGATTCCCGGGGGAACCCGACGGTCGAAGTTGACGTAGAACTTGTTTCAGGATTTACCGGCCGGGCCGCCGTCCCCTCGGGCGCGTCTACCGGTGAGCACGAAGCGGTGGAACTCCGTGACGGTGATAAGAAGAGATATAACGGCAAGGGTGTTCTAAAAGCCGTTGAAAACGTAAACAAGGTCATATCCGGGGCCATAATCGAGATGAACGCCATGAACCAGGTTGAGATAGACACCGTTCTCATCGACCTGGACGGAACCCCGAACAAGTCAAAACTCGGCGCGAACGCCATACTCGGGGTCTCTCTTGCCTGCGCCAAGGCTGTTGCCCAGACCCTGGACATGCCGCTCTACCGGTACGTCGGGGGTTCGAACGCCTGCGAACTGCCGGTTCCGATGATGAACATCCTGAACGGTGGTTCCCACGCCGATTCCAACGTTGACATGCAGGAGCTC
>CAZEPS010000063.1:0-14693 GCA_964514165.1 uncultured Leptospirales bacterium
GCCGGTACCTATTGCGGTTATAATGGTCTTAATTTCCTCATTGGAAAGAATTTTATCCAGCCTTGATTTTTCCACGTTTATTATTTTTCCTTTGAGAGAAAGTATCGCCTGAAAATTACGGTCCCTGCCCTGTTTCGCAGAACCGCCGGCAGAATCACCCTCAACAAGAAAAAGTTCCGAAAGGGCCGGATCCCGTTCTGAACAGTCTGCCAGTTTACCAGGAAGGGCATCGCTTTCCAGGGCATTCTTTCGCCTGGTTAGATCCCGTGCCTTCTTCGCGGCGATTCGAGCACGCGCACTTTGAATGCATTTCTCAATTATTTTCCTGCCGTCCTGAGGGTTTTCCTCGAAATAATAGCTCAGATTTTCATACGCGGCAGACTCTACGAATCTCTTAACTTCGCTGTTACCGAGCTTCATTTTAGTCTGACCTTCAAACTGGGGATCCGGTATTTTTACACTGATTATACTGACCAGCCCTTCCCTGACATCATCACCGGTTAATTGAGAAACGTTTTTATCCGTCTTCTCTTTTTTAAGAAACTCGTTAATGACCCTGGTCAATGCGGATTTAAAGCCTATAAGGTGGGTTCCCCCCTCCTTGGTATTAATATTATTTGCATATGTAAATACGGTTTCATTATATGAGTCTATATACTGAATCGCAATTTCGATATCCACATTTTCCTTCTGGGTGTGAAAGTATATCGGTTTTTTTGTTATTGTTGTCTTGTTTTCATTGAGATGCTGTACAAACGAAACGATTCCTCCCTTAAACTGAAAAATATGCTCCTTGCCCTTTTCCCGTTCATCCCTGAGACTTATTTTTACACCGCCGTTCAGGAATGCGAGTTCCCTCAGACGTTTAGACAGAATGTCGAAATTAAAATCTGTATCTTCGAAAATTTCGTCATCCGGCCAGAAGATGACCCTGGTTCCGCTCTTATCCGTCTGCCCTGACATTTTAACTTTTCCGGTCGGTATACCACGTGTATAGCTCTGTGAGTATATCTTTTTGTCCCTGTGAACAACGACCTGCATTTTCTTTGAAAGAGCGTTTACTACAGACATACCTACACCATGAAGACCTCCCGATACCTTGTATGCCTGATTATCAAACTTACCACCTGCATGAAGTTTTGTTAAAACAACCTCTATAGCTGATAACTTATATTCTTTGTGGATCTCGACAGGTATTCCCCTGCCATTGTCTATTACCTCAACTGAATTATCAGAGTGAATAATTACGGTAATAGCATCACAATAACCAGCAAGGGCTTCGTCAATTGAATTATCAACTATTTCATATACCAGATGATGAAGCCCATAGCTGTCAGTAGATCCAATATACATGGCCGGTCTTTTGCGTACCGCTTCGAGACCCTCAAGAACCTGAATTTTATCTGCACCGTAATCTTTAGACATTATTCTTTCTCCAAAATACATCCTTATCGAGAGAATTCCGCTTGATGATAGTAAAGGGGCTGACGATACTCTGTTCAATAGTATTATCAAGAAGAACCGCTGCGGTTTTTGTTTTTGACATTAATTTTGAAACTATCCAGTCATTATCTTCTGAAAGTTTAAGGCTTTCAGTATTGAAAATACCAATACAATTTGTATCAGAGATACTGTTCCTCTCACCGATATGAATAAACATTTATAAACTACTTCCATTTGATTGATTTGATTTCTATGCGAATATCTTCAACAGTACCCTGTGGCAAATTATTGTTAATGTCTTGTATAAGACGATCTTTCATTAAAGATATCTCATTTGCGTATACAGAATGGTCAGCAGTAATGTATAGAATTCCTCGAGATAAGCGTTCTGGTATGCTGTGAGTCGAAATTATGTCACTAACAATATCATACCATAGTGATTTAATTATCTCAATTGTAAATGATTTTTCCAAACCGTATTGAGAAATAATATTGGGTAGTATCTTCTTGAATTCTACCGTAGTATTCTGCCTTTTTTCATTAATCCTGAATTTCATTGTGTTTATTAATAATTATTCTCAAGTATTCCAGCCGGTGTGATTGAGAATAATTTATAATTTCTAAAAACACTAATAGGAATAACATCCGGATGAACCATGGTGAATATTACCTGGTTTCCTTTTTTTAGCAAATCAATCATATTTCCTCGTCTTTTACTATCAAGTTCTGAAAATATATCATCAACAAGTATTATGCTTTTTTCACCTTTTTTTTCTTCAACAATTTCATTTTCCACAATCTTCAGTGCTATTGCAGCTGTTCTTCTCTGTCCCTGAGAGGCATAATTAGAAAACTGGACACCGACTTCATTCTCAATAATAAAATCATCCCGTTGCGGTCCTGTTGTTGTTGAACCGATTGTGCAGTCTTTTTTTCTGTTCCTCTTCAGTATATCATTTATCTCAGACACAGAACTTGCACCAGTAGCATTATAATAACGAATGCGGGGGAATAATTCCTCGTTGGATATCCCTATATAGCTTTCAGAAAAATACTTACCAAAGTCAGTGGTAAATTCTATTCTATTAGAAATAATTTCTGAAGCTTTGTTGCTTAACAATTCATCCCAAACATCTAACTCAGAAAAATCATGTATTCTTTTATCTTTGTAATTCCTTAGAAAGCTGTTTCTTGATGTAAGAATTTTTTTAAATTCAATGAGAGAGTCCATATATTTTTTATCTATCTTAGATTGCACGCTGTCGAAAAAACGTCTCCGCAGTTCAGGAGGTCCGTTTATAATATTAATATCAGTTGGTGAAAAAATAACGCTCAACAATTTTCCATAATATTCAGAAACACTTTTTATTTCCTGTTTATCAATTTTCATTTTTTTCTGCAACTTATTTGAGAAATAACCGCATCCAACCTCGAAATGTTTATAATCAATGCTTTCAACATCAATAGAACAATAATAGGAATTTTCACTCCATTGTATTATTTCACTGTCCTTGATATTTCTGAATGATTTTACGATTGAAAGAATACTGATAGCTTCAAGTAAATTTGTCTTACCTGCTCCATTTTCTCCTACAATGAAATTTACTGTGGGAGAAAAATCTATCTTTAAGCTGGTATAATTTCTAAAATTTTTTACATACAGACTTGTGATATGCATCTATTCACTGTGTGATGACTTTATCTGTATCGGCATTATAACTGCAAGGTAATTATCATCATTTTCTGATGATATGGTAACAGGGCTCATCTGTCCGGTAATTCCGCATTTAATTGTATCACTTGCGATTTCTTTCAGAGTTTCGATGAGAAACTGAGCATTTATGCCAATTGAGATTGCTTCTTTACTGTTGGATTCTATTAGAACTTTCTCTTCTGCCTCTCCCAGATCAGGGGTATTTGCCTCAATGGTAAGGGTACTACCCGAAAAATGCATAACTATTTTATTTGCCGGTTCTCTCGTAAAGATCATTGCTCTCCGAATTGCCTCAAGGAGTTTTTTTGTATCGATGAAGGCTTCAAAGACATGATCTTTCGGAATAACCTGTTTATAATTCGGGAATTGACCGTCAACAATCCTTGATATTATTTCCGTGTTGCCAATTTTAAAAAAACACTGTTTTTTAGAATATGAAAACCAGCAATTGCCAGACAATTCAAGAAGCCTGAACACCTCGTTTACGGTCTTCAACGGTATAATAATTCCCTCATCAAGTTTCAGGTCTTGTGAGAGTTTACGAGTTATAATCGATAACCTCCTGGAATCTGTTGCAACAATTGTAAGATTCCGATCAGTTTCAGTAATAAAATACACGCCATTAAAGACCGGTTTTATAGTATCATGAGATGCTGCATAAATAACTTTTCTGAGCATTTCTTTCAAAAGTGATTGTTCAATTTCTACTGATTTTTCCGTGTTAAACTCAGGAATTTCCGGATAGTCTTCAGTGCCGGTTCCAATTAATCTGAAATGGCCGTTGATATCCGGTGATTTTGTTTTGATGTCAATAACCAGGGAATCATCAATATCTATTGTTAATTCATCACTATGGAGTTCTTTTAAAATACTGGAAAATTTCTTGCCGTTTGCCGTGAATGAAACGGATGAATCAGATACAGCATCAATTTTTGTTCTGATGGCAATCTCATTGTCAGTTGCCATAATTTCTATTTCACCGCTTGAAACATTGAAGCAGCAGTTTGATAGAATTGTGCTTATGTTTTTTGCGGATATTATCGAATCGGTTATGGTTATTGATTTTAGCAGTAAATTGTTATCAACATTAATTATCATGACAGCCTCTTTTACATAAATAAATAATTTATTTTATATCTTTTAGTTATTGTAGTAGTCATCCACAAAATGTTATTAAGTTCACTACATACTGATTATATCAGTCTTTACTATAGATTTTTATTGTGGATATGTACAGTATTTTATATGAATATATTAATGAGACATAATTGAATAATAAGAATATAAAAACTACCACTTTAAAATCACCTTTTTTACACAAGTAATTACAGTATTATCCACACATTATTAACTTCTTAATTCTATGATAAGATCGTCTATCTGTTCCTTGAATTCAGCATCTGAATTCAAGTCCTCTTCTATCTTGTTTATAGCATTTATTACCGTAGAATGATCTCTGTCGCCAAATTCCTTGCCGATTTCTGTAGTTGTCATACTGGTAAGTTTTCTCGTTAAAAACATTGCTATAAATCTTGGTTGAATAATACGACTGTGGCGGCTTTTTGAAACAATTTCTTCAACACTGACATTTGTTTTATCTGCGACCTTTGTCATAATTTCAGAAATTGTAACCACCCTGCTCGGGTCGTCATTGAACAGATCCCGTAAGTGTTGTTTTGCGTGGTTAACAGTAATTGGACCGTCAAAATCAGAGAGTGTTGAAACCATCTTTAACCTGGTTAAGGCGGCTTCGAGTGCCCTGATATGTGACTTTATACGCTTGGCAATATAGTAGAGAACTTCATCACTGAGAATTATATTTTCCTTTTCTGCTTTATTCCGGAGAATGGCCTCTCTGGTTTCAAGATCAGGGGGTTGTATATCGGTTATCATACCCCATTCAAACCTGGTTCTAAGACGGTCTGCGAGTGTTGATATCAGTTTCGGCGGTCTGTCGCTTGTGATTACTATCTGTTTTTTGTTTTCATGAAGATTATTAAAGGTATGGAAAAATTCATTCTGGGTCTCTTCTTTATTTTCAATAAACTGTATGTCATCTATCAAGAGAATATCAACATTCCGGTATTTTATCTTGAAGCTCTCCTGTGTTCTATTGCGGATAGAATTAATGAACTCGGCAATAAACTGTTCAGTTGGAACATAGAGAACCTTAAGATAGGGTTTTTCATACAGTATTAGGTGTCCGATAGCCTGAATGAGATGGGTTTTCCCAAGACCTGTTCCGCCGTAAATGAAAAGCGGGTTAACTTTACTGCCGGGAGCCCTGGAAACAGAATCAGCAGCTGCATGTGCCAGTTGATTATTGGGACCTACGACAAAGTTATCGAAAGTATAATTTGGGTTCAGGATTGATTTCTGCATTTCAGAATTAAACGAAATATTATTCATTTTCGTTTCTGTCTTTTTATCATTGAAGAATCCGTTACTTATAACAAATTCACATTTATAATCCTCACCAGTCAGATCTTTAATAATGTGTGATATCTGTCCAAGATACTGTTCTGATATATGACGTTTCGTGACATCGTCTATTACCTTAATATGGATTGTATTGTCAGAAACAGAAAGCGGTTCAGTGTCTTTCAACCAGGTGTTGAAGGATTGTTTATTAATTCTCGCTTCAAGTGAATTGAGCACATTGTTCCACAGGGTTTTTGTTGCACTAAATTCCATATTTTATCCACAAATGTTAATAACTATGTTTATAAGTATATTAATGTTCAGTATTTATAATTTCATAACAGAATATGTATGATTATTAAATTATTAGTTTTTCAAACCTTCTTTTATCTAAATTTACGATTATTTCTCACAATACTATATCGAAACATCAACAATAACATGTTTTCCAAAGAAACTGCTGAACAAATATCTGACTGAAAAAGACCCCGATACTATTGAGGTACTATTTTTTTAGTATCAGAAGGTGAAATATACAGGGTATCGTGAAAAAAACGTTTTTATGAAAATCATGATGAAAAATGATTTTTGAACCGGCACAGTAAAAAAATGTAATAATAAATTCCGCAGATTTTGGCAACCAATTAATTTCACAAAAAATATTATGTCGTAAAAAAATCAGGACTTCTTAATAACCTATGGATAGATTGTTGATAAGTTTAATTATCTGTTGATAATTCCAGGTATCTTTGTTGATGGCATGTGAATTCTATCTGGAGATGTAACTTGTGATTAATATACAATTACAGCAAATAGATACACTTGACATTTCTTATTTTTATATATATACATGTGATCATTCGAACATTAAGAAACCGGATATGATCATTGGATGATAAACAACTATTTGCCCGTGATGATATAATTAATACCTACAAAAAAATTCATGATTTGTTAATAACACAGCATATAATAAAAAAGTATTCAACCAACAAGGAGGATATCAGAACAGTTGCGCTTAAGGGAATTGATCTTTCAAACAAGCAAAATGTACTCGAACTCGGCAGCGGGTATGGTTTTTTTATAGAAAACCTGAAGGGACTGTTACATCCCGGGGCAGTAATTAAGGGTATTGATCTTGTTGAAAACAACAAAGAAACTTATTTGAGTACTGTTTCTTCAATCGGCTATACAGGTGAATTTATCTCTGGCGATGTCAGCATTATAAAGCAATACGCTGATTCTTCATTCGATTTTATTATTTCCAGTTATTCGCTTTATTTCTTTCCGGAATTATTACAGGAGATAGCTCGAATACTGCATCCGGATGGGTTGTTTCTTATAGTGACTCACAGCAGGTTCTCCCTACAGGAGGTCCTTAAATTCCTTCCGGAGTGTCTTGATTCAACTGGTCTCGGTCAGGAGGGTAATACCAGTATTAAAAAACTATTTTCAGCTTTTTCCTCGGAAAACGGGAGTTCACAGATAATCAGATATTTTAATGAATATAATTACATACCTTATAAAAACATCATGATCTTCCCTTTCGATGAAATTAACGATTGTGTCTATTATTTACAGAAAAAAAAATACCTGCTCTATAAAGATGTAATACACATTCATTCTGACAAGATTGAAGAACTTGATACCTGCCTCGCTGCAAAGGTGTTTGAAGCCGCCCGGGAGCATGGACATTTCGCTTTAACGAAAATTGATGCCGTGTTTCAATGTTATAAGCCAAAGAAATGATTATCTGTACCAAGAGAAAGATATAAAGACCATAAAACATGAAAAAAAACAAAACATACTGTTCATACTGCGGCAGGGAAATAATAAAAAAAGAGATAGATGATAAGTTGCGGGATTGCTGCAGTTATTGTGATACGGTTTTTTATGAAAATCCGCTTCCCGTGGCTAGCAGTATAGTCGTAAATGATAAAAGGGAGGTTCTCCTGGTAAAAAGAAACAATGAGCCCTATAAGGGAATGTGGTGCCTCCCCATTGGATTTGCTGAATCAGGAGAAAGAATTGAAGTTGCTGCATTGAGAGAACTTGAAGAAGAGGCTGGTATCAAAGGAGAAATTATAAGGCTTATAGATGTGGATACCGTTGACAATTACTATTATGGGAGCCTGGCAATTGTTACCTATGAGGTGAGACATGTTGAAGGTGAAATAACGCCGGGAGATGATGCGAGTGAAGCTGGTTATTTTCCGATTTTTAATATTCCAGAACTTGCCTGGTCATCAAATGAAAAGGCGATTCAACTGTATATTGATAACTACCGCGACGTGTGGAAGATGATTGATTCTTTCCGTATGCTGTTTCCAGAGGTCGAATCGGACAATGAATTCATGTCGGAATCTGCTGATGATCGAAATTTTCTTTCAACATTATTAATTAAATTAATCGATACAAACATGAGTGATCTTGTCGAGTCCTGGGTCAGAGAAGTAAGAAACGAACTTCCCGATCTAATTCCTCTGTTATCTTATTTGACCGATGTTCACAGAAATTCCCTCAGGGGTATTCAATACTGGTTAACGAGAAGAAAGGATACCCTTGGTGTAGAAGAGTTTATTCAAACCGGTAAAGAATTAAAAAAAAGAGGGATTTCACTTCCAGACGTTCTCACGGCAATGGCATTGTCACGAAAGTCTTTATGGATGCAACTGGTTAAAGAAAAGATACTACTGACCCCGATTAATATCTATACAACCCTGGAAATAAACAACCTGATAATATTTTTTTATGATAAGATAAATTATAATATAACCAAAGGGTACTATCAGTAAATGAAAAGATTGCTTATCCGGGGTGGCAGTATTGCTGCCGGCCATGGAGTAGATAAGGGATATGGCCATATGGTTGCCGATGGTTTACGGGAGATAGGATTTGAAGTAGTTAACCGGTCCCGGTACAGGGATACGACCTTTGACGGGATATGGAATTTTCACGAGGATATTGAAAGACTCGAGCCTGATATACTGCTCTTGAATTTCGGCATGGATGACGCTTTTCATCCGGTTTACCGTTCTGAATACAAGGAAAATCTTGTCCAGATTATTCGCCTGGCAAAAAACAGGCTCAGTGCTGAAGTATTATTATTGACCTCGCACACAATGAGGAGTATTCATGATACGGACTATATCATGATTTACAACAGGGTGATGAGAGAAGTGGCGATTGATCTTGATTGTAGATTGTTGCCGCTTCATACATATTGGGCCGGGCTGATACTTGATAATACATACACCATAGATGATATCCTCCAGGAGGATGACCGGTATCCGAATGAAAATGGGCACGCTATATACGCTGAAATGATAATCCGAAATATATAACCAGATTTACAGTAGAAGAGGTACAATGATGGCTACAATCATAAAAGATATTCAAAGAAATAATAACGAAATCATCAGGATAGAAGTATCTGAGTTTAAGGGCCATGAACTGATAAACATAAGAATATGGTACAGGGCAATAGATCCAGGTGGTGATGTTGTGTTTAAACCCACCCAGAAGGGGGTGACATTGAATATTGCTGAATACGGTGAATTGAAGGATGGTATAGAAAAGATCGGCGTTTTCATCAGGGACATGGAAACAGGCAGTTCCCCTGAACAGCCGTTTGAGCATAAAAATGGAACAAGCGACAATGGCGAAGATGAAGTAAATGAAAAAGAAGAAGATGAGTAATTACCTCTCAGTAAAAAACCAGCCTAATTTTCCAGATCTATCAGTCCTTCTTCATATAATGTCATAACAGCGTTTACACACGCCTTTTTTGATCGTTTTACCTGCATCTCATCATGCAAAACATTCGGATTAACGGTTCCCTTCAATACGTCCGCGATCAGACATTTTTGGGCATAGGGGAGTGAATCCAGAATGCGCTGAACAGTTTTTTTTCTCGCATCTTTTAATGCTGTAGAAAAAACAAACCAGCCAACGGTGAGAAGCAGTTTCCTGTAATCATGATTGTCAACGAATTTTGACATAAGGTAATCGAAGCTTTCCTGGGTTGGATTGATACGTTGAATTTTAACTTTACGGTAGTTGAGAATAAATACAATCTGTGCATTACGCTTTTCATTGAAAGAATACTCTTTATTTGAAAGTGTTCTGATACTTGAGAGTTTTCTTTTTGAAATATATCTGCCGAAAATCTCGAGATAAAAGGAGGTATCATCTGAAACGGCTTGCGCAATAGTGCTTTCATCAGTTATTGTCAGAGTCTCGTAAATCACGCCATTCTTCTCGATTTCTGATATCCACTCCATGAAAGTCATTTTCAATAATAATTCATTATGCACGGCAGACACGATAAGGCTTTGTGTATCATGTAAAAACCGGGAATAGTTGAAGTCAGAATCAGCCAGCATCATGAAATAAATTGCTTCCTGGGTCGAGTATATCCCCTCGGCATAATCCCTTCTGGTAAGGCCGATATTTCTCGATTTTTCATAGTTCCTTTTGAGATACAAAACATCGTTTATTATATTTTTTGACAGACTCTTTTTTATCCTGAGGGAATGCTCGGGATAGGCATTTATCAGCAGCAGGAGCTGGTACGGTGTAAGAAGATTGGATCTCTGTAACAGATTAAAAAGTTTATTGAGTTCTGTTGTTGAGAGGGTTGTCAGAATATAGGTAATATCTGGAAGATTCCACCGAGCTTCTATGAAAAATTCGATAATCGCTTTTTCAATTTCATCTGAGCTGTCGGTTTTTTGAATTTTCCTGTTAATCAGGATAAAGAAACCAGACGGAATCAGGAGGGTAATATACTTTTCAATCGATCCGTTAATGAAGGAGACAGTGATCTGTTTATTGGTATCCCGGATGCATGTCTTGTCCCTATAGTATTCATAATTAACCTGAATATTTTTTTTAAGTAAAATACGAAGGATTTTAGCCGTATCAGTCGTCATGTGTTTAAAATGCGACTGCAAAAGCAATTCTTCATCATCGGTAAAATTTTCCAGGTCTATGCCTATACCCACCTTGCGAATACTGGACTGCACGGTTATTACATGTTTAGCACTACAATTTTTTTTCTCAACATCTCTGATTGGTGAAACAGCAAACGCTCCATGACTGATGATACCACGGGTGGCATTGTTTATATCAAAAAGGATTATATTCGAAATTATTCTTGATGCGACATTGAAGATCATTGTTGGAATACACTTTCAGGGAAAGATACTTGATAAAACAGATCAGATTTCAGGGAACCGCTATTAATTAAACAAGAGGTTCCCTTTTAGGTACGTATTTGGTTTAATTAAATTGTTAGATGTACCCTTTATTGATTCTATCAGGGTAAAAGAGTCATAAATCAGAATTCAATATTCAGGAAGGCGATATCGTCTTTCCTTTTTTCAAGGGATGTAAAGGTTCTCAATTCATTAATTAGTTCATCACAGAATTCATTACCCTTCAACATATTATTCTTCTTAATAACCCTGGCCAGGTTATTTTCTCCAAAATAGTCTCCCCTGTTATTGGTAAGTTCGGTTATCCCGTCAGTGTACATGATGAGTCGGTCTCCCGGTTCTACACTGAGAGATTTTTCCTGGTACTGTTTTTCATCATAAATACCAATGAAATATCCCTCGGTATCCAGTCCGACTACAGCGTCTTTTGATGAACGGTAATAGAGGCTTCGGGTATGGCCCGCATTGGTATAATGCAGTGTTTTTGTTTCATCATCGTATATCGTGTAAAAAGCTGAAATGTACTGTGTATCGAGGAGTATGTTACGGATTTTGGAATTGATTAATTCAAAAAAATCCCGGGTGCCGGAATACCGGGGCGCGTATATGCTGAATATCATTTTTGACATGGTCATGACCAGGGCGGCGGGGATCCCATGGCCGGTAACGTCAGCTATGAGAAAACCGTATTTGTCATCCGGCAATATGTAACAATCAAAATAATCACCGCCAATGTCTTCGATTGGCAGGTAACGGCCACTTATTTTCGGATAGGTAAACGAAGAAAAATCCTTGGGAATAATGAATTCCTGAACCCTTTTGGCAGCTTCCATCTCTTTTCTAATTTGCAGATTTTTTTCCAGCAGTTCGCTGTTAACCTTTTTCAGACGCAGAAGGGACAGTACTCTTGCAACAAGCTCCTTTTCGTTTAACGGTTTCAGCAGAAAATCATCAGCCCCGATCTGAAGCCCTTTAATTTTGGAGTTGAGATCGTCAGATCCGGTCATGAGAATAACAGGCGTGTAATCTTCTCCCGGGAGTTCCTTGAATCGAGCGAGAAAACCGAATCCGTCAAGATTCGGCATTATAATATCCACCAGGACCAGATCAAACTCGTTGCTCTTAAATTTTTCAAGACCCTCCATGCCGTCTGAGGCCTCGTCGATCTCCATATTCAGCTGGGACAGTGTCTTTTTTATGACAGCCCTGTTGAGCTTACTGTCATCTATAACCAGTATCTTCCAGGTTTTGTTAAGGTAGTCAAGGTTCATCATTTTACTAACAATGATACGAGATTTTAATATAGGTCATAAATTTATTATTGAGACTCATGCAAATTACAGTAAACCGATAGATTGATTTAATTCATCCAGTGCCTGAACCGCGGCATCGGAGTAATGTATATTCTTTAGGCGCTTGTAGGCATAGTTTATGCTGCTTGACGCGTTGATGCGATGAATTTTGAAATCGGTGAATTTTTTCAGAATGTTCGTTGTTTCCTGCAAATCACCTCCCTGGGAGCCGATTCCCGGTATAAGCAGGGGGATTTCCTTTTCAGATGCAATGAACAGATCTGCGATTTTTGAAAGTTCTTCAGTATAGGTCGCCCCAACGACAGATCCGATACCCGGTTTGTGCCACTCAATTATTTTTTTAGCTACTTTCATGAAAAGGGTTTCACCGTTGACTGTGATGTCCTGAATTTCGTGAGAGCTTTTATTGGATGTCTTGGTAAGGATATAGCAGCCGCATTCCTGGTACGATTCTATAAACGGCTCAATTGAATCGTACCCGAGATAGGGGGAAATGGTAACGGCATCGGCGTTAAAAAAATCAAAGGCTTCCATGGCGTATGCCCTGGCTGTCTTGCCGATGTCCCCCCGTTTGGCATCGAGAATAACCGGGAAACCCTGATCTTTGTATATGGCTATGATTTTTATCAGGGCCTCCAGACCCTCTAACCCATACTGGGCGTAGAAGGCGTAGTTTGGTTTTATCGCTGAGGGGAAGACTGATTTCTGAATGATCTTGTTAAGAATATTTTCATAAAAAAGGAATATTTTTTCGCCGGTGGTTCCATTTTCCGGGATCTCTTCAATGACCGGATCAAGCCCGAGACAGACAATGCTTTTATACCGTTCAGCAGCGTATTTCAGTTTTTCCGTGTAGTTCATTTGGCAGTCTTCAGCGAGTCAAGAAACCGTGAATATATGTTAAAATTTTCCGAGTCGAAGAGAACAAAATTTACTTCCAGCAGGTAGTCCTCTTCCTCCATGAAAAAAAGAGCGGTCGTTACGGCAACTTCACACGCCTCTTCCTTCGGATATCCGTAAACACCGGTAGATATGGCCGGAAAGGATATTGATTTGAGGTTGTGTTCTTTTGCCTGCTTCAGGGAGTTTTTGTATGAGTTTGTCAGGATTTCCCTTTCTCCTTTATTTCCGTCGTGGTAGACGGGACCCGGGGTATGTATGACGTGCTTTGCCGGGAGGTTGTAGCCGCCGGTGATTCTCGCTTCTCCGTGATCGCACCCGCCGAATTTTCGGCACTCCTCGAGGAGACCCGGGCCTGCAGCACGGTGAATTGCACCGTCAACACCCCCTCCCCCCAGAAGACTCGGGTTGGCAGCGTTAACAACAGCGTCACTTTTTTCCCTGGTGATATCACCCTGAGTGACGTGAATATGTTCGAGAATATTTTTTTTAACAGCCATGACTTTTCCGATTAATTCTTAGTTGATTGATTTTATAAAAGTAGCGCGGGGAAGGTCAATAAAAAAATATCCCGCCTCAAGCTCTATTTAACCGATTCAATTATTCTTTCTCCCCTTTCGTTTTTGTCGTACCAGATCGTGATACTTTTCCAGCGGCGTGCGTCGAGCCACTGAAGGAAATCCTGCATATCTGTTTTTATATCATTTGTTCCATTATTATTCCGGATAAACTTCTTTTTAAATTCAATTTCCCTCCCTTTTTTGTCCGCGGTTATCAATACTACCGTGTTTTTGTTAACAGGGATATAATCGATTAATTTGTATTTTATAAAATTTTCTTTGTTTTTTACATTGGAAGAAGCGCATGATACCATGATAAACAAAAAAAAATGTACAATAAAAAATAAACAAAAAACTATAATCTTATTATTCATGTTTTTTCTCTGATATTTTTCAGGCTCATGAGAATTTCATTAATTTCGGTCATCGGTTTCTCGCAGGTAAAATCATGGCAAAGGAATATGGTCGGAGAATCGTTGTTGCTCTGATACCCGGCTGTTCGGGGCACCAGCTTTTCTAATTCGCTGGTATCGCTGTCTGATGGTTTAAAGAGAACAGAGAGGCCGGGAAGGAAGTAGTCATGAATTGCAGAAAGGATCTCTTCGGTCGCTGTATCCCCCTTACCGCCAGCGACAATCAGTTCGGTAGAGCCGATTCTCATGAGGGTCATCCCGGTTAGACTACAGGTATGGACCTGGGGATTTTTACGTATTTCATGAGCAAGGGTTTTCATAAGGGAATCGGTATATTTTCCGAGTTCATGGTCAGAAGTCATACGGCTGAGATACATCAGGTTCCATAGCTGCAGGGAATTCCCTGAGGGGATGACCCCGTCCTGCATTTCAATGGGACGGAATATGATGTCCTCCCTTGATGTGGATGTAAGATAAAAAATATTCTTTGCGGGGTCCCAGAATTCCGCGATACTGAGCCTGGTGAGCTTGAGGGCGTGTTCCAGATACCGTGGCTTGAAAGTCGTCTGGTAAAGCTCGATAAGGGCCCAGACGAGAGAACCGTAATCGTTCAGTGTCGCATCAATCCCCCATTCACCGTTTCGATACCGGTGCAGCAGTCTTCCAGAATCAAAGGCTTTTTCGAGAATGAAGGATACACACTTTTCAGC
>CAZEPS010000063.1:14703-17909 GCA_964514165.1 uncultured Leptospirales bacterium
AGGCAGTGTAATCGGGATTGCCGAGAACCCTTCCGCTCACTGCCAGCGACGCGGCCATAAGCCCGTTCCAGTCCACAAGGATTTTGTCATCGAGAAATGGTTTAATTCGAGTCTCCCGTAGTTGCATCAGACTTGTTTGAATTTTCCTTATTCTTTTTTCTGTTTCTTCTCTGGTTGCATTGCTCGCGACGGCAATCTCATCAAGTGTCTTGTCCATGTACAGTATGTTGTGTCCGGTTCTGGTTCCGGAAAGTTCATCTACATAGTTACCCTGTTTTTTGATATTAAATACCTTTTCAATAAAGTCCAGATCTTCAGGCGGGAAGGAACCGGCGATTTCATCGTAATCCCACAGGTAGTACTTGCCCTCTTCACCCTCGCTGTCCGCGTCTTCGGCAGAATAAAACCCCCCGGTCGGGGAGAGCAGACGGTTCGAAACATAAGTATAAATCTCATCGGCTACACGGGCATAGTCAGTGTTTCCGGTCGCTTGGAAGGAAAGTGTATACGCCAGAGAACAGAGGCCCTGGTCATACAGCATCTTTTCAAAGTGCGGGACCAGCCATCGTTCATCGGTCGAATACCGGTGAAAACCGAAACCGGTTTGATCAAAGATTCCTCCCATTCTCATTGCAGCCAGGGTCTTCTCAACCATGGCGAGTGATTTGGTGTCTTTTTTCATGAAATGATAGTGAAGAAGAAATATGAGGTTATGGGGAATCGGGAATTTCGGTCGTGAACCGAATCCCCCATGTTCAGAGTCGTAACTATGGGCGAGCTCTCGATATCCTTCATCAATCACTGAATAATCTATGGTTTCAACTCCCGACGGGTCTGTAATTTTTTGTAAGTGAGCGAGTACTTCTTCAGAGAAAGCCCGGATCTCCTTCTCCTGAGTCTTCCACAAGTCGTTGATTTTTTCCGACAGTTCGATCATCCCGAGCCTGCCATAGGTTGTGTTTTTCGGCAGGTATGTTGCGGCAAAGAAGGGCTTCTTGTCCGGTGTCATTATTATTGTCAGGGGCCAGCCGCCGGAGCCGGTTATCATCTGGCAGACATTCATGTATATTGAATCAATATCCGGCCGCTCCTCCCTGTCAACCTTGATCGACACGAAGACCCTGTTCATGATATCGGCGACATCCCGGTCATTGAAGGATTCATCCTCCATGACATGGCACCAGTGGCAGGTAGAATAGCCGATAGAAAGAAAAACCGGCTTGTTTTCCCTTGCGGCGACGGAGAAGGCCTCCTCGGACCAGGGAAACCAGTTCACCGGGTTCTGGGCGTGCTGCTGAAGGTAGGGGCTCTGTTCGTCTATAAGCCTGTTTGCTTTGCCGTCGTTCATTTGCAGTATTCTTTGTAGAGAATCATGTAATTGATAATAATTTTTTTTGCCTCTTCCCTGAGATCATTTTTTATTTCTGGATTATTGAGAGCATCTTCTGTTAATTTCCATACCCTGCACCAGTCTTCCCCCATTTCTTTCTGTGCAAGTATCAGGGCGAACACCAGGTGAACTGACAGCAAAGGTTCTGTATTGCTCGCCCGATATTTTCGCAATGACTCTTTCAGTATGGGGATGGCTTTTTCTGGATGGAAATAGTCATCCATGGCGGTAAGGTACGCCAGGCAGAAGAGTTCATCACCGGTGAATTTTTCGTATGAGACTTCCTTGATGCGGTGTTTTTTCAGGAGTTTTTTCTGAAAGAGAACGGCATTGTTTTTACCGTTTATGTTCCAGGATAGGGCGTTGATACAGGCCGCTTTCAGGGCGACGGGAGTTTCCGGCGACAGAAGAAACCTGGTTATTTTTTTTGTAATGATACCTTTTTCAGAGGCCTCGGTGACCACGGGGCTATCATGATAGGCGGTATGAAAATCGGTGGAGGTTAACGGTGAATCGCCGTAAGCCGTGTTTATAAAAATAAAGATCACTGCGGTACAGGTCATCGTACGGTATTGTTTCATTTTTATGAGCTCCGTTGTTTATGAAGATGGCAACAGTATACGGTTACAATATAATATAATCATTAATCTTGACATAGTGAATAGTATGGTCAAATATTTCTTTATATGTATTATAACAGCGAGGATATCATGACCGGTTCAATATCAAGACAGCAGGCATTAGGGCTTTTACATGATAAAGTGAAAAATGAAAAGATGATCTGGCATTCCCTGGCATCGGAGGCAGTCATGCGAGCTCTCGCCAGGAGGCTCGGAAGGGATGAAGTGCAGTGGGGACTCGCGGGCCTCCTCCATGACATCGATGTGGAGATTACCGGCGGAGATCTCTCAATACACGGCCTGGAGGCGGAAAAGATCCTGTCAGAGGAGGGAATCGATCCTGAAATAATAGAGGCGATAAAAATGCACAATGAGGAATCACACGGCATGAAACGGGAGAGCGAGTTCCATCACGCCCTGGCAGCCGGGGAAACCATAACCGGTCTTATAATCGCCACCGCCCTGATATATCCGGACAGGAAACTCGAGGGCGTAAAGGCCAAATCGATTCTGAAAAGGATGAAGGAAAAGGCTTTTGCCGCGTCGGTAAACAGGGACATTATCCGGGAGTGCGAGCTCCTGGGGCTGGAACTCAACGAGTTCGTTGACATCTCCCTTGACGCGATGAAAGGGATCAGCGGAGAAATAGGACTGTAAACCATGATTCGCAACTGTGACATACTTGTTGTCGGGGCAGGGCACGCGGGGGTAGAGGCTTCCCTCGCCTCGGCCAGGATGGGGATGCACACCATCGTAATAACCGGCAACCTCGATACCATTGCCCAGATGAGCTGTAATCCTGCTATCGGTGGCCTGGCCAAGGGTCACCTGGTGAAGGAGATAGACGCCCTGGGGGGCGAAATGGGGAAGACCATAGACGCCACCGGCATACATTTCAAGATGCTCAACAGGAGCAAGGGTCCGGCGGTCTGGTCCCCCAGGGCCCAGGCGGATAAAAAGGAATACCAGAACATGATGAAGGCAGTTCTGGAAAAGCAGGAGAACCTCTATGTCATACAGGATATCGTTGAGGAGATCCTCGCTGAAGGGGGGAGGGTCATCGGGGTCCGCACCAGGCGTGAGCAGGAGTTTCATGCCCAAAAGGTAATCATCAGCACCGGGACATTTCTCAAGGGGCTGATACACATAGGACCTTACCAGGAAAAGTGTGGCAGACTCGGGGACTTTTCTTCAGA
>CAZEPS010000064.1:0-17703 GCA_964514165.1 uncultured Leptospirales bacterium
TTTTCTTAAGAATCTGCGGTTCCCTCTCAACAAAAAGTGATTGCTGATACAGATGAATATGCTACATAATGCCGCTTATCGGTTGCTGTGCCTGTACCGTTTTCACGGAAATGTTCACTCACAGGGACCGGTACTTAAAATTTTTTCATAACTCTCTGCATCCAGCAAAACTGCTTTTGCTTCTCCATTCTGTGTTATATAAATGGGCCGATGAGTTTTATTAACTTGTTTTAGAATATCAGCTGCATTTGCTTTTATGTATGAAATAGATCTTATGTCTTCTTTAATCTTCATATTTTGACCTCAGCGTGTAGTCTATATATGATACGGAATTTGATCTCTGGTGTCAAGTGGATTATTGTACTGTTCTGATCCTGTTACCTGGTATATGGTCCATTCTGTTTCTGCGATTTTTCCGATTTTGGTCAACACGATCCAAATCCCAGTTTGGCAGCCTGGCTGAATCTATTCTGAAATTGGTTAAAAGCCTTTTTGTAATGCCAGGAAAGATAGGTCATCACTGGCTCCATGATAAGAATCAATTTTTACGTGCAGTGCAGCATCAAAAATGAGCTTGACGTTGAGTTGTTTCTACGGTAGCTTCTTATACTTCCAGGTGAGATGTGCCAGGTCTGCAAACCTTTGGCGATTTTCTCGCGAAATTTTAATTACATATTGTTAAAAACTATTTATCAGTATGAAAAGGTCCTACAGGGGAAATGGTCTTTATCCAGAGAACTTTACCAAAACAAGAAATATTTAAAGAAGACACTTCTACATAAAACGCACAAAAAAGATCTGTCGCCGTCGAATTCTTCAATAAGAAACAGCTTTACGATGAAAGACAAAGAAGAAAGGAAATCAGGATGACAAGAATAGGAATAACCATTCTCTCTATCTATACCATGCTTTTCATCATTGCCTTTTCAACAGGTTGTAATGACGACTGTGACAATGTCCTCGTTTTTGAACAATCATCATTGCCGGGTTCGAGTATACCGGATAATGATATTAATGGTGTCGAAGATGTAATAGTGGCTGATGTAACAAATACAGTAAACAGTGTATCGGTTGATGTCGTTTCTTCACATCACCGCTGGGGAGACTTGAAAATAACGCTTGAATCACCCAGTGGTTCTAAAACAACCTTGAAAGCTTAAGATTCATCGGGCGAACTGGTGAGTCAAACCTACAGTACAGATGCCTTTTTTTGGACAAATGCATCAGGTGCCTGGGTTATCAAGGTAACTGACGAAGTTTCTGGAGAGACAGGTGCCCTATCTGAATGGACTCTGCGGATATATTCGTGTAAATAGATCCCTGCCTGGTTGCAGGTCAGTATCTTTCCTGTCCAATTTTGAGCAAAATTTATGTGGAAGCATCCTGCCGGCCAGCGCACCCGCCCGCGTTTGTGCGGGTGTCGCTGGGAGTGGGCTAGAGCAACCCCCTGGGATTTTTTTTCATGGCCTTGTTCCATGATTGAATTTTACTTTCCATTTCCTTAACAATTTCAGGATGACTCTCAGTCAGGCTGTAACTCTCGGTTGGGTCAAGTTCGAGATTATACAGCCAGGGGGCAGGATACCCCTTTGCAAAATGGTTTTTATCAACCGGCACAGGATACGTATAGGTGCTGATATTAGTATAGTATTTCCATTTCCCCACCCGGATACCTTCCAGTTGATCATGATGATAAAAATAAAGAGCATCATGAGGAGATTTTTTTACCTTCCCTGTTAAAAGTCCCGCAATATTTTCACCATCAATAATACGGTCACCGGGGAGGTTAATGCCTGCAATACTCAAACAGGTAGGCAGCAGGTCAAGATTGATGGATGGCTCACTACAGACACTTCCCGCCTTGATCTTACCCGGCCAGCGGGCGATCATGGGCACGTTGAAACCCCCTTCATAACTCTGACCCTTTCGGCCCCGCTGTCCGCCTGTGCTTCCATGATACCAGGGACCGTTGTCACTGGCAAAGATCACCAGCGTATTGGACTCATACCCGTTCTTTTTAAGGCAGCGCAGCACCTGTCCCACGTTGGCGTCCAGCTCTTCTACCACGTCACCGTAGAGCCCGCCCCTGGATTTACCCTTGAATTTCTTTGACGGATGAAGCGGGATATGGGGATCAGGGGGTGCATAGTACAAAAAGAATGGTCCATTTCCCGCGTTATTGATGAAATCACATGCCCCGTCAGCCAGCACCTGGTGGATCTCTGACAGGTCGTCCCAATCTTCCTTGATAAGCTTTTTATTATGATACAGGGGACAGGGGGTCTCTTCATGGTCCCACGGCATACCATAAAAATGATCAAATCCATGGTTTACGGGGTTGTATTCCGGAAGAAACCTGAAATCACCCTGGTGCCATTTTCCAATGCACCCGGTCTTATATCCCACCGCCTGCAGCGCCTCGGCAATAGTGATCTCGCCGGGAGGCAGTCCCTTTGTTTCAGAAGGTGCCCCAACATCTGAGGCGCCTATCTTGTTCAGCAGGGGCGCTGCCTTGCGCACCATTTTGGCAAAAAAGGGCAGGTCTTCCATCCAGAGTACCCAGTGCATTCCCACTCTCTGGGGATAGCGACCGGTCAAAAGTCCGCAGCGGGACGGGGAACAGAGGGCATTGCAGGAATAAAAATCGGTAAAACGCATCCCCTGCCGGGCCAGCCGGTCAATATTAGGCGTGGCAACGGATTTTGCTCCATAGCACCCCAGGTCTCCATACCCCAGGTCATCGGTGTGGATAATAACGATGTTTGGTAATTGTTTTTTGCTGGTTGTAAAATTGGGTTTTGGACCATACCCGGCAGAATTTTCATTGGTGCCGTTGGAGAGTGCTGACCAGAGTTTTACCCCTCCATACCCAAGGGCGGCGCCCCCTCCGATTACAGCCCCTGTTCGCAGGGTCTTTTTAATGAACTTTTTTCTTGTCAGGCCGTTTTTTTCCATAAGCCCTCCATTATAGTTCTGATAACAGGGACTAGTATAGAATAATTTGATTTGTATGTCTTTTCATTTTCTGATTAATCATGATTTGGGGAGTGAAGGGGAGATCGTGCCGGGCAGCGTACACGATCAGTTCTGATGTAGAATAAATGATATTTTTGTAATGTCAAGGAACATTGAACTTGAACTTATAATGATTTCATTTTCCGTTCAATGTATCATCACGCCAATTCAACGGGTTGTTTTTAATGTATTGCCGTATATTATTGAACGATTTATCATCACGTATGATGTGGTCATAAAATCGGGCCTGCCATGCGAATTCAATATTGTGTTTACGCGCGTACGTGGTGACCGATGATTTGAATCCCCTGATAACGGATGACAGGTTTTTCCGTTGTGGTGAAAAATTGTTTTGTTTCCGGGTGGTCGTTTCCGTAATGTCGCCGTGGGTAATGGTGTCGTTTGTCGTATCGATGCCGGATGCCGTAGAGACGCCATGCATGGCGTCTCTACAACAACGGAACGCGCCATCACGGGATGCGCCACGACGGGATGCGCCATCACGGCGGTTATATTCATTTTCGCCAATGATGATAATCCCATGAAAATGATTCGGCATTACGCAAAATGCGTCCAATGCAATGTTCATATCCAGCCTGATTTGCGGGGTCCTGGTCCATTCTGTTTCTGCGATTTTTCCGATTTCGGTCAACACCATCCTGTGATTTTTCTTATTTCTTTTTTTCAGCCACAACTGCAAATTCATCGGTTTTGCCGCTGTACGCCTCACCGGAAACATCCGCAAAAAATTCTTTTATACGTAAACCGTTTTCTTCAAACTCCTCTGTTATTGCGTGCTTAGTGTAACATTGTGCCCAGTTATATATTTCTCTTTTCTCTGTTGGCGTGAATATTGTGTACTTGTCCAGTAAAAGGTTTTCATTTTCATATTTGAATATGTTTAAAAAACTGTAATAATCATCCGGAGACCAAAACCTATCCATTTGATTAAACTCATAGAAAGCGCCTTCCTTTTTCTTGCTGAAATAATGCATTGAATATACATCCAGAAAAACATGGCCGTCAGGCTTCAACAACCTGTAAAATTGTTTCAGCAAACTCTTTCTTTGTATGTGACTTAACGCGGTAAAATCACACATGATCATTATTATCAAATCAAAACATTCTTCTGTGTTGAATTGTAAATAATTTTCATGTACATAGTTTATTGTAAGATTATTCCTCTGTGCCATTGCTTTTGCGTACTCAAGAGAGTTTTTGGAAAAATCAATACCGGTAACAGCAGCACCGCTTTTTGCTAATCTCGATGTATAAAGACCCGGACCGCAACCGAAATCAATAATTTTGGAATTGGAACCCAAATTGAAATGATACATCATCCAAGACGCGGACCGGTCAATAAAATTCCTGTTGCGTGATGCCGCGTCCACTGATTCGTTCAGATGGTATTCAAGCATCTTCCTGGCGGTATGCTCATTTGTCCATAATTCTTCAGCAGTATAAAATTCAAACGGTTTGGGTTTTCTGTTGATCTGTTGTAATTCTCTGAACATTATAGTTTTTTTCTTAAGAATCTGCGGTTCCCTCTCAACAAAAAGTGATTGCTGATACAGATGATTATGCTACATAATGCCGCTTATCGGTTGCTGTACCTGTACCGTTTTCACGGAAACGTTCACTCACAGGGACCGGTACTTAAAATTTGGCCGGCGAATACACCGGTAATCAAAAACCCGACAATTGAAGGTATCTTAAGCCGGTTGCAGATAAATACAACTGCAACTGCGATGGTAAAAATAATTATTATATCCTGTAGAAGGCCCATGAATATATCTCCGAATGTGTGTTGTAAACACTAAAGATTGGCCAGGTGAAACAAATTGTCAAACAACTATAGATATCGTACAACTCCCTCGTTCATCTTCTTTGAAGCTTTTAGTATCTCAATGCCGGTGAGTTTATCATTTCAAAGGATAAGCTGTAATTATTGTTAATATATCATTTGAACACAGATTAGTGAAGAGTGAGAAGTGAAAAGTGATCAGGAAAGCATGTAATAACCTACGCGCTTTTCCCGGGTATATCCTGTTTTAATATATACTTATCCAGTTCCAGCGTATAGGTTAAAATTGTGTCGATATTCATCTTCTTTGAAGCTTTTAGTATCTCAATACCGGCGAGTTTACCATCTGAAGTTGTTTCAATATTTATACCTTCAGATATCTCTATCACCCCGTCCGGATTATTTTCGTCCAGTTTAATATATAACGCGTCTATTTCTTCATCATAATGAACTTTCATCTCTATCTCCCCTTTTTCAAAGGATACGCTGTAATTACTGTTAATATATCATTTTCATATGCAAAAACAATCTTAATTGGAAAACGAAATCCTGTAATTGTTTTAATGATCTCATTGTATCCTTCATCTATTTCGGATTCAATTATTATATCTCGTAAAATCTCTTCCGGGATATCATAAAGCTTTAATCTTCTACTTGCATGCCTTGAGAATTATATTATCATTTGTAAATACCTGTAGAAGGATAGTTTATAAGTCTGTAGTATTCAAGTAAATAAATAAAAGTATCATTTAAAGCTGAATAGAATTCCTGCTTCAACCGTGTAAAACTGTCCCGTGTTGTTCTTCTCGAAGAACATGGTGTAGCCCGGCCTTAGATAAAGCTACAGTGAACCTGCCAGCCCGTACTGAATACGCACACCCCGCTCCCGCCGCGAAGTCGGTGAAGTAGTCGGTGGTATAAGAGTATTCCCCGGCGGCGTCTCTGCCGGCCGATGCTTCACTTCACCGCGCAGTATGCATCTTCGCTGGGGTCAGAGCCTGTAATGCCTGTAGTATTGAACAGAAGGTTGGTAATATCTGATATATCTATGTTGCCTTTGTCAGCGTAAAAAAATAACGGTAATACTGGAGTTAGTACGGTTGTTTACCTGCGATAAGTCGCTTAACCTCCTCAAATATTTCTTCAGTAAGGGTGTACCGGCTGAATGGTATCAGGCTTAACAGCAGCATGATGGTGGGAAAGAGGCAAAACACAAGGCGGATTCCAGTACTAACGCTTTCTGGCTGCGCGCCTTTCCCTTCAAACCCGGAAATGGACAGGGCGAATCCAACGATAGCCGGGCCGACCGAGTAAGCCATTTTCTGCCCCGACGCCCATGCGCCTGAGAAAATACCTTCCCGTCGAAGACCCGAGCGCATCTGGTCGTACTCAACCGTATCGGGAAGCATGGAGAAAGGAAATAACTGGAAACTGGAAAAGCCGATTCCCAGCAGAAATATCTGTGTGTAAAAGAGATATATTTGTGAAGGACTGGTGAAAAATGTTGATATCAGCATTACAGATATAAGGACAAGGCCCACCCTGTACGCGCGTATCTTGCCTAACCTTTTTCCAATTTTTACCCAGACTGGAATAAACACAATAGCGGTGCCGAATAAAATGGGGAATATGATTCCCATGAACGATTCAGGAAGGTTCATTACGTGTTTCACGTAAAAGATTAACCCGGCCATAAGAACGCCAATTCCGATTGACTGCAGCATATAGCTTATAATTAACATTATAAACGGGTAATTTTTCAGAGCAATACGTATTTGCTCTCTGGCCGACGGCATGGTTTCGCCTGACGCAATTGTTCTCGCGCCTTGGGTTCCCTGGAAACATACAAGTGTTATTACGGTGATGGCGATGCCAAAAACCATTCCCATGAAGCGGAACCCGTCCACACCTTGACCGCCTATTTTGACCAGCGGCATTGCAAGCCCCCCGGCCAGGAGTACACCGATGGATGAGCCTATCATGCGGTAAGATGTAATGGACATACGCTCGTTGTAGTCGTCGGTCATTTCGGGTACCATACTTGAGTAGGGTACGTTGATAATAGTAAACACGGTGCAGCCCAGCGCGAACATCACCCCAACGTGCAGGGCGCGGGCCGTTGCGGAGCCGTATTCTGGAGCTGCGAACATAAGAAAAAACACCAGGCCAAACGGGATCGCGCCAAACAGCAGGTAGGGCCTGCGTCGCCCCCATCGAGATCGGGTACGGTCAGATATAGCGCCCATGATGGGATCTGATATAACGTCCCATAACTTGGGGAACAGAAGAACAAGTCCAGCAACCGCCGGTTTGATACCTGCAATGTTGGTGAGAAAGAAGAGAAGAAAAAATCCGGATGTAACGATAAAAATATTGCTGGCGATATCGCCAAACCCGTACGCAAGCTTGACAGGGACGGATACTTTATGTCCGTTTCCGGAGGCCTGTTTCTTATTTGTGTTATTGTTTATTATTCTCTCCATGTATAATAATAGAAACAAAAAATGAAGGGAATGTCAACATATATACAACTACCGGTTTTCATCTGCGATTAACAGTTCTTCATTCCCCGAAATCAGGAAAGTATGTAATAACCCACGCGCTTTTCCAGCGTATAGGTTAAAATTGTGTCGATATTCATCCTCTTTGAAGCTTTTAGTATCTCAATGCCGGTGAGTTTATCATTTTCTTTTTAGGAAAGTCCTCTCATACAACCAGCCTGTCAAACAAAAACTGTTTGTCAAAACCTTCATGCATGCTACATAATGCCGCTTATCGGTTGCTGTACCTGTACCGTTTTCACGGAAACGTTCACTCACAGGGACCGGTACTTAAAATTTTTCCCACGGAACGGTTTTTCCTTTATCAGCTTTGGCTCTATCGTACGCGGCAGTGTCTTCGAGTTCTTCGATGTAGTCGAGAATTTTGTCGTAATCTTTTTTTGTGATAATGACGCTTACGGCGTTTCCTTTTTTGTCAACGATGTAGTTTTCTTTTACGGGTAGCATGATCTGTCCTGTTTATTATATCCTCTAACCTTCTTGCTTCAACGAACCACATTTTGAGAAGAAAGTCAAGAAAAATTATAAACACACACTGTTAGAAGGGACACCTCGACACGCTCGGTGCATCGCATTTTAGTGAAAAGGTGACGCTCACGGATGAGCTAATGTCGAGCGCGGACAGGATGTCCGAAAAGCGCTCGACTAAAAAAGTAAAAATCTGCGTAACAGGATGTACGAATGCCGACGCCGCACACGATGTGCAAAAAGGGGTCGGCCGAAGTGCTACCGGGTCCTCGCAAAGCGGAAGCCTATGCCGTTGAGCTCGACGTACGGATCGTTGTAGCCCCAGTAGCCGACTTGCAGATAGAGGTCAGAATCGTTCCAACTGCCGCCCCGTAACACCCGGTAAGACCCGCTCAAATCAAAGCACCACTCCCAGACATTACCGCTCATGTCGTAGAGACCAAGAGCGTTGGCATTGCCGGAATACGCGGCTCCGCCGTCGTTCCCGGCGGTTCCCACTACATGGGCACTGGAACTACTGTTGTCAGTATACCATGCGTAATCGCCAAATACTGAAGACATGCCAAGACCGCCAAGTATATCCCCGTCATCATAACAGGCGCCGCTATCGTCGCCGCTCGCGTGGTCTCCATAGGTCCAGTCCGTGCCGTCCCGGTACCGCGCCGCAAGCTCCCATTCATCGCTCGTTAACAGTCTAAAACCATCTGCCGTTGCGCTCGCTACCGCACCGTCACAGGCCGTACCATTCGTGCTATCTCGAATTATCGAGCCCCCATAGGTGTACACGCACTCATAGCTCGTTCCTTCCTGAGCGTTATACCACTCCGTCAGGGCGTTGCACCAGACAATGCTGTCACGCCAGTTCACCTCTGTCACCGGGTGCTCATCAGTGTCGCCTGTTCCGTCTCCCCGAGTGCCCGTATTGTCAAAGGTGTACTGCCCTGCGCCGGTGGCCCCACTTCCGCTTGTGGCCCAGGTGTATACTTTCTCCCACAGCTCGTAGGTCACCTCGGTATCGGCTATCCAGTAGGCGCCGTCCACCGTTGCATTGTCGTCGTCATCCACGCCGGTCGGGAAGGTCAGCCCCCCGGGCACGTAGACCATCACAAAAGATACGCCATCGGCTGTGTAAGTTACCGTGTCGCCGGCAGACGGTCCCGCAAAGAGCAGCAGCAGAAGCGAACTGTTATCGTCTTTTTTGTCACCGCAGGCGGTCAAAGTTGAAACACCAATGATCACTGCCATCGCGATAACTAATGACAGGTTTCTCCCCTTTTTACCAGAAATCTTACCAGAAATCATCGCCCCCCACCCCCATTTATATATAATAATTGAATGAATGAAATTCACTCTTCTACATTATACTTGTTATTATAGTAACAGTCAAGCCCAAATCAGTTGTATTATAGTTTTTCTGCACTTCTTTACCATGCATCACACGACACCCCGCGATTGTGTCGCGCTGTGGGTTTTCACGCGCCGCCATCATATCCCGGGGCACCCCCGAAGGGATGGCAGACCGGCACCCTCGCCGATTAATGACCCGTTTCGCGGTGGTACAGGGTACCATGCTTTTGCAGAATAATGCCGCATCTTCGCCCTCTTAAGGATGTCCCTTACCCCGACCTTCATGACGACACCCCCTGCCTGGCTATGGTGACGATCACGTATTTAAAAGAGGGCACGCCCGGGGCGGGGTCACTTCTTCCCCCGGCAAGATCCGTAATCTCCCTCGATCCCCTGGCCGGGACCACGATCATGCCCGCAGGCACGTTTCCGTCGATCTCGACCGCCACGGAAGCCGACGCGCTATCGCTTTTTACCGTCATCTTTTTAGGAAAGTCCTCTCATACAACCAGCCTGTCAAACAAAAACTGTTTGTCAAAACCTTCATGCATGCTACATAATGCCGCTTATCGGTTGCTGTACCTGTACCGTTTTCACGGAAATGTTCACTCGCAGGGACCGGTACTTAAAATTTATTAAATAGATTATTTAATAATTCGGGAAAAAAAACGCGCAAAAAAAGACCACCGGAATCTATTATATATAGTGTCCGGAAACAGGGCTCAGGGACAATTTTTTTTTCTTAATCGAGCTTTGAAAGGGCGGAATTTATCTCCATCAGTATTTTGAGAGTCCGCTCGTTGGCCTCGCTCAGGACCTGCCGGTCTGACTCTTCGCATTTCCTTAGATAGCCGTGGAGATCCTTTGCCATGGCGGTCAGCACAAAAGGTTTTGTCATTATCAGTTCCTCCTGATTTAAATTGTCCCTCTCTGCGGTAACGGGACACTATATATATATAGTGTCTGAAAAGGGGTGAGAGGGATGAAATATTTTTTAAATATCGGAGCAGCTGCTCTTGTGATGTTCTGTTCTGCCGCTATTCACGGTTATTCTCTGAAAGAGAAGAATGAACATGAGCTTTCGTGCATGAGAAACCGGGTCAGGGAAGCGGTGACCAGGGTGCGGAGCGCGCGGAACCTGAAAGCCTATGAGTGACTGAGGCTCCTGCCGCGTATCTCCCTGAGCGGCGGGAGAATCGGCCTGACCGAGGACGCCCGTCTGAGGATTGAGACAACGCCGTGGAAGGAGCTGTACCTGAGCGCGTCAATTAACACGTCGGTAATTTTCCAGATTACTGACCGTGCAAAGCAGCGGAAGAAGAACAAGAGAAAGGGCATTCTGAAAATCAAGCACCTGGGGTTCAGGATTGAGAAGATGATTGAGCGGAAGTATTATCTGAAACGCCAGATTTGGAAGCGGGAGCAGATTAAGAAGTCGCTGAAATCGCTCCTTGAGCTGACAAGGCAGGATGAGAGGATTGAGAAGTATTTTGAGATGATTCACCGGATTGAGATTGATATTGAGGACTGCTACACCAAGATTGAAGCGGTCTGTATTGAGATTGAGCGGGGGAGATAGGGATTATCGAATTCTTGTTAAGAACTGAGAACCGCCTTGCATTGTTATGTCCTTGCCATTCTGAATTAAATGAAAAAAGTTGAAAGGAGGGTAAATAAAGAACATTGAAATTGTTAAACCTATAGCAGTACCTTTGTTACTCTCACCTTCTAATTTGTAAACTTCTGAATCAAAATAAATGGGATTGCCATCAACTGTACGGGTACCAATGAATTCAATTTTAATTATTCCAGGCCTCCCAGCTCCACCTTTTGGACGAACTGATACTTTAGCAGTAACAAATTCATCTTTCTTGATAATTAATTTACCGTTTTTATCTACAACATCATTATTTATTACAAAAGCAGCATTACTGGCAGCGGTCATGCCTTGGTATGATTGAATAGGATTTGCTGCAACTATCCTAACTGGTGTTCCACTTAGGTGTGAATATTTATCAGACTTTCCATAAATATTGTGCCCAACCTGAAAAGATGAAAAACTTGCACAACCAGATAGAAGAAAAGTAAAAAATATAATTAAACTGATTTTGATATTCTTGAATTTCATAATGAAAAGATTATTGATCTGTTTTTAAAAAGTCAAGCTCTTTTTCTTTTCTTTCTAAGAATTTCCAGTTCCCTCTCAACAAAAAGTGGTTGCTGAACCAGGTGAATATGCTACATAATGTCTCTTATCGGTTGCTGTACCTGTACCGTTTTCACGGAAACGTTCACTCACAGGGACCGGAACTTAAAATTTTTTCTTCTCGGAATTCTCTGCCTGATAATCGTGTTTTATTCCCTGGAGCTCCTCAACAGGAGATATATCATTCCCCAGATATTCCCTGAAAACGAGCTGTCAAGGTACAGGGGGATTCTTTCACTGTCGATTCGGAACCATTTTATCATACTCTTTCTGGCAATTACCATCTTCCCCATATTTCTCCTCTACCTGCTTTTTTTCTCCGGCCATATCGATATTAACCTTGAGGGATTTCTCGATAAAATCGGAATCGTAATAGTCATCGTGGTAACTCTCAGCCTGTTTCTCACGTACATGGTGACCAGGTATTTTGAAAACCCCATAGATAAGCTCGCCCGGGGTACCGAGGAAATAAAAAAGGGAAACCTTGATATTTCCATACCGGTACGGTCAACCGATGAGCTGGGGACCCTGTCCGAGGGGCTGAACCGGATGGCCCTGAGCCTGAAGGAGAAGGAACTGATCAAAGACGCCCTGGGAAAGATGGTGGATCCAAAGGTAAGGGATCACCTGCTGGAAAAGGGAATCGCCCTGGGGGGTACCGAGGCCCGGGTAACGGTTCTCTTCTCCGATATCCGCTCCTTTACCACCCTGTCAGAGAAGATGACCCCGGAGAGGATAGTTGAATTATTGAACAGCTATTTTGAACGGATGAGCCGGTGCATCTATGATGAAAACGGCTATATCAATAAATTCATCGGAGACGCGGTCCTGGCGGTATTCGGCTATCCCCTGGAAAATCCGGATCACGCCGAGTCCGCATTCAGGGCGGCCCGGGCCATGCTCAAGGAACTGGAGCGGCTCAATAAAGACCTTGCTGCCAGGGAATTCCCTGCACTGGAAATAGGCCTGGGAATTCATACCGGTCAGGTTCTGGCGGGTAATATCGGCACATCCAAGAGGCTGGAATTCACCGTAATCGGCGATACGGTGAACATCGCCTCCCGTCTCGAGTCCCTTTCCAAGAAGCATCCCTACAGGATCTTCCTGTCTGAAGATACAAAAAATTCCCTGGGGAGCGTAACCGATGATTTCGTATCCCTCGGTAAAACCGAAATCCGTGGCAAGGAAAAACGGATTGAAATTTATGGAGTGAATCAATGAAAATAAATGTCACACTCCTCGTCGACGCTGCCATCAACTATTTCCTGGGGCTGGTCCTGCTCTTTCACTCCCCCGTGGTAGCCGCCTGTTTCGGCATACCCCCGGCTCTGACCGGTTTCTACCCGAATATTCTCGGTGCTGTACTCTTCGGTATCGGCATCGCCCTGACCGTGGAGGCGGTAAAAAAAGAGGGTCAGAGCCATACCGGCCTGGGACTAATGGGCGCGGTGTGCATCAACCTTTCCGGCGGTCTGGTCCTTATGCTCTGGCTCATCTTTGGTGGTCTTGCCATCCCCATGAAGGGAATGGTTATCCTCTGGGTTCTTGCCCTGGTGCTGGTGGGAATCAGTACCGTTGAAATTTTAAACACCCTGAAAAAGAAGAACCGGTATTGATACCGGTTCTTCTTGATTTCTAAGAATGCTTATATGAAAATTCAGGGAGTTATTGAATACACCAGTTTCTGCTGTTTCATGAATACTATGGTCAGTTTCAGGGGAACCTGGTCTTCTGAATATATATCTTTAGTAATCGGCCTGGCTGTTTTTATTATGAAGAGCTGGTCATATGCTATACCTTCACCGGTCCATACCATGGTTGTTTCAAACAGGTCGTGTTTGACCGGTTTTCCCTTGGCATCAATCAATGTTACAAGGGTGCCCCCGAACTGCCGATGTACCGCCTTGATGTGCCGTATCCTGAAGAGAAGTACCTTGTTTTTTTCATAGGTGAAATTGTCTATTTGTGAGACCTTTTTGTTTTTTTCCGCCAGCGAAAGATGACCGTCAGCTATGGTCCCTTCACGGGATTTTTCCATAATAAAATTGAAATATCTTTTTCCAGGGTCTTTAATAAGGAGCTGGTAGCGTCCAAGAGACTGTTTAACGGTCTTTTTATCTACGGCGTTTTCAATCTCTTTGATTTTTGGTTTTGCGTAAGTGATTGCGAAGGACAGCAGAAGTGTGGTTGTTATAACCAGAATCTTTTTCATGGTGACCTCCTGTTTGGAATTTTTCTTTCAATCAATATGATATCAGTTTTTAAAAGACCTGTCAACAGTTTTGCAGAATCATACTATCGTTCCGGCTGGCAGGGTTCAATAAAATACCGGTGGTAGGGTCTCGGCAGGTCCCTATAGGAGACACCATTTATTTCGTCATCGAAATCCACTGAGTTAAAGGTGTTCCAGAAGAGGACTGTCATCCCGGTGTTATTATTATTTGAAAAGGAGTCGATAAGGGCGGCCATGGCCTTGGCCGTATAAGTTCTCTTTCTAAGAATTTCCAGTTCCCTCTCAACAAAAAGTGATTGCTGATACAGATGAATATGCTACATAATGCCGCTTATCGGTTGCTGTGCCTGTACCGTTTTCACGGAAATGTTCACTCACAGGGACCGGTATTTAAAATTTCGCCCCGAAAATTGGGAAAAATTTCGTGCGTAAACACACCTCACCTGGTATTGATTCGTATCAATATGAAGAAATAAGTCAAGCTCTTTTATGGTAATCCTGGTTGAAATGACATATTTCTACGGCGGTCGCGCTTTTTTATAAATAAAATATGACGCTCATGGATGAGCTAATGCCGGGTGCGCCATGGAGGGCAAATAGCACCCGGCTCCATTGATAAGGGCATGAGTTGCAATCATTTTCTTAATTTCTCTATCAGCCCTTAAAGAGTATACGATATCTTTAACCATGGTTAATGAGCATTCGGGGCATTTTTCAGGCTCTTTGTCAAAGCAGTGTTTGATTGCCCTGGCCCAGGTACTCTTTTCCATGTAATCCAGCTTCCTCTCGATATTTCTCGCGTAGATACCGTAGTAGCGTATCATCTTCCGGTGTTTATCCGGTAGGAAAAACAACATCCGGGCCATGAATTCATGCATGTGCATGGTCTTTGTTGCGAAATGCTTTTTCCTGGTCCCCCGTTCCATGAATCTGCGGTAGCGGAAGGTCACGGTCTTGTTTCGGTGATTGACTTCAATTATCTGACTGTTGTGGAAATAACCGGTGGCAATATATTCGGCTGTCCTGAACAGCACGTCATTATGGTTTCCTTTTATGGGCTGAAAATAGACATGGAATCCGTTTTTGTATTTGTCATGAAATTCCTTCATTTCATTTTCGGAAAGAAAACCCTGTTTGACGAGATGCTGTAAAAATGCTTTCTTCCAAACATGTCGCACTTTTGCGTAGGGAACATACGGCACGTCCAGAACTTCACCGGTCGCTCTATCAACCAGTTCCCGAGTTCCGATGAGATGAACATGGGGATTGTAATTGAGTCCGTTTCCGCTTTTGTGCAGGGTAGCCAGTACTCCGGCCTGGTAATCTTTCCCCTTTAACTTCGCGGTTGAAGCAAGAAGGTTTTTGTAAATACCGGCCGCCAGGGGCATCATCTGTTCCGTGTCGTATTTTCTTTTAAATAGCAGTTTCGCGATGGTCCCCGGAATGGTAAAGGTGACATGGGTTTGGTTCAGGGATGTGTTTAGAATCACTGAAAGGTTCAAAGACCAGCCGAAAAGCCGTTTCCGTGAGCATGACAAACAGAGTCGAGACTTACAGGTGAATGGTACAACCAGGATAACACCGCATTCCGGGCAGGTATGCCGCTGGAAACCGTTCTTGAACTTTCCGCACCTGATAAGTTTTCGAATCTGGTCGCGTTTCTCGTCACTTATGGTTCCGAATATACTTTGATACCTGAACGGATATACCCTCTGGAATTCAACCCAGTGTCTGATCCAAATAGATTTATAGTTGCTCCACCGTTCAAGACCAGGTTCGTATGGCGGTTTTTCTTTATATTCAGACGAAATGTACACATAAGCTATACGAATGGGAGAGTATAATTTTTTAAATTTTATTGATGTATAAAGTTACCAGTTCTCTCCAGATTGGTTCCCTTAATACTAAAAAAGCCGGGAGTTTCCTCCCGGCTTTTGTGATTAGCCTTTCAGTATTTTTTTGGCAGCGTCGTCCTGGGCGTCGGTGAGAAACTTCAGGCCGGTGAGCTGCTCGGTTTCCCGGTTCCCGGCGAACACATCGTCGCGGGTGATTTCGCTCAGCGAGAACTTCCGTGCCCCTGCCATGAGCTGCTGCAGGCCTGCCGAGAGCTTGTCCGCCAGGGTCCAGTTGGCTATGGCCCCGTAGGGGATGTTTTTTATCTCCTCGGCTCCAACCTTCTTCTGGACATCATAGTAACCGGCGAAGATGTCTTCAGGCTTATCGCCGTGCTCGATGACCGACCTCGGAAGTTTCTCCCAGTGGCCGTTGACCTGCTGCCTCCGGTCCCGATGAAACGCACCTTCGATGTTTGATCCAAGGTACCCCGGGATCATAAGTGCGCGGCCCATGCATATGAGCTTGGTAAAGGGCGCTCCCAGGGCCAGGGCCTTGAAGATATGGTCTTCACGGGCGAAACCGCCGGCAAACGAGAGATCCACCACGCGCTTCTTCTTGTCATGGATGATTTTCGCGTACTCGTACGCCTTGGTGTGGAGGTGGATTGATGGAACGCCCCAGGTTTCCATCATGTTCCATGGACTCATACCGGTACCACCGGAAGATCCGTCGATGGTAAGGAGGTCAAGATTCGCGTCGGTGGCGAGCTTTATCGCGCCGGCCAGCGCCTCCATGCCGTAGGACCCGGTCTTGAGGGTTATTCTCTTGAAACCGAGTTCCCTCAGGTGTTTCACCGCTAACATGAAATCCTTCTCCACTTCTTCGAATGTGTTCAGGTTCGTGTAACCGAGGCGGCTGTGCCGTGCGAAAGACTGGATGGCGCCGCTCTTCAGTGCCTGCTGCGCCTCGGGAAGTTCCGGATCAGGGTCGACCACGTATCCCCTCTTCTTTAAAAAGATAGCGTAATCGAGGTCCGATACCTGGATTTCTCCGCCGATATCCTTTGCCCCCTGGCCCCACTTCAGTTCCATGATGACCTTGTCGCCGTATTTTTCGGCGATATATTCCGCCACGCCGTTACGGGTGTCTTCTACGTTCATCTGGACAATTATCGCCCCGTAGCCGTCGAAGTATTTCAGGTAGGTTTCGATTCGCCGATCCAGTTCCGGTGCCTTGGTGATCTTGCCGTTTTCGATGACCGCGTTCCGATCTACACCGGCCACGTTTTCCCCGACAACGACCGGGTATCCGACCAGGGCCGCGCCAATGGCGAAAGACTCCCAGTACCGCTCAGCCACGAAGGTGGAACCAAGCGCCCCTGTCATCAGGGGAACGCGGAATTTGGTTTTGACATCGGTCCCGAATTCCCCGTCGAGCCTGACATTCGGAAAGATGCAGTCGTCGGGGTCATTGGAAAGGCCCGGAGCCAGGCCGTGGGACCCGTACAGATAACCGTTAATTCGCAGGGAACTGTATGAGACACCGACAGGGTTTATGTTGATGCTGCCCGCGGTGACCCAGCCGAAGTCCCTGGGATAGAGAATTTTTCTCCCTTTTATGCTTGAAAGCCAGGTTTCGCATTTCCCCTGGCAGTCGGCCCGGCAAAGAGAACATAAACCGGACTCGCAGGGATTTCCCCTGTTGACAGTGCCAATGACGTCATTGGTCTTCTGGTACTGTATCATGGTATAAAACCTCCATTATACCGAAATTGTGTTTTTGCGGCAGTTTTACTGCTATCCGCCAGACTCAGCTGTTTTTTATTTGTCTGTGATTGAAAGTGAATAACTGCTGAGTTGTAGTGGAATGATGTTTTAGTATTACTGAAATAAATCAAGAAAATGTTTAGTAAAAATTAGTAAACTTGGAAAGTTTACACGGTTGTAACAAAATGAATGAGTATAAAATGCAATATTCGAACTGGAATAATCATTATATGGATTTTTCAGTCATTTCATAATTTTGAATAGAGGGTACAACTATAAACAAGTAGGCTCCATTTGTTATAAGGCTCATTCCGGAATGTTGGGAAAAGTAGATAAAATAAAAAAAAGGGCTCTGAAAAAAAGGCTCTGACCCCCTAAAAAGGGGTCAGAGCCCTTTTTTTTCGAAAAATTTCCCCTCTCAATCGTATTAATAGTAAACCCTTACGGAGGAAACCATGCCTCGACCG
>CAZEPS010000065.1:0-17652 GCA_964514165.1 uncultured Leptospirales bacterium
GTAGATGAAGTAACTGTTATCGGCACGGTCATGCAGGAACCGAGCATAACGATAATCGACAGATAAATCGCGATTTGAATATGTTTCGACCAGATTTTCATTTTTATCTCCTGTAAGCAAGTCTTCTTTCTAAAATTTAACCTCCACCCCGAAGTTCGGAAAGAACGCGATGGTGGCGTTTGGCCTGGTAATCTTCGGGTTGCGCCCCGGTATATAGGGAAACCGGTAGTCCCAGCTCTGGATAACCTTGGGAAGATAGTTGAGCACGTTGATAACTTCAGCGTACCAGCTCACCTGCCCCCAGGTATAGCTTTTCTTAAACGTGTACCGGATATCAAGCCGGTGCTGCGGCTCAAAACGTTCCGAATTAGGATACCCGTAAATCGGGATGTACCGTTGATCCCCGGGATACAGGGGAACATAACTCGTGTCCTGTTCATACCAGACTATGGGGGTGTAGGGCCTCGATGTATAGAATTGAAATTTTGATGTAATCATATGATTCCCGAAATCATATCCGGCAACAACCTTCACCGTGTGCTCCTGTTCGCTGTCAGTAGGAATCCACTGTCTTCCAAAGGGGTCGCCGGTGCTGTTTGTCGGGTAGCCGAGGGTCTCCGGTACAGGGCTGTAGAGCCCCGGCGCAATTGGAAGGCCTGACCTGAACCGCGAGCGGTTCCATGCGTAGCTCATCCATCCGAATACGCCCCTCTCGTTTTCCTTTTTGTCAACCTTGAAGAGAATTTCAACCCCGTAGGTACGAATCTTTCCCGTGGTCAACCCCTCGAGGGGCCTGCCGTCCGCCTCAATATGGTAATAGGCCTGGGGTATGTTGTAAAACCGGTTGTAATATCCTTCCAGCTTAATGGATAATTTGTCATTAATATCCTGTTCTATACCGGCCACGTGATGCCATGCGTGTTCTGACACCAGTGATCGCCCGATTTTCGAAACCTGGGGAAAGGTGTCAAAAAGAAGAGGGCTTGTCTGGAAAAAGTAACTGTATTTTCCCCCGGCCACGGAAAATGTCATACCCCACGGGGCCTCATAGCTGATGAGCCCCCTGGGATCCCAGGTTATCTCCCTGGTGCGCCGCAGAAAATCGGTCCTGAATCCTGGAAGGATCGTCAGACCCTTATAGAAGAACTTTACCTCAAGATAAGCTCCTGCAGTATAATTGATTATCCTGTTTCTCAGGAACTGTGAGGTTGAGAGTTCCGGGTTTCCGAGAACATCCCCGGAAAGATCATTCCCTGATGGAATAAACGACTTCCCCTTTGCGGTAAACTGGTATGCGTGGCCCTCCACGCCGCCACGGATTTCCATCCGGTCCTTCCAGACCTCCCCCTTGAATTTTTCCTTTACCCCGAAGACGTAGGGGCGGGAGTAGAGTTTCAGGTTCTGCAGGGCGAAAACACCGGCGGCCAGGGGGAAATCAACCGCCTGTTTCGTCGCCATGAGGGAGGCGTACACCGTGATTTTGTTCCTGAACCGCTCGTTCGGCTCGAAAATGTAATAGAGGCCCTGGCCGTGAGCGCTCTTTTCATATGATGCGCTGAATCCGATGGTAAGGGGATCGTCTCCGTCCTTGAGCTCCTGGACTATGGAGTTATCTCTTATTTCAAATAGATCGCTGTAACCGAAAAACAGAGCCGTCAGGGAATTGCTGCTGTTCAAATAGTACTTCGCCTTGAACTGGTAGTCCCAGTATTCCGGGGTATTGACGTTTTCTCCCTCGATGAGTTCTATGAGGGGTTCAATGATGAGGTTGAAATATCCGATACGCCCCGAGGCGATGATATAGCCGGCGTTCTTGTACTTCTTCGGGTCAACCTTTTCCAGGGGGCTTCCCATGTGAATCTTGCCGTTTTCGTCCCTGAGAATCGGGTCCTGAACCAGCACGTTAAATGATATGAGGGAAAGATCTGCGTATCCCCCGAAATCCTTGACATCGTCAACGGTATGCATGTTAATCAGGGAGCAGGTCGCGTAACCGTATTCTGCCGGGAACGCCGAAGCGAAGAGATCCACCTCGTCGAGGAGGTTGCTGTTTATTACCGCGTGAAAACCCCCGAAATGGTACGGATTCTGTATCGGGATGTCGTCCACGAAAAAGTTGCTCCCGAAAGGATTGCCGCCCCGGATGACTATGTTCCCGAAGAGGTCCCCGAAGGTCCTGTCTACACCGGGAAGGGAGGTGAGTGCTGTTATGGCGTCCCCGAAGGATGCGGGGACCCCCTTCATCTGTTCCCGGTCCATGGTGTGGCGCGACACCTTCTGGAGGTCCCGTTTCCCCCTGATGGTAATGGTTGCCCCCTGGACCCGGAGGGGCATGAGCCTGTAATCTCGGCGCATGTCCCCGGAAATGACAACCGTCCCCTTGAACGGTTTCAATCCTTCCGATGATATGACGATGGTATACTCCCCCGCCTCGGGTATGGTGACCGTATAAGAGCCGTCAGGCCGGGTATAGGCCTTGCGCCTGGCCTCCATGATAATAACAGTACCGAACTCAACCGGCTGACGCGTGGCGCTGTTGTATATCTTTCCGGAAAGGGTAAATCCATTCCCATCCTGGGCTCCGGCATGGGAGGGAAAGACAAGAAAATTTACAGCCAAAGCAAGGGGAAACACCATAAACATTATTCTATACAGATATCCTTTCATTCCACGCTCCATTTATTCCAGCTCAAATCGTAAGGGTGTCATCATGCGAATCGGGACCCGTTTCCCTTCAACCACAGGGGGTGAGAACTGGGCCCCGAGCAGGGTCTTTTTCGCGTCACGGGCGAATTCGCTCATGATCCTGTTTTTTAAATCAGCCGGGAGTTCCTTGGTAAGGCGGACCCGGATAACGCTTACATTCTTCACGATGCCGTTCGAAGCTATAAGGAGTTCAACGTTAACGACAGCTTCAACGTTGTTTTCAGCGGCGATTTTCGGATAGTACTTGGGAAGCCGCCCGATCGGCCTGGGGGGGACGATACCGGGAAAGAAGGATATGTCCACCGCGTTTTCGTCCTCGGAAATGCCGGTAGCCCGTTCAACATCGGCAGCCTCGGCGGATTCGTCCCCCTCATCGGCGGAAACCTGTTTCTTCACGAGGCGCTGGGGTGCCGCAATGGTATCCATGTCAAGGAAGATAAGCTCGTCGGTATCGGAGAAATCCGTGTCCGAAACCAGGTCTGAGGGGGTTCTGAAAACAGCATAGGTTAAAATAACAACTGATATGAAAAAAGCGAACAGGTAGGGGTGTTCGCTCTCGAACCGGACCACCGCGTCCCGACCCATGAGGGTATATTTCCTGATATAATTGATCACTTATCCGCCTCTTTCGGCTGAGACATGAACACCACGTTTAAAAACTCCAGCTCTTGAAGAACGGTCAGTATGATGGCGACCTCTTTATAGTTCATATCCCTGTCAGCGCTGAAGGCCACCACCTTGTCCCGTTCCGCGACCCTCATGGCAAGGCTGTCATAGAGCTCCTGGAGGGTGACCTTCTGGTTTTCAAAATAGATATTCCCCGATTTTCCCAGGGTCAGGTAGAAACAGTCGAGATCAGCGCTCTGGGTTTCCGCCACCGGTAGTTCCACGACATCACCCTTGGGCGGTTCCGAAATGGTCGCCATGAAGAACACGATGAGGAGCAGGGCGATGTCCGCCATGGCTGATCCGATAGCAACCGGTTTTATCCTTTCTAAAAACGACTTGCTTTTCTTCATTCGTCCGTACCAACGTTCTTCAAAGAAACCCGTCTGAGGCCGATTTCCACGGCCACGCTCATGGTGTCCACCAGGCGCTCATACCTGATATCCGGCCTCATCTTTATGACCATGACGGTCTTTGGATAATTCTCGAGCTGTTTTTTCATGAATTTTTTAAAATCAATCCTCTTGTAAACAGTGTCCTTGTACATAAAACCGGTCTCCCGGGGATAGACGTCCACTATGAGATTCTCATCGAGTTTTATCGTGCCCGCGGTTTTGGACGGGAGTGAGAAGAATATCCCCTCCCGGAGAATAAACGACGTGGTCACGATAAAGAAGATAAGGAGGAGAAAGGCCACGTCTCCCATGGGGGTCGAGTCGAACGGAAGCTGTTCCTCGGTCTTCCATTTTTTTTCGTGCCGCTTCAGAAGCCTGAGAACGAGGCTGGTGTTGTTCCTGTCCACTAACTGCTCCTGGTGCGGGAGCCCGTTTTTTTGGCACTGCTTTTCTTAGATGAACCTTTCGTCCCTGCCGAAAGTCTGTCCGACAGGCCGGGAAGGGAACCGCTTATTTCGGTAATGACCGATTCGGCATTCGCGTACCTGTTCTGGATGACATGGGTAAAAAGATACACGAAGGCCAGGGTGGGGGCCGCGACAGAGAGGCCCCCGGCGGTGGTAACCAGTGCTATCTGGATCCCTTCGGCAACTACCTTGGCGTTGACCGTGGTGGCGGCAGCGATCGATGCGAAGGCGTTGATCATACCGATAACCGTTCCGAGGAAACCGACGATGGGTGAAAGGTTTCCGATGCCTGAAAGAAGGGCGAGGCCCCGTTCCATACCGTTCGCGTAAATCTGGAATTCGCTCCTGAGCATGTCCTCCATGTCCTCCTTGTACTGCATGCCGGACTTTGATGCCAGCTCACGAAGATAGGTAATCAGGTGAATGTTTTTCCATATGTTGTTCTTGGTGAAATAGATGATTCTTTCAACGATTATCGTCATGGAGGTAATGGCGAGAATGAAAATAAAGATCATAAGGGGTCCGCCCTGCTTTACCGTGGCAAAGAGGCTGTCACTGCCCTGCCTTTCTTCTTCCTCCTCGTCAACGGCTTCCGTCTCTTCTGCTCCCACTTCTAAATCTGTTGCCTCCGTTATCTCCCCTTCCACCGGAGCGGCCTCACTGGATTTTTCAGGAGCAACGGATTCTCCCTGTTTAGTCTGATCTTTTTCGGCATCCTGCGCGGTTAATTGTACCGGAACAGCCGGGACCAGGGTGAAAACCACGGCAATTACCACAAGGATGATTTTGATTTTATTACGGTTCATGTACATCTCCTCATAGAACAAGTTCTTCCATAGTATTAAAAACGATAACAAACGGTACTGATTAGCGGATTAATTCTTTTTATTTTTTATCTTTATACACTATGTAACAAAATTTTTTTAAATAAGTTTTCACTTTTTTATTTAAACGACGTTTAAACTACACAAAACACAGTATACGAGTCAATATTAATTTTTCACGTGAATGAATTCATTAGCACTCCAGTAAATAATTACTTACCTTCCTCAAAGTCATCCTCGCGATACTCGAGTATATCCCCTGGCAGGCGATCAAGATGACGAGGAGGTTCCCCAGTTTTTTAACTTAAAAAATACCTTGCACAAAAAACATACCCATAGAACTATACATTCCAGACAGAACCATTTGGGGAGGGATAATGAACTACTTAATAATCGGTTCCGGTGGGAGGGAGCACGCCCTCCAGTGGCGGCTTCTGACGGACGGGAGCGCGGACGAAGTCTATGTGGCCCCGGGCAACGGCGGGATCGAGGACGCATTTCGCGTTGACATCCCGGTAAACGACTTCTCAGGTATCAGCGGCTTCTGCCTCGAAAAGAAAATTGACATGGTCGTGGTCGGGCCCGAGGTGCCTCTGGTCGACGGAATCGTTGACTTCCTCAACGAAAAAAAAATTCCGGCCTTCGGGCCGGTCCAGAAAGCGGCAATGCTTGAGGGAAGCAAGCTCTTCGCCAAGTCAATCATGGAAAAAAACAGTGTTCCCACAGCCGGCCACCGGAAATTCACCGGCCCGAAGGAACTTCTGAAATATATCGATGAAGTTGAATCATACCCGATAGTCATGAAACTGGACGGACTCGCCGCTGGCAAGGGAGTCGGAATCCCTGAATCCAGGAAGGAGGCCCTGGAATTCATCGAACAAAACGTCAATTCTGACACCCCGGTATTCGTCGAAGACCATATCCTCGGTGAAGAGGCCTCGGTGCTCGGCATCTCCGACGGGGAGACCGTACTTCCCTTTATAGCGGCCCAGGACCACAAGCGCATTTACGAGGGGGACAAGGGCCCGAATACCGGCGGCATGGGGGCATACGCCCCGGCACCGGTGATGACACCGGAAAGGCTCGACGAAGTGCGTGAGAGGGTGCTCAATCCAACCGTATCCGGGATGATGAAAGAAGGGACCCCCTTCAAGGGTATTCTGTACGCGGGCCTGATACTGAACGAAAGCGGAATACATGTTCTCGAATTCAACGCCCGTTTCGGCGATCCGGAGGCACAGGTCATACTCCCCCTCCTGGAGGGAAAACTCGGCGATCTCATAACGGCTTCCGTATCCGAAACCCTGAAGTCCGCTGATATATCTTTCAGAAAGAAGCACTGCATCACCGTGGTCATGTCATCAGAGGGTTACCCGGGAACCTATGAAAAGGGCAAAGAGATCAGGGAGCTCGATACCCTGTCCGATGATATCATCGTGTTTCACGCAGGTACAAAAAAGGAAGGCGGCAGATACTATACCAGCGGGGGAAGGGTGCTGAACGTCACGGCCATGGGTGATACCCTCCAGGAAGCCCGGGATCGTGTCTACGGCGAAATAGACAAGATCACATTTGAGGGCGCCTGCTACCGGAAGGACATAGCCCACCGGGCCCTGGGGCGGTAACGTTTCCTCAGCAGCATGTATGATTACCGCCTGATCTGATCAGCCTTGAACTCGAATTTATACCCCGGGGCCTGGTCACCCTCCGGTTTTTCTACGGATTCTATTCCGGCCGACGCCTTCTCCAGGGCGCCGATGAGGTCCTGCTTTGAATAGATGTCCCTCAGGACAACGGGCCTGGTAAAGTCTTCCCCCGGTGGAAACACCGCCACAAGGGGAATGGAACTGCTCCCGAGTTTTTTCATCAGCTGTTCAGCCGGAAGGCTCGGGCGGGTAATGTCAGCCACGAGAAAATCGATCCCTTTAGTCTTAACAAATTCCCTGACCTCGCCGGTATTAATCGAAATCTCCTCCACGAGCCTGCAGTTCGGACACCAGTCCGCAGTAAATTCAACCATGGTGACCCTGTTGTTCCGGCGGTTTTCAATAAGCCGTTCAACGGAGAACTCCCGCGACGCAATCTTTGATTTTTTTGTATCAACCGTGGCGACATGAAACGAAAATAAATAACCCACGGCGATTAGCACCACCAGGGCCAGGGCAGACAGTATCCTCCTTCGCTTTCTCTGGGCGATATTGCCGTAGGTTCCGAACTGCCAGAAGGCTAGAGCGATAAACCCGAGAAAAGTTATCACCGGCACGATCATCGATTGCTCGAGAATCGAGAGGAGATATATCACCGTAAACATGAGAAGAAATCCCATAATCCGTTCCAGGGTAACGGTCCAGGGTCCCGGTTTCGGGACAAAGCGTAACAGTTCCGGCTTCAGGGATAGTACCAGGTAGGGAAGGGCCATGCCGAACCCGACGCTCATGAAAATAATAAAGATAGTGACCGGGTGCTGGGTCAGTGCCCAGGCCAGGGTACCCCCGAGGAAGGGACCGCTGCACGGGGTGGCGAGGAGGGTCGCCAGGAACCCCTTGAACAGTGCGTCAACATAGATGTTTCCCCCGGACTGAAGAGCCTTCCCGGCAAAGGCCGGGACGTTGATGGTAAAGACCTCGAAGAGGGAGAGGGAGAGGATGAACACGATGACCGTCATCCCGATAAGAAACTCCCGGTGCTGGAAGAGCCCTCCCCAGTTATATCCAAGGAAGGATGCCAGGGACGCGAGAACCAGGAAGCTCCCCAGGATACCGAGGGTAAAGAGAATACCCTGGAGCATAACCTCCTTCCGATTTTTGCCCGCCTGCTCAACGAAACTCATGACCTTGATGCTCACCACCGGGAGGACACAGGGCATGAAATTAAGTATGAACCCCGCGATAATTCCGAACAGAATCGCCTGGATAATGCCCCCGATTTTCGTTTCCCGGTAATAGAGGGGATCGAAGTTCATATCGAGAAACACTGTCTCCCGCTCAAGAGAAGTATTTTCGCCTTCAGTGGCTTTTTCACCGGAGACCGGCTTTGACCGGTCAAAACTTTTTCTCAGGGACTCATCGTATTCGGTTCCGGCTCTTCCCGGAGGCAGAACGGTTACCGGATAATCGAATGTGTATTCCTTCGGAACGCAGGAGGTTTTGCTGCAGAGGAGCGCGGAAAATTTCAGCTTCGCGTCATAGGTCCCGAGACTCGCCGTATCACTGACGGTAAAGGGTATGTGAAAACGGGCGGTGTTGCGGTAGATCCAGACGAAATCACCGTCCCCGGGACTGTATTTTTCCGCCGGCTGGTACCGGGGAATCCCGATCGTGATAACCGGATCAGCCCCGACGGAAACAACCGTCGGTTTCCCGATACCGGGCCCCTTCGGGTTGCCGTAGATATAACTCCGCCCCGGCATTTCTGCGGTAACGGTGAAGTAGCCGGATCCCCCTGCCGGGATTTCCAGGCCAGACGGTTCTGGATATACCGTCAGTTCCCTGTCCGCAGTTTTGGAACAGGCGGTACAGGCCAGCGCAAGGGCCAGCATTATTAAAAAGATCCCATTTCTGTTCATTCCGATCTCCAGTTTTTTACGGGAACTTCTATTAATTAACCAACAGGTTCCCTTTGTTGCACGAATTATGGTTTAAATTTTATGAAGCCTTATATTAGTTCCACTTTATCATCACACCAGAAAAGAATCAATGATTTTCATGTCTTAATCTTCACATTCAAGGTTTCCCGGATCAACGGATCAACAGAAGGGGCAATCCGAAAAACTGCTTGCATAATCGGTGTTCACCGTTTAAAGTCTGTCAAAAAAACAGGTTCGAATCATGAGTGAAATACAGTTTTATTATATACTTGCCGCAGTTTTAATTGTTGTCGCCATCAGCACATTCATTTCCCTCTTTTTTTTCACCGCCCCCTACGGGAGGCACGCCAGGTCCGGGTGGGGCCCCCTGGTGAACAGCAAAGCCGGATGGATCCTCATGGAGGCCCCGGCGTCACTCATGATGTTTTTCTATTTTTTCATAAGCGGCAGGACCGACAACCTGGTCCTGATAGTTTTTCTCTTGATATGGCAGACTCACTATTTTCACCGGGCCTTTATCTACCCTTTCTCGATTCGATCGAGCGGAAAAATGGCACTGTCCATATCCCTGTCAGGGCTTGCTTTCAACCTGTTCAATACTTACCTCCAGGGGAGGTGGATCTTCACCCTGCTCCCCGAGGGAACCTACACCCTGGAATGGTTCTATGACCCGAGGTTCATCGCCGGGGTGATCATCTTTCTGACCGGGTATGTCATCAATAAAAAGGCGGACCTGATCCTCAGGAACCTGAGAAAACCGGGGGAGACCGGGTACAAAATCCCGGAGGGGTGGCTGTACGACTACATCAGTTCCCCGAATTACCTGGGTGAAATCATCACCTGGACAGGGTGGGCGGTGCTCACCTGGTCATTCGCGGGATTTCTTTTCGTGGTACTCTCTATCGCGAACCTCGCGCCCAGGGCACGCTCCCACCTGAAGTGGTACCGGGAAAACTTCGATAATTACCCTGAAAACAGGAAGGCCCTCATACCGTTCATCTATTGAGGACACATTTCATACCTACCCGAGTCACCACCCCGGCCGAGGTACCTTCGAAATGCCCGTTCTCGATTCCCGGCGGCAAAGAAGAAAATGCGTTGATATTATATCACTCAACAGCCACTACTGACAGTACTGCGGCACGATGAAAGAACTCGGCGCCTGCCTCGACAAGGGTTATGAGAACATTTCGGGCAAGTCAATCCTTCTTTCCGAATTCAGGGCCGGGCCGCGCCATGGGTATTCTCGGATTTTTACTGCACCGAGTTCCCGAGCAATCCTGTCCCGAACTTCAACCTCAAGGGGGTCGTTTCCGCGAACCGGAAAGTGAAACTATCCAGTAAAAAACTGTCCAGATTATACGGCAGGAGATAAGCAATGGCATCAGGCACAACGTACGATTTCACCAGTTTTCAAAACCATATTTTTTCCGGATGGAGCGAACAGTTCCGGTCAGGGCCCGGGACCGGCGAGTACAGCTGGGCGGTAAACGGGCCCACGAGCCTCTACGGCACCACGGACCTGGTGTTCTGTAAGGCGATCATGGGCGACCTTGACCTCACGGAGAATGAAAAGGACGAGTGGGCCGCGGTGATTAACCGGTTCCAGTATCCCGACACCGGCTGGTACTGGAAGACCTATACCAATACCCACTATCGGGAACACTACACCGCCTACGCGGTGGCGGCCCTCCACCTCCTGGAAAGAAAACCGGCACACCCGATGAAATGGGCCGAAGAGATACTGAAGTCGCCGAAACACTGGAAGCGCTGGTCCCGGATGAACCCGGCGGTCTGGAACGAGATTTGGACCGGGTCCCAGCGTATATGCGGCCCCCCCGCTGTTTTCGCCATGCTTGGCCTCGCCGGCGACGATTTCTTCGCCTGGTACTTCGACTGGCTCGACGCGACCGTTGATCCGGAAACGGGCTTCTGGCGGCGGGGAATCTACCGCAAGTTTACGCCTCTCAAAAAGCTCCTGGAGCATTTTTTCAAGCGGAGCGCGGAGCTCCACGAGATGGCCGGGGCCTTCCACATGTACTTCATCTATGAATACCTCGGGCGAGAGTGGAAATACCCGGAGAAGATCATTGACACCACCCTTGAACTCCAAAGTAAAAACGGCTGCTGGGACACCTGTGGGCCCTATACCTACTGCATCGATCTCGACGGTGTCTACAACATGCTCAGATCGAGCCGCAATGCCGGGGGGTACCGCTCGGATGACATCAAAGAGGCGGTGAAGAAATACCTCGACACCGCGGAACAGATGTTTAACGACAGGAACTTTGTTTACGAGAATTATGACAATACCCATGAACTGACCGGTGCCCTGGCAGCCATTGCCGAGTGCCAGAATTTCTACCCTGACATGGTGAAGACCGTGAAGCCGTGGACCCAGACCCTGGATAGGGCCTGCTTCATCTGACAGAAAATCCAGCGCCTCAGGTCCTGTTTCGAACCTTCCAGTAATAGTAGATGAGGCCGGTCGAGGTAAGGAAAATTCCGAGCATGGAAGGTATGAATGCGGTTATCAACGTGACCACAAAGAATACCGCGTAAACCAGGATGATAATAATCAGGCTCCAGGGATAGAACCAGGCCCGGTAGGGCCGCTCAATGTCCGGATACTTCTTTCGAAGAATATACAGCGAATAGAAGGTCATGATGTTGAATATGGTCCCGTTGGCTGAGAAGAAATCGATGATTGCCTCGTAAGAGCTCTGGGCAAAGGCGGCAAAAAAGAGAAGAACGCTCGCCCAGACCCCCTGTATTACCATGGCGTTGTTCGGGGTCTTATACCGGGGATGTATCTTTTTAAAAAAATCAAAAAACATCCCGTCCCTTGCCATGGCCTGCCACGACCTTGCCTTGCAGAGTATCTGTGTACTCACGTTGCCGAATGTGTTCAGCATGATCGCCACCGAGATCAATATTCCCCCGGAACTCCCGATTGCCATTTTCATCGCCTCGGTGGCGACCCATTTCGATTCCTTAATCGCGTCAACCGGCAGCTGATAAATATAGGCGCTGTTCGCCCCGGCGTAAAGAAGCATGACACCGGAAATGCCGAGGAGGAGTGAAAGGGGCAGGTTTTTCCGGGGATTTTTCACCTCCTCGGCCACGTAAGTGGCACCCTCCCACCCGCTGAAGGCGAAGAATGAATACCTGAGGGCAGCCCCTACTGCCAGGAATGTGCCCCAGTTGAATTCGTCAGGGAAAAAAGGACTCGAAAAATGGGACAGGCTTCCTGATGAAACAAAGGATACCCCAATTATGGCACCGATGGCGACAATTTTTATCAGGCTGAAAAAATTCTGCACCATACCGCTCAGTAATACCCCGAAACAGTTTATCGCGGTCAATATCCAGATGGCTCCAAGAGCGATAAGGGTCACATAGATTCGCGGAAAGGGGCTCCCGGTGGCGATCTCCCAGAGGGCGTTGAGGTACTCGCCGAAGACCAGTGCCACCGCGGCGATGGCGCCGGTTTCTGAAACGAAGAACATGGCCCATCCACGAAGAAATGCCCAGACAGGATGGTAGGCCTCCCGGAGATAGACGTAGGGCCCGCCTGCTTTCGGCATCATGGCGACCAGCTCCGCGTAGCAGACCGCCCCGAAGATGGTGACTATACCCCCCACGACCCAGACCACCCCGAAGAGTGAGGTGCACCCGACGAGGACCATTATCGGGGCCGGGGTCCTGAAAATGCCTGATCCGATGATCCTCCCTATGACAATGGAGGTTGATTCGAGGAGGCCGAGGTCTCGGCTGTAGTCCGATTCCTCGGAAAATACGTTTTGTTGCCGAGTGATCGTGCTCAAGATATTTTCATGAACGGGTCGTCACGATCAATCCCTGCCGTAACAGGAAACAACCTCGCCGATATACATCCGGTGATAGTCTTTCGCGGAATAGTTTTTGTCTATTGCTGGATCAATGAAATTCTCAGGATCAAGGTCCTGGAAGTATATTTTTCTGCACTCGATGACAAAACGCGCCTCAGAAAAAGAGACGGCCCCGGATTCGGTCACTACCGGGGTAAGTCCGGTTTTCGCTGCCTTGTCCACGTCCCTGCCGGAATTGCTGCCGCAGTAATTCAGCGCTGATCGGTATTCATCGGAAAAAAAGGAGAGGGTAAAGGTTTCGGATTTTTCGACAAATTCGTACGTATACCGCTGAGGCCTGATAAAAATAAAACAGACATTTTTGTTCCAGAGGACCCCCATCCCTCCCCATGAGGCGGTCATGGTATTGAATGATTCTCTGTTTCCCGAGGTAATGAGCATCCAGTCTTTTCCAATCAGGGAAAATACGTTTTCTTGAAGTGTACTGGTTTTTAGACTGACAAATCCCTTCATGATTCCTCCCGTGAATTTTTCATCTCATTCTGTAAGGATATCAACACCGTTTTCAGTAACAGCCACGGTGTGTTCCCACTGTGCTGACAGGGACCCGTCCACCGTGACCGCTGTCCACCCGTCGCTCAGGAGCCTGGTGTCGTATTTCCCCTCGTTGATCATCGGCTCAATGGTGAACACCATGCCGGGCAACATGATTACACCCCTCTTCCTGCTGCCGTAATGGTGAATGTGCGGTTCCTCGTGAAACCGGAGGCCGGTGCCGTGGCCGCCGTAGTCCCTGACCACGGAATAGCCGTTTTTCTTCGCGTGATGCTCGATAGCGTATCCAATCTCGCCGATGTCACTGTATGGTTTCACCGCTTCGATACCGATGTAGAGGCATTCCCTGGCGACCTGTACGAGACGTTTCGCCTTTTCTGAGGGTTCCCCGATAAAAAACATCCTGCTCGTATCCCCGTAAAAACCGTTCAGGATGGTGGTGACATCAATGTTAATGATATCCCCTTCATTCAAAGTTGTCTCGTCCGGAATGCCATGACAGATAACATTGTTTATCGAAGTACACACGCTCTTTTTGAACCCGTTATAGTTCAGTGGGGCGGGCACGGCATTGTGTTTTATCGTAAAATCATGGACCAGCTCGTTTATCCTGTTGGTGGTGATCCCGGGTACGATTTTCTCAGCGACGAAATCGATGGTTTCCCGGGCAAGCTGACAGCTTTTCCGGATCCCCTCAATCTCCTTTTCCGATTTGATTATGACTCCAGGCGACGGTTTTACGGTAGTCGCGTTTTTGACTCCGTCATCGAGATCAGAGTTCATGTGGCATTTTTTATATTTTTTCCCGCTGCCGCACCAGCATGGATCATTTCTGGAAATTTTTTTCATCTTCATGGCAATATTCGCTGTCCGGGGTTTCTACGCTACCGTTCTTTTAAAATATCGAATATTTCGACCAAAGGCAGAAAAACAGTGTCAATTAATGAAATTTTAAAAAATAGATGTCAAGTATCTTGCAAACAATCTGAAAATAAAAAAGATACTTTATGATTAGAGAAGGCAGCAACAGGTATGTTTCAGGAACAGTAATTGTGTTAAAGTGATGAGCAGCAGGTTATTTCGCCTTTTCAAGCAGCTCTTCACGCTTGTCCATGATCATGTTCTCGTATTCAGTGAAAACCAGCTGTTCCTCTTTTTCCGGGTGAAGGGCTTTAACCTTGGAAACAAGGGTCCTGAAGATGGCAAGTTTCTGGGGTTTGTCGACCGACTGAACCATTTCTTCAATTTTGTCATCGCTCCTCTGGAGAAGGTTGCGATAAAACTCGAAGGAGTCCCTGATGTCAACAAGCATCTGTCTGTTTTTTCGTACCGATTCATCTGAATCTTCCTTTTCAAGGAGCTCCTCGATGAATTTTATAATATATTCGGTATCAAGTGCCGCTATTTCAAAATCAAGAAGGAGCTGGTTAAGCTGGGAAAGGGCCATGTTCCGCAGATGAATCCTCGCCAGGAAAACCGCGTTGGTTGACATGATGTTCAGGTTTACCGGCTTGCCGTCGTCTGGAAGCATCATGTGTTCGTTCATGGCGACATTGTTCACCAGTTCAACGAAAATGACGTCATCTACCTTGTACCTGCTTTTGATGATGATGATGTCGTTCGAGGTCACGCTGTCGTCTATGGCGACATAGTCCGGTTCAAGGGAAACGTCAATCTCTTTCACCATGACAGCTATGTTCGGAACAATTCTCATTCTCACCGGTATCATATCCAGGGACTTGTCCGTCGGGATAAAAAAATACTTGGTCTTGAGTTCCTTCCGGTCAATGTAGGGTACAATGATATTGCCGTCCCGTACCTTGAGCATGTGATAGTCCCTCTCGTATTCCCGGCGTATATCAAAATCCCTGCCGACAAATACAATCAGGGGCACCCGGTGGAGGATACCCCTTCCCTCGATGTCCACGTATATCGACCGCCCCTTTTTATCAAAGGCGAGAAACTGCCAGCTGTCCATCAGAACCTTGATCAAAAGGTCTTCAGGGGTTTTTTCCTCGGCAAAATCCATAACAAAATCATTCCCATCTCAGCCGCACCAGCAACTGGTAACGGGGGTTCACCCCGGAACAGGCCGTGTTGTTGTTTGAGGAAAGATCCTGTAAAACTCGATACTTCTCCTCGAAAAAACCCTGAATTCGTTTTTCACTGCCATACGAAGAACTTCCCTGCCTTCAGTTCTGTGCCCTGACCGCCCGTTTCCGGTACCTATCAAGCTCCTTCTTAAAATGATCAGAGAGCTCCTTTATATCCTGAAACTGTTTGATCTTGAAAAATTCCTTTATGAGCTGCTTGATTTTCGATTCATCTTTTAAATCATTCATCTGCACCGCTGTCGCGGTAAACCTTTCATCTGCGTTATTGTATATTGACCGTATGATATCTTCCGCTTTTTTTGAAAGATTGTTCAGTGGTCTCCCGGTGCGGCGGTAAATGTTTTTTATCATCAGTGCGACGAGGTGCAGGATTTTCCTGTTTTTGTCCGCTTCCCTGTCGAGAAGCATTTTTTCAAAGGCCGTAATAATGCATTCGTTCCTTTCCTTTATTCTATCCATGACTTCAAATTTAGCATCCTCATGAAGCTGGCTGAATTGGGGCGAATGGTGGGGATAAAAAGCCTTCAGATAATGCTGCGAGAGCATAATATTCCCGGACAGGGAGTTATTAATCATATCGCTTTCGATATAGTTTCGCAGTCCGTCAATGTCAATTTCGTAGATGCTGCTCATGGAATCGAGGGAGTCCGGGAGCTGCAGCTTTTCGATGAGCTGTTCGATGTTCCTGCTGCTTTCCACCTCTTTCCGGTAAAAATAGTGCAGAAGCAGGTTCCTGAACATGTCCCGTGGGGCCTGGCTGCCTTCAGGGTCTTCCTCCATGGTGATGCAGACATCAATAAGATTATTATAGCTCTCTCCTTTGGCTTTCATCTCGACCTTCCGCCTGATAGCGTATATTAATAGTAAAAATAAATCAACCCAATTTCAAACATGCCCCCTGTTTATATCCTGAAAATACAAACATGGAACAGGGTCGTAACGGGTTCAGGCATAGTCCCGGGACGAAACATCAAGGTCCAGGGTATCTGAAGTTCCCCGGTTGAAGTAGTGAAATCCGAGGCCGGCGACCATTGCCGCGTTATCGGTGCAGAGAACAGGACTCGGTATCATGATATGTTCTCCATCCTTCTTCTTTTCGTGCAGAAGTTCGCGTAGCCTGCTGTTCGCGGCCACCCCCCCTGCGACGACGATGTCCCGAATATTCCTTCTCCGAGAGGCAGTGAAGAGCCTCCTTACCAGTATCTCGAGGGCCCTTTCCTGGAAAGCGTGAGCAATCTCACTCTGGTCGGCGCCTGGATGCTCTTTCACGTAATTTATGACCGCCGTTTTTATGCCGCTGTAGGAGAAACGGTAATCGTCTGAATCGGCCAGTATCTTTGGAAACCGGATCTTTCTGGCCGACGCCTCTTTCGCCAGGCGGTCGAGTATGGGCCCCCCGGGATACCCGAGCTCCAGGAATTTCGACACCTTGTCATAGGCCTCTCCAACAGCGTCGTCCACCGTCTGCCCGATAAGCTCCCGGTCCCCGATGTCCTTCATCTCGAAAAGGGCGGTGTTCCCCCCGGATATTATGAGACCTATGAAGGGAAACCGGAGTTCGTTCCCTTCAAGGAACGGGGCATACAGATGCGCCTCGAGGTGGCTCACCCCGATGAGGGGAATTTTTTCAGCAAAAGAGAGGGCCTTCCCGGACTGGAGACATATCAGCAGGGAACCGATGAGACCGGGCCTGTTCGCCACGGTCACGTAATCAAGGCCTGAGAATCCGACCCCCGCCTCCTTAAGCGCCCGATCAATAACCCTGTTGATGACCTCCAGGTGCGCTCTTGAGGCAATCTCTGGTACGACGCCGTAGTATTCCCGGTGAAGGTCAATCTGGCTGTATATTACATTCGAGAGAATATGGGTCCCGTTTTTCACTATGGCGGCCGAAGTCTCGTCGCACGAGCTCTCGAGCCCGATTCCAATGATATCCTTTTTCACTGCCGGTTTCACGAAACTGGTAAAGGCGTCACTTCTGCTTCTTAATAAGGCTTATGGCCCTGTTCAGCTGCTGATCAAATTCCAGATCGTACAGGGGCTTCTTCTTGAAATGGTATATGTGATTTTTCAGGATGAACTTTACCGCCTTGTCAGAGGGACTGAACCCGTTATCCAGGAGAAACTGTTTGAACCTCTTCATCGTTTCCGGCGTGTATTCGGTTTCCCGGGTAACGAATTCATCGACGAGATTCTTCTTGTTTATATCCTTCAGAATCCTGACGTCCTCTTCTGAAATTGATTCCGGGGCAACCTCATAGTCCGGTTCTATCCCCTTCTTGTGGATGAGCTCACCGCTCGGTGTGTAGTACTTGGCCACGGTAATGGCAACCCCGATATCGCTGTCCAGGTTATAGGTCTTCTGGACAGAACCCTTGCCGAAGGTCTTCTCCCCGACAAGTCTGCCCCGCTTGTTGTCGCGAAGTGCCCCTGATAAAATTTCCGCGGCCGAGGCGCTCCCCTTGTTGACGAGAACGATGACGTCGCC
>CAZEPS010000066.1:0-17625 GCA_964514165.1 uncultured Leptospirales bacterium
ATAAAGCGCATTCTGTCCTGTTGCGGAGGTATCTCATGAGACATCTGGTCTCAGTTTTCACCCTTCTTGTCATTCATTTTTTTTGTCAGCGGAAAGTCCTAGAAAAAAAACTGGAGGGTTCCGTGAAATCCCTGATGCAACAGTTACCAGTCCTCGTAGTTATCACCCTGTCCGCGACAACCATGTCCTGTTCGACGGTTCCAGTGGATCGAAATTACCCGTCTCTAATCGATCTCAACAACATAAAAATGGAGGCAGGCGGATCCGATGACGCCCAAGGCCTTACGGTGATGAAAAATGAAGAGGGCCAGTATTTCTTGGCCCTGAACCTCACCTACAAGGATTCCGGGATAAACGTCATCGAGAGCATCAAGAACGGCAGGATTATTAAAACCAGCATTGTGATACGGGATGAAACGGGGAGAGAGATAGGGAGTGAGCCCATCAACTTCCAGGCCTTTGAAGTTGAAAAGACCACCACCCAGGTGGAGAAGAAGACATACCTGTCAACGAGGCAGGGTGACAAGGCTGAATTCCAGAGCAAAAAAATGGAACCGGTGGCAAGATATAAATTCTATCCCAAACAGTACTCCGACAATGAACCGATCCCACAGATCATTCTGCTGGACGAGCTGCCCAGGGAAGGGAGCTGGATATCGGTGGTAGTGGAACTCGTTTACATTGCCCCCTTCCTCGCCCAGTCCCGGTGCCTGTCAAGCACCCAGCCGTGTCCAGAGAACGACGATGTTTTCGCTGATATTGAAAGGGACAACAATGAGGTGCTGAATGATATTAAGAGAGAAATTAACCGGATATATGAACAGTCACAGGTCAATGGCTCGGGCATCATTGAATTACCGGTTTTCAAACTGAAAAACAGCGAAGACTACTACGTTGCCAATATGGAGAAAAAGATCGCCGGCCTCAATAAAAAATACGCCGACAAGAAAAAATGGAACCGGCTGGTCTTCAGGCAGTGGAATCTCATCTGCGCGCCCCGGTATTTCAAGATCCGGATCGGAAAAGAGGGATCGGCCTATTCGGCAAACGTGATGGTGCTGGAAATTATCCCGAAGGGACCCGTGGCGGTCTGTGAACTCCAGAATAAGGCGGGACCATTTCCGAAGAAAACGAAAATCAGCTTTGTGATTACCGATAATTATCCCAGGCTCAAGAACCTCCACCCCGGGGAAATGATCTGGCTTACCTTTAAAATCGACAGGAGTAAAAAATTCAAGGACCGCTATCCTGTCACTATAGTCAAAGTCGAGTAATACGCTAGAACTAGTGGAGGCACACTTTCAGGCTGCTGAAACAGACGTACAGGGAGGATCAATTTTCGGCAACCTCTGGTGAGCCAGAAAATTTTAAGTACCGGTCCCTGTGAGTGAACATTTCCGTGAAAACGGTACAGGCACAGCAACCGGTAACGCGCATTCTTCAGCATACTTGCATGTATCAGCAATCACTTTTTGCTGAGAGTGAACTGCAGTTTTTTAAGAAAACAATCCGGGAGTATCGGTACGATGACCGCACCGTAGGTAACGGTGGTGAGATACGCCTTTGCCCAATTTATCGAGTTCTTTCCGCAAATTGCGAACTTGTCTCCTCGCTTAAATCCGATTTTAGCGAACACCTCGTGAAAGGTGAGAATGCTTTTCGCGACATCGGCGAAGGTTTCCGTGTTTTCCTCGAAGTTAGAGAAGCAGGGTCGTTCCCAATTACTTTTAAGGCTCTGTTCGATGGTTTTTACAAAATTATGTTCAAGCATGACAATCTCCTTTTATCCCGAAACCTTAGTATTCATAAAAAAGAGGATAATAACAAGGCCGCCGGGGCCTATAAAAAAATGAATATTTTTTCTTGACATATATCTAAAAGATATATATAAAATTGAATTATATTCGAGAGGAAGTGCAATCGTGATGCGAATAAACGTGTGGAGGACCGGTCTCGTTGCGGTTTGCCTTTCTGTGGCGACGCTGTTTTTTCCCGGGTGCGCCGGTCTCGGTCCGGTAAGCAAAGACATCCTCGCGGAACCGCTAAAATCATTGGCGATTACGAATGTGGGCCTTATATCCCTGGAGGCGGGCGTACCGGATCTTCAGACGGGCATGACTGTACTTGTGGAGAACGGGCTCATTGCGGCCGCCGGACTTACCGGCGACATCGAGGTTCCCGCTGGTTTTGACATCCTCGATGGCGGAAGTATGTATCTAATGCCCGGAATCATCGACATGCACGTACACATTTCCGACGACGGTGATATGCTCAAGTTTTTAAAGTTTGGCGTTACCACGGTCCGCCACATGGCGGAGGTGCCGTTCTGGACAAAGGCTTTGGGTTTTTCCGACGTCCTTTCCCTGCGTAAAAAGCAGCGTGAGGGCCGCATCCTCGGCCCGGATATCTTTACTGCGGGGTTTTGTCTCGACGGCAGGCCGCCGGTGAGTCCTCTTAACAAAGTCGTTGCTACGCCGGCTGCCGCCGCGGCCGCAGTCCGGGCCGATTTTAACGCGGGATACGATTTTATCAAGATTTACGATATGCTTTCCGTGGACGTATTCGACGCTATTGTTGCGTCAGCCGAAGGATTAGATATTCCCGTTATCGGTCACGTTCCCTTTGCCGTGGGTTTAGACCGGATCCTGGCTTCCTCCGTCCACTCAATAGAACACATGACCGGGTATATCAACAACAACAAGGCCGCCCTGGAATTCCCCCGGGAGAATCTTGACGGCTATGTCGTAAAAACAAAAGAATCCGGCATCTATAACTGTCCGACCGCGGTCATTTGGGACAACATTCCTTCTCCCGGCAGGCTTTCCGACCTTGGGGTTGATCCCGAATACGCCTATATGCGCGACCATGTTCTGTGGCTCTGGAAAACGGCCCACGAGTATTATTTCGACAACGAATATCCCGAACCGGAAGGATATACCGCCCATATGATGGGGCTGTCCCTCGACGTACTGGGCGCTCTATACGGGGGCGGGTGTCCACTCATGATCGGTACGGATGCAAACATCATCGGCGTGTATCCCGGTATTTCGGCCCTCCGGGAGATGGAGCTGTTCGTAGAAGCGGGAGTCTCCGAGATGGATACGTTAGTCGCCGCCTGCCGCACCGGCGCGGAGGCCCTGGGAAAAGCTTCCGAACTTGGCAGCGTCGCAGTGGGTAAAAAAGCGAACCTTCTGCTTCTGCGGGCCAACCCCCTTATAAATATTTCCGCGGTCCGCGACCAGGCGGGCGTGGTAATCGGCGGCAGGTGGTTAAGCCGGGACACTCTCGACGCCCTGGTCGACAAGTACTATGGAATTAAACCATAAATTTTAAGTACCGGTCCCTGTGAGTGAACATTTCCGCGAAAACGGTACAGGCACAGCAACCGGTAACGCGCATTCTTCAGCATACTTGCATGTATCAGCAATCACTTTTTGCTGAGAGTGCACTGCAGTTTTTTAAGAAAACAATACCGACAATCCCATTCTTCCAATTCGTCTTAACGCTGACAGCATGAAAACACCAGGGAACACACGGTTCTTCTATTTCATAAGAAAAATTGGCGTTCTGGGAGAATTCATTTCACAGTTGATGATCTTCAGAGAAGTATTATACCAATTAAAATGCGCGAAGAAATATGGGAGAAAGAACTTCAGCACTTCCTTTGGTGAGCTTATTCCTGTAGAAGAAATTAAAAAATGGGTCAACGCCACAGACTACCGGGAAGCGGCGCAGAAGCTGCGGCTCACCGTAAACGCAAAGTAGTACCGTAAATCAATAAAAAGATATATGTATTGACAACGAGCCTGTTAATCACTATTCTCTATCTATTCATATGCTCATATAAATAAGGATTGGAATTATGAAAAGTTCAGTTGCCCACATGTACAAACTGAAAGATAATCGAAGCTTTCAGGACATATTCAACATATTAAAAAGCCATGACGAAAAGGTCTATTGCAGATACATTGATCCTGAAAATGGATTAGAAAAGAACGAGACTTATGGTGAAATGGCCCTGCGCAGTGAAGTCACCGCCTTTACCCTGCAAAAGGTCTTTGAGAAGATCCCCAAGGGGACATTTATTGGCATCCACTTTGACAACTGCCCTGACTGGCCCGTTATATACTGGGGTATACTCATGGCAGGATACAATCCGATTCTCCTGGACTTTCGAGCAACACGGGAAACCCTGGAATCCATCATAGAAGAATCAGCTGCCGGCGCAATCATAACCGAAACATTTACCTCAGATTCTGTACTGGTCATTGACCGTGAATATCTGATGGACCATCTCAAAACACCAGATAAAGACTGGAAACCCCGGTGGGGCGACTACCTCGCCTACTGCACTTCGGGCACCACTGCCCAGTCACGCATTTATGTCTATGACGGCAGGGCCGTTGCCGGCAATTTGTACCACTCCGCTGGCACCTTTGAAAAGAGCCCCTTTCTCATGTGGGACAATGAAGTACGCATACTGGCGTTCCTCCCCTTTTATCATATATTCGGATTCATTGCTATTCTTAACATGTATGCTGTCTGCGGAAGCACTTTTATCTACATTCCAGACCGGGCGCCAGAATCGGTTCTGGAAACGAGCAGGCGCTTCGGTGTAACCCATATACCTTCAGTTCCTCTTATGTGGAATAACATTATCAAAAAAGTATTGGCTGAAGTAGCAAAGGCATCACCGGTTAAACGCGCCGTCTTTAAGGCCATGGTAAACTTGAGCCTGGCTGTTCAGACCGTTTCACCGGTCAAGGGACAAAAGTTCGCCTGCCGTAAACTTTTTAAGAGCCTCCATGAAAAACTTTTGGGAACCGCCATACATTCCGTTGCCTATGGCGGGGCTTACCTCTCACCCGAGAACAACCGCCTCCTGACGGCCTTTGGATTACCCATTAAGGGCGGATATGGAATGACCGAAACGGGCATTATCTGCGCTGAAGCGGGGGATGACCGTAAAAGGCGAATGAGCGGCAGTACCGGTATTCCCTGTATTGAAGCAGCGGTACAGACCGCTGATAATAGCAAGCAATATACTGGTACCGGCGAACTTCATCTCCGCGGCGATATCATGCATATTGGCAGGTTGAAAGACGGCAAACTCATTGCATCCCTCATAGATGAAGAGGGATGGTTTGCCACCGGTGACATCGCGCGCATTGAATCTGACGGCCGTCTGTTCTGTATGGGAAGATCAAAAGATACAATAGTTCTCGCCTCAGGTGAGAATGTATATCCCGATGAACTTGAAGACCACTTTCTGAATGTTGCCGGCATCGACGAGTATACCATTTTCGGACTCAAGAGTGATAATGCAAATGAAAAAATCGTCATGCTTTTAAACATATCACGGGAAATGCAAAATGACCGTGACCTCAAAAAAATATCTAATGAGATACACACGGTCAACAACCGGCTCCCCGGCTATAAACGAGTGCAAGAATTCTATGTTTCAAAACAGGCGCTTCCCATTACCACCAGCATGAAGACACAGCGCAATAAGGTCATTACAGCAATAGAAAATAACGAATGGCCCATGTACCCCCTCGATGAACCTGGAGAGAATCTGGCCACTGAAAGTGCAGACAAGGTGGAATACGTCATTGACCCAAATATCCTGGAGAAAGTTCGCGAACTCTTTGGAGAGATACTGAGCAAATCTCCAGGCTCAATTGGTGACGAAGACCACTTTATCAACAAACTCGGAGGCGACAGTCTCGACGCCATAACCCTGGCAAATGAACTGGAGAAGAAATTCAAAATTTTCATTCCCGATACAGTACTCCTCCAATGTACCAACGTAAAAGAGCTGGCAACTGAAATAGACAAGCAGGTGCATAACCGAAGCCATGGACCGGCAACAAACCAGCCCCTCACTGAACAAGAACCCGTAACAGACTTCACCGAAAGTGACGAATACCGGGCCTTTCAAACATTACTCAGCATGTCTGACTACAATCCCTACTTCAAAAAGCACGATTCAGTAGTAAAAGACACGTCGGTAATTGACGGGAAAGACATTCTCAATTTCGCATCATACAACTACTGCGGCCTCTCAGGCCATCCAGAGACGGTTAAGGCCGGCATCGACGCCCTTGAAAAATACGGATCTTCTGCCAGCGGCAGCCGTCTTCTCACCGGTGACAAGACCCTGTACCAGCAGCTGGAAGATGAACTGGCGAAATGGAAGCAGACCGAAGCCGCCATAGTACTCGTATCGGGCCATGCAACCAATGTTACCTTCGTGGGAAATTTCTGTGATGAAAATGACCTTATAGTCTATGACGCCCTGTCTCACAATTCAATTGATCAGGGGTGCCGCCTTTCTAAAAGTCCAAGCAAGGCCTTCCCCCATAATGATTTTCAAGCGCTTGAAAACATTTTGGAATCGCAGCGAAAATACTACCGAAAGGTACTTATCATTGTCGAAGGTGCCTACAGCATGGACGGCGATATAGCCCCCATTGACGAGTTTGTACGCATTAAGAAAAAATACGGCGCCTTTCTCATGGTTGATGAAGCTCACTCGGTTGCCGTCATCGGTAAAACGGGTAAAGGGGTGGATGAACATTTTAACCTGGCCCCCGATGATGTTGATATTAAAATGGGCACCCTCTCCAAGGGTATCGGCAGCTGCGGCGGATACCTGGCCGCCAACAAGTCAATCATTGAGTACCTGAAATACAACCTGCCCGGTTTTGTCTTCAGCGTCGGCATCACACCGGCAAACGCAGCAGTAGCATTAAAATCTATTGAGTTACTGCAAAGAGACCACTCCATGATTGAACAGCTACAGAGGAACATCAAAACCTTTGTAGACCGGGCGAGAAAACACAACTTCGACATCTGCCTGGCCGGTGAAACAGCCATCATTCCCATAATGGTGGGTGATGAATTTCACGCCATGAACATCTGCCGCATCTTACAAGAGAAAGGAGTCTTTGTGGTACCCGCTGTATATCCGGCTGTACCCCGGGGCCAATCTCGGCTTCGGTTCTGTGTCACCAGTGACCACACAGAAGAACAGATTCACTTTGCCCTTGATACACTTAATGAAGTGGCCAAAGAAGTAGGCATGAAGAGGATGGAGAACTAAAAAAATAGTGTCATAGACCTTTTTTACTTATTAGCCTCATCTTCAAGCTGTTTTTTATGGGCGGCATTATCAGCAATGCGGCCTGAGATCGGGTCATAGTGAGAGAACTGCATCTCAAAGGCTGCTTTGCCGCTGGTCATACCGCGAAGTTCAATGGTGTACCGAAGCATTTCAGCAAGAGGAACATTGGCCCTGATAACGGCAATGTTGCTTGTTGAATCTTCAGCGCTGTCCATACCAAAAAATTTAAGTACCGGTCCCTGTGAGTGAACATTTCCGTGAAAACGGAACTCACTGGACAACCGATAAAGCGCATTATTAGCATACTTGCATGTATCAGCAACCACTTTTTGCTGAGAGTGGACTGCATTTTCTTAAGAAAAAATTTTAAACACACACTGCTAATCCCGGCTAGCCTGGACTAGTAAAAAGAGACAAAAACTTTGTAACATTCATATAATCTATTATATTTCCCATACAGGAGGCATCTCATGAGACACTTCGACGCAGCTCAGTGCAGGCATCTTGTATCCATTTTAACACTTTGTGTCATTCCTTTTTCTCTTTTAGCAGAGAACTTTCCACAAAGAAAATGATAAATTAATCTTTACATATATTTATTTCAGTAGCCATGATACGTTATGTGGAAAATGATTCTGCCTTTAATCATTCTCGCCGGGTTGATTACCTCGTGTGCCCCGGAAACCGCCCATGTTATTGACAGTGGATGGAGCTACAGTTACACCTCAGACATGGACGTTTGCCGTTCCCCGGACATAGACCCTTCCTGGCCAGCACTGGATATTGTTCACAGGCGGCCGAAAAAAAATGACCAGCAATACCTGTGCCTGAAAAAAACCATTACCCTGCCCGAACACCTGTCACACCAGGACCTGGCCCTTTACCTTGGCAAGGTTTCATCGGTTGACCATGTCTGGCTGGATAGCATCCTTATAGGCAAACACGGAAAGGAGATGCCCGATTACCTGCCCACATGGAATTACCACCGGTATTACCATCTTCCCATAAAAGAAAACCATACCAGAACGATAAACCTGGCCATAATGGTACACTCCAATTACGACCCGTGGCTGAAAAATGTTCCCTTCATAGATGAACTGCAGAAGGTTCGAAACTACTGGAGATGGAAGGACTTCGGGGACAGGCATCTCCCCATGGCCACCGGTATCTTCACCTTTATTCTTGGGATGCTGGCAATGAGTTATTTCTTCTTCCATATCACTGAAACCCTTGCTCTTCACTTCAGCGTCATGAACCTCCTGTGGGCCGCCCTCTCTATGCATTTTTACCTTATTGATTTTGGCATCTCCTTTGCTTTAAAGGAAAAACTATACTATACCCTCATGGGTGTTGAAATGGCATTGATATTCACATTCATGGAACGGGTCCTGGATATGTACAAACGCTTAACCCGCATCATTCTGTCAGCCATGGTGATAACTATTGTGTGCATAGCCTTTGCAGGACATTCCCTGAACGAACTCCTGTCACCCAATGATTACCTGGCCATCTCGATACTGGCATTTCTAATGCAGCTTGGACTGGGTATTATTATTATAATTGCGGTTCTGAAAAAGGCACGCTATGCTCGTCTTATCTTTGGAGGTTATTTATTCTTTATGGCAGGTATTGCACATGACGCACTGGCCATTTCCCACATCATTTATGACGACAGCTATTTCCTGTTTATAAGTTACCCATCACTCCTGCTGGTGTTTTCCATTATCCTGCTCAAAGAACAGCAACGTACCATTCGAAAAGCTGAACAGGCTGAACACTTTGCGGCCATCAATACACAGCTTGAACATAAATCCATAGAGCTGAAACAGGCCTATAACACTGTCACCAATACCCTCTCCGTGATAAATGATGACCTGACAGTTGCACGTGCCATCCAAAAAAGTATTCTTCCAGACCTGTCCCGGCTCCCTGAAGGCATAACCATTGACACCATGTATCAGCCTCTCAACCAGATAGGCGGGGACCTGTATGATATTTCTGTTCTCAAGGACAATACACTTCGAGTCTTTTTGGCTGACGCAGTGGGCCACGGGATCCAGGCAGCCATGGTAACCATGATCATTCACGATGTGTATACCATTAATAAGCATACCTCCGACTCCCCAGGTATTCTAATGGAAACTATCAATCATGTTTTTGCCACCCTGTACCAGGAAATGCAGATCTACTTCACTGGGATTGTTGCAGACATCTCCCCTGACAGAAAACTATTAACTTACAGTTCGGCCGGTCACCACTGCCAGATACTCGTAAATAATAATACCCTGAGCCAGGTCAAGGCAAGGGGACGTATTGTGGGAATAAGTCATGAATCAACCTACACTGAAACCGCCTGGGAGATTGGCCCCGGTTCCACACTTTACTTGTTTTCCGATGGTCTTTTTGAGTTACCCCTTTCCGATGGTACGGTATATTCCGTTGATCACATGACCGATGTAATTAAGGAAATTATGCCATCCACCACGCAAAATCTTGTAGCATTACTGCAGAAAGACTACGCATCTCTAACCGGTAAAAAATGGAAGTTTATTGATGATGCCACAGCCCTGCGTATACAAATAGATTGACAACTTTTATTCACAGTTTTCTCTCAGTTTTGTGAGTATTGAATGCATAATGCACCTCCAGTAATTTTGATTACCGGATGATACATCTATAGGGGTAGAATGAAAGAAATGTTCTTGCAGTAAAAATTATATCAGGTATGCAGTGTCTGAAACTTCCGCGAAGCAGATTCGTACAAAACTCATTATGTAGAATGTTCACCTGTATCAGCAATCACTTTTTGCTGAGAGGGAACTGCGGATTCTTAGAAAGAGAATCTAAGACATGAAAGACAGAGCCGTGAAACAGCTTTTGATAATCCTGGGCATTGGATCTTCTTACTTCTGCAAAATATCCATGCTGCAAGAAATTAGAATTGCCAAAGACGCACATCATCATCAGGGCGTCAGGATGATGGGGCATCTTCGCGATAGTAATCGATGCACATTTGATGAAAGATGTATGCGCCAATCCTCTGAGAAGGTCCACTATTCCCAGACAGAAAAGTACTATTGAGCTGATCTTAACCGCCCGTTCCCTGCTGAACATATCATCCTCCATTACATGGCTGCTACTTTACCCGGTCAAAGACCCGTGTTGCGGAGACACTTTCGCCATTCGGTTTTGTTATTGTTATATGAATATTCATCCGATTTCCTTCGGTGTATCTTTTGGTTACTGACTTGACTCCTTCTTGTTCATCGGGTTTATTCACTATGAGAATACCATTTTTAATTGGTGTGCATTTAACTGAATAGTAATCACCTTTCATGTTCTTCGCTTTATGGTACTTTCCATCCGCATAGAGTTTAGAACTTCCGGTCTTCATTGTGGTGATTACTTTAATGCTGAATACATTAGAAGACACACTCACCTCCTGAGTAACATCAAGTGACATTATTGCTGTTTTTTTAAGTAATGACATGCCCTGGAAATCCATAAATGCCTCGAAGTTTTTAGATGCCTCTTTATTTAATATCCAGGTACCCGCAAGTGATGAATAGGAAGGCCCTCCGTGGGAAAGGACAGGTATGAGCAGAAGGGTAATAAGTACTGATAAATATTATATTTTCATGTTATTCTCCTTGCGTAATGCCAGGTAAAGTAAATTTTTATAGCGACAGCAACCATATCGCGGAATTTGTCGGTCTATTTTGTCTTATCCTTAAAAAAATTCCAGACCTCATCTGCCATCTCTATGTCCCCGTTTTGGTTGCCCCGCTTCGATATTTCAATACTGTTATACCGTTCTAATCTGCTCGGATTTGCATGTCCGCCGCCAATGACTTTATATAAAACTACTTCCGAACCATTGATGCCGTTTCTGTACGTATACCTTTCCACCGTACTGCTGTCATTGATGTCAAGGTCAGTAAAACCGGATTTTTCTGGTGATGTATCTGTTCCGTTCCTGCTTACCCAGTAATCAATGGTCTCTTCAGTCGAGTAAAGTTCTACGTTGCCGTTCATAACCGTGCCCCCTTCATAGGCCACAATGGGGTCTGCTGTTCCATTCATGAACAACGCGGAAACAGGTACATCTGAAGATTCACATGTTGAATTAACAGCATGAGTTGCCAGCATTGACGCGAAGGCGGTTATTTTATCCGGTATTTCCCGTGCCAGTTTAATGCTTAAAAAACCGCCATTAGAGGTTCCGTTGGCGTATACCCGGTCCCCGTCCGCCTGATAATTATTCACGATACGGTCTATCAATGCGCTGATGAATTGGACATCATCCTTTCCTTGATTTACAGGAGGTTCCCCTATACAGCTGTTCCAACCCCTTCTCAAGAAAAGAGTATAGAGTCCGTTGGGTATGACCAGAATGATCTCCTCCTGGTGGGCAATATCAATCCAGACCCGGAAGGGGGCACTGTTTCCGAACAGTCCAATAAGGGAGTTAAAGTCTCCACCCAGGCCATGGAAAAGAAAAACAATGGGAGCGTTTACATGATTATCCGGTACCAGTATATGATACTCTCTGGTTACACCGGAGATGTTAATGGTCTGGTCGGCAGTCAGTCCATACTGGGCAATTAACTCATTTCTCCGTGAAGACTGTGCAATGGCCATGCTTGTAATGTCTTCATCATCACCGCTATCAGATGTTGTACATCCAATTATAAGCATCAGTATCAATATGTATGTGATTCTATGCATGATCATTCTTTTGCACCATGACGTATTTCCAATAGAAGATAATAAAAGGGTATGTCAGCAGCCACCATATTGCGGAATATGTCTGTACTTTTTTAGTCAATGCTGATTGTTCTGGCGGCGATATTCGGTAGGCGTAAGACCGGTGTTGTCCTTAAAGGCCTTGTTAAAGCCCGCCAGAGATCTGTATCCCAGGTCCATTGATAACTGCAGAACCGGCAGTTCCAGGTTTTCCAGGAGTGCATTTTTGGCTGCGGCAATTCGGTACTCATTTAAAAAGACATTGAAGTTTCTGTAACCCAGGACCTGGTTGATTGCTACCCGGACCTTGTATTCCTTTTCTGCCAGATGTTCCGCCAGCATTGTCACGGTAAGCCCCTCAACGCGGAAGTACTCTTCCGCCGTGAAGCATTCTGTAATGCGAATGGAAAGGGCCCGGTCCTCAATGGTAATGTCTGCTTCCCGGGCCGTATCAGTAAGGTTTGCCAGGACAAAGCGTTTTTTCTGCTTTAATGACCGGGCATAGAGGAGGTGAAGATTGATTATGATTATCATTCCAAAGAGCACCCCCAGCCAACCGCGGCTATACCCCCCAATGGATCCTTTAACAACAAAAACCATAAGAGATAACAGAAACGCACCGGCACTATAATAAATAAAGAGCTGCCGCAGCCTTCTAGCGGAATCGTCAAGCTCATCATTAAGATGATGTCCGGCAACAAATACGGCAGCAACGATGAGTATAAGATTAAATAAAACGGGTATAATGAAATGCAGAACCATCATCTCATCTGCAATAAAGGAGAATATATTATTCCTGAAGGCGTTTATAAAGAAAACAGTCACAATGAGTTTAAGCAGGAGTATCACCAGTGCCAGATGCGCGGTTTAAATGATGAATCTCTTGTCGCATGGGCGAACATCCAGAGCCAGAAAGTCATGCCTGCCTGCAGGACAACAAAGGGGAACATCAACAGCCTGTGGGCATTATGATTGAACAGGACCGGCACCAGGTAAAACGCGACGGCTCCAAATCCAATCATTCCAATATAGACCCTGTCCCAGGACCGTAAGGGGGGCAGGATTAATCCCAGAAAAAGAAGAATGTGGGAACAGACAATCATGCGGCCCACTTCGATGATATCAAATGAAGTCATGGTTTTAAAAATCCCGTTTAACGGTTCCAGCCCGTTTTAAAAAAAACTGAGAACCGACTTTCCGGAAGAATAACCGTTCTCCCTTTTTAAGTCAATAACCTCCTCCCGGAGGAAGTCCCTGGAAGAAACCGCAATCTCAGAGAGCTCCTTTTCAGGAAGATACCGGCTTGCCACAGCAGGGAGGCCCTGTAAAAAGGGACTGAACATCTCTGTAAAAATTTTAAGTACCGGTCCCTGTGAGTGAACATTTCCGTGAAAACGGTACAGGCACAGCAACCGATAAAGCGCATTATGCAGCATACGTGCATGTATCAGCAATCACTTTTTGCTGAGAGTGAACTGCAGTTTCTTAAGAAAATAAATATTCATCAAGACGCAACGATTCGCTCCCCGTACAGGTATCAAAAAGAGTAGAACTGTTTTTTCAATTCATTAAACCTAACAAAGATAAAACTCACGGAGGAGCTCTGAACCTCCCAGGTAAAACTTTCTCCAGAACAAGCCTGCCTTCACCGCATTCCGGACAAATCGAAAAATCAAAACCTGTTTTTTCTATCAGGATATCACGCCAGTCAATTGGCCGATTCGTGTTATTAAGAATTCCATAAAGCTCTCTACACGCCTTAAGAGCACGAGTAGCCGCATTGTATCACGAATAATATCTTCCGCTTTGAGATTAACCACTTCTCTGACACGCAGTCCGGAAGAGTAGGGGAGCATTCGTATTGTTTGATTTTTAAGATAGTTCGTGGAATTGATGATCCTGGCTACTTCGGCAACTGAGTATACCGTGGGCAACCTGTAATTCTTTGCCGTTTATTATATAAAATATTCCAAAAGGAACTCTCTTCAGAATATACCGGTGAATATTTCTGGTTACTAGAGGCCACGCCTGGGGCATTTTATCAATCGCGATATACGCTGATTCAAGTTCATCTATGAAATTATTTCCTAATCCTTATGATTAATTCTCATACCATGAATAGGCGTCCTGTATTTCAAAATGCGCGTCAGGGTGAAAAGTTATAGCAGGCATTGTATTTTATTTGTTTCTTTATCTCTTCCCAGGATACAGGTGAAACTTTCCCGTACTTTCATTTTATCGTACAATGACAACTTTGAATTGTGTTGTCAAGTATAATGAGGCAGTGTATCCGCCAGTAGCTCAGCTGTATAAAGCAACGGCCTTTTAAGCCCCAGGTCCCAGGTTCGAGTTTTGGCTGGCGTGCATGGCAGACAAGCCCCGGAAGGGGCTTTCTCATCATTTAAACCATCAATCCAGCTAAATTAATTTTTTCGCGCGGTGGCCGAGGGCCGAAACGCCTGCAGATCTCGACCAGGACCAGCTTCGGCAGGGATGTCGTCCCGCCCGGGCTCTCGGTCACGGGTGATAAATCGCTTATGAGGTCGGCCCTCGCCAACCTTCAGGGCAACGCGTGGAAGTTCACCGCCGGGAAGGACCGGGGCCGCATCGAGATGGGTTCGTACGCCGCGGAGAATGAGACGGTTTTTTATGTGCGGGACAACGGCGCCGGTTTCGACATGCGGTACGCGGACAAGCTCTTCGGGGTGTTTCAGCGCCTGCACGACGCGGCCGAATATCCGGGCACGGGCATTGGCCTGGCGACAGTGCACCGGGTCATCGAGAGGCACGGGGGCCGCGTCTGGGCCGAGGGCGAAGTGGGCAGGGGTGCGTCATTCTTTTTTACGGTTCCCGGGGGACGCGACGAAAAGGAGGTTTGAGAAATGACCGACGAAAAAATCATCCTGCTGGCCGAGGACAATCCGGCCGATGTCGAGCTGACACTGCGGGCGCTCGAACAAAACAAGGTGGCGAACAAGGTGGTGGCCGTCAAAAACGGCGAGGAGGCGCTCGATTACCTCTGCCTCAGGGGTGATCATTGGCAACGGCAAGCAGAGGGTGACAAGGCCCCTCATTGTCACGTTGAAGAATTACGTGAATATCAGGGAGATTATCGAACCGATCAGCGTTCTGACCTATGTCGATTGATTTGACGGCTCATTGTCGGGTCTAATTCTAAACTGACAAGACACAGGAAAACCCCGGGAGGGGATTTTTTTTTACCCGATATTCCCCGCTATCGCCTCCCCGAACTCGGAACTCTTGAGTAACGTCGCCCCTTCCAGTTTCCGGTGCAGGTCAAAGGTGACCCTTTTCTCGAGAATTGTTTTTTCGATTCCGGCACGGAGCATCTCGGCCGCCTCGTTCCACCCGAGGAACCGGAGCATCATCTCCCCGGAAAGAATCATGGCGCTCGGGTTCGCCTTGTCCTGGCCGGCGTATTTCGGCGAGGTGCCGTGGGTCGCCTCGAACATGACCTCGCTGTCCCCGATATTGGCACCGGGAGAGAGGCCGAGCCCCCCGACCTGGGCGGCCAGGGCGTCCGACAGGTAGTCCCCGTTCAGGTTCGGGGCCGCTATCACGTCGTACAGGTCGGGCTTCAGGAGTATCTGCTGGAACATGTCGTCGGCGATACGGTCTTTTACCACGATCTTCCCCTCGGGACAGGTGCCGTTGTGCTCGTTGTAGAGCTCGTCCTCTGATATGGTCTGGTCGCGGAATTCGCTTTTCACCAGCTCGTAACCCCACTCACGGAAGGCCCCCTCGGTGTACTTCATGATGTTCCCCTTGTGGACCAGGGTCACGTTCCGGTAGCCGTAATCGAGGGCGTACTGAACCGCCCGGCGCACCAGGTTTGCCGTGTTTATTCTGCTTATGGTTTTGATCCCGATGCCGGCTCCTTCCGGTATCTCGATGTCGGTCTCGGAATGAATAATGTCGATTATCTTTCTCGCTGCCGGGGATTCGTATTTCCACTCGATGCCGGCGTACACGTCTTCGAGGTTTTCCCGGAAGATGACCATGTCCACCTTTTCAGGCTCCCGCACCGGGGAGGGGACCCCGTGAAGGTATTTCACCGGCCGCACGCAGGCGTAGAGCTTCAGCTTCTGGCGAAGGGCCACGTTGATGCTCCGGATGCCGCCCCCCACCGGGGTGGTGAGAGGGCCCTTTATGGCAACCTTGTATTCCCGTATTTTATCAAGGGTTTCTTCCGGCAGCCACTGCTTCACCCTGTTGTACGCCTTTTCCCCTGCCAGGATTTCCATCCAGGCAATTTTTTTAGAGCCGCCGTAGGCCTTTTCTACTGCCGTTTCCAGGACGAGCCGGGTCGGTCTCCAGAGGTCTGGTCCGGTACCGTCTCCCTCTATGAACAGGATGATCGGGTTTTCGGGTACGGTCAATACCCCATTATCATACTGAATTTTATCTCCTTTCATAGGCGCCGCCTTTCATGGATTTACCCTGTTAGATATTAAATGTACAGCTATGTTTCATCCTGTGTCAAGGAAATATATCCTCAGAAATTGGCCGGGGGGGGTATTATAACATATGCGCAACATTGTAAACTGGAATAAGTTCAGATTTGAAATAATAACGAAATTTTTCACCTGCAGACGACAAGGGCTTGACATCTCTACTGAAGAGTGCTAACTTTAAAATCACAAGCGCACAATTAAGACAGATCCGGTTATTGTGGAAGAAGAGACTTCCGTCCATACTGATTCAGCATTGTGATTATAGACTGAACTCAGGGCCGCATACATCATACTGACCGGTGAGGAGGAAAACATGAGTTCCATTGATGATGGAATTATGATAAAAGGACCAATGAAGGATGGATTTAACGGGATCCTCACCCCCGAGGCCCTGGCCTTCGTTGGGAAACTTGCCCGGGAATTCGACGGCCTCAGGCGGGATCTCCTGAAACGGAGGGAAGAGGTCCAGGAGAAGCTGGACGCCGGCATGGTCCCCGGCTTTCTCCCGGATACACGGGAGGTCCGTGAGAGTGACTGGAAAATCGCCCCGGTGCCCGCTGACCTGCGGGACCGCCGGGTCGAGATAACCGGCCCAGTAGACCGGAAGATGGTCATCAACGCCCTGAACTCCGGGACGACCCACTTCATGGCCGACTTCGAGGACGCCCATTCACCCGCCTGGGAAGGGACAATCCAGGGGCAGCTCAACCTCCGGGACGCGGTGGACCGAACCATCGGGTTCACCAGTGAAGCGGGGAAGGAGTATAAACTCAATGACAAGACCGCCACCCTCATCGTGCGTCCCCGGGGATGGCACCTCCCCGAGAAGCACGTCGAGGTTGACGGGGTCCCGGTTTCCGGCTCCCTCTTCGACTTCGGCCTCTTCTTTTTTCACAACGCCAAAAACCTTCTCGCCAGCGGGACCGGTCCCTATTTCTATCTTCCCAAAATGGAGAGCCATCTCGAGGCCCGGCTCTGGAACGACGTATTCGTCCTTGCTCAGAAAGAGCTCGGAATTCCGAATGGCACCATCAAGGCCACGGTCCTCATCGAGACCATCATGGCCGCCTTCGAGATGGACGAGATTCTCTACGAGCTCCGGGATCACTCCGCGGGGCTGAACTGCGGACGGTGGGACTATATCTTCAGTTTCATCAAGCGCATGCGGAAGAACCGGGACTACCTTTTCCCGGACCGGGCCCAGATAACCATGATGACCCACTGCATGCGGTCCTACTCCCTCCTTGCCATCAAGACCTGCCACCGCCGCGGGGCCCA
>CAZEPS010000067.1:0-17611 GCA_964514165.1 uncultured Leptospirales bacterium
TCCCCCTTCCGCTTCTTTCTCGCGTTAAACCACTACCTTATCGAATCTCAGGAAAAAATCCCCCGGCAAACAGAAGAGCGAATCAAGCTCATCCTGAAATTTTTAACCAGCTGCAATAAATCAATGAAAGACTTTTATCTCGACTGTGTCACCTGGGACTGGTGCCAAACGGCAAAAGACCACCGTTTTCCCCGGCCCCTGAGAAGGGACGATTTCCCTGAGATCAGGAAGAAAGGGGTCAGAGCCTTAAAGCAGTATCTTCACGGCGGGGAGTTCAGGATCAACGGCAAGCGGTTCCCTGAAAAGGACATCCGGCGGGTGGTTTTCTTCACTCCCCTGACCGGGGAGTTCCGGGACAGGTATTTCACGGAGGGAAACTGCGCCGTGTTCCTCCCTGACCGCAAAGGGATGGTGTTTCTCAGCCTCAATTCCGGTCAAACCTGACGCTTCTGAATTCACGGATGAGTCGCCGGTTTATCCCACCCATGACAAAGGGAAACAACCGGTTAAGCAGCCAGAGGAGTTTCGCGTGAAAGGGGAAGACGACCAGGGACCGGTTCTTCGCGACGCCGGACAGTATCTTCCCGGCCGCTTCTTCAGGGGTAATCATCCGCCTCGGAAGCCGCGCCAGGTAGAAGTCGCCTTCCCCGTTCACGATTTTGGTCCGGTGGTAGAACCCGGTGTCCACGATGCCGGGGCAGACAACGGTCACCCTGACCCCGAGGGCGGCCCCCTCGTACCGGAGCGACCGGGAGAGCCCCACAAGCCCGTACTTTGCCACGGTGTAGGGAATGTTCAGGGCGAAGGGGGCGAGTCCCGCCAGGGACGATATGTTCACGATATGGCCGTGGCCCTGATTAACCATGACCCGGTACGCGTGAACAGTTCCGTTGAGGGCGCCATGGAGGTTGGTGTCGATAATCGTGTTCCAGTGGCGGTATTCAAAGTCCCGTACCTCGCCGGTAATGCTCACCGCGGCGTTGTTAAAAAGGAAGTCAAGCATGCCGTGATCGGCCGCAGTTTTCCGCGCAAGTTTCTCAAAGGCGCCTGCATCCCGCACATCAAGATAAACCGCCTCTGCATTCCTTCCAGCGGACCGTATGCTTTCAGCAACCTCTTCAGCCGCAGTATGTTCGATGTCCGCAACGATTACAAAGGCGCCGGCCCGGGCAAGGATTTCGCACAATGCCCTCCCGATGCCCATGGCCCCGCCGGTCACGATTGCCGTCTTTCCCCGGTAATAGTTGCCTCTTTTCATGGTATACTCTGCCGGTCAGAAGTCCAAAACGGTCAAAATCTGTTTTCCTGAACTCATTGTTATATCAAACCACTTGTTTTCAAGCGAAAAACCGGGTTTGATCCTACTTTCGGTTGACGTAACATGCCGATATTTTAAAATCGCTTACATGCTGCAAATAAAAAGCAAACTTTTCGAACCGGCAGCCATCGGGCCCCTTACTCTAAAAAACCGGGCTGTCCGAGCTGCTGCCTTCGAGGGAATGTGCCCCGGGGGAAGGCCGTCGCAGTCTCTTATCGATTACCATACCGCTGTCGCGGCCGGGGGTGCCGGCATGACCACTGTCGCCTATGTTGCGGTTTCGGACAACGGCCGTTCATTCTCTCACCAGGCGACAATGAAACCAGACGTGGTTTCTCAATTCAAGAAACTGACCGATTCCGTTCACCGGGAAGGGGCCGCTGTTTCGGTACAGCTCGGACATTGCGGAAACATGGCAGACCGTAAGGTGAGCGGACAGCGGGCCCTGTCGCCGTCAGGAAAATTCAACATTTACGGCATGATCAAGCCGAAAAGAATGAGCGAAGCTGACATCGAGGAATCGGTTTCCGCCTTCGGAAGCGCGGTCAACCTGGCCCGGGAGTCGGGTTTTGACGCGGTTGAGATACACGCCGGCCACGGCTACCTGATAAGCCAGTTCCTTTCCCCCTACACCAACAGGAGAACCGACCGGTGGGGCGGTCCCCTGGAAAACCGGATGCGATACATGCGGGCGGTCATGGAGGAGGTTCGCCGTGCCGCGGGGAGCGACATGGCCGTTGTCGTCAAGATGAACATGCGGGACGGCTTCGAGGGGGGGGTCGATCTCGATGAGTCAATCGAGATTGCCAGGACCCTGGAAGGGGACGGCGCCGACGCACTGGTTCTGTCAGGCGGTTTCGTCAGTAAAACGCCGATGTACGTCATGCGGGGGGATCCCCCCTTCAAAGAACTCGCTGGCTTTCAGACAAATCCATTCATGAAGGCGGGGATGCTCTTTTTCGACCGGTTCGTGATCGAGAGGTACCCCTTCACACAGCTCTATTTTCTCGAAGACGCGGACCGCATCCGGGAAGCGGTCTCCCTTCCCCTTATCTACGTCGGTGGAGTCATGACCCGTGATGACTTTGAAACGATTCTTGACCGGAACTTCGAGTTCACCGCCCTGGCCAGGGCCCTGGTTGCCGAACCTGATTTTCTGAACAGGATAATGATTAACCCGGAACACCGTTCACCCTGCCTTGAGTGCGGTCCCTGCAACCGGTGCATAGCCACCATGTACCAGGGCGAATGCCGCTGCCTTTTTCTCGAAGAAGAAAATTCCGATTAAAAAATACCTTTACATATGCCCCCGGACCCGTATTAGGTTACCTGCCATGGTACGCAGTGAAGAATTAAAAAGCCTGAAAGAATGGTACCTGAATTACGTTGGCTCCTTTCATCCCGAATCCGCGCTCCAGAAGACGAATAACAGGGTGAAGGTGGATCATACCTGGATGGTGTGCCGGCTTGCCCGTGACATCGGTGAGAGCGCCGGTCTCACTGAAGGGAAACGCAACACCGCCGAGGCCTGCGCCCTTTTACATGACGTGGGAAGATTCGAACAGTTCAAGCGGTACAGCACCTTCTCAGACAGGAAATCCGTTGACCACGGCGATCTCGGCGCGAAAATACTAATGGACAACAGGGTACTCGCCGATCTCAGCAATGAAACTGCCGGAATAATCCTTTTTACCGTTCGGAACCACAACAAAAAGACCATACCTGATGATGGTACGAAAGAGCAGCTGTTTTACACAAGGCTTCTCAGGGACGCTGACAAGGTTGACATATTCCGTGTCTCCCTGGAGACCTATCTCGACAAAAAACCCCTCAACCCGGCAGTCATCTATGAACTCCCCATGGGAGGGGACGTGTCAGACGAAGTGTACACTGACCTGATGAACCGCCGTATAGTTGACATGAATCATCTCAGGACAGAAAGTGATTTCAAACTCCTCCAGGCGGGATGGGTTTTCGACGTAAACTTCCCCCGGACCTTCGAAATCATCGCCGAAAAAAAATATATCGATACCCTTTTCACGGTACTCCCGGATTCAGAAAAAATACGGGAAATCAGGGCTGTGATCCGCGCCCATGTTAATGAAAAGACCGAGAAAAAAAATACCCGGGGTCAGAGCCGTGCAGTCTGATTTTACCAGGGAAGAGAAAAGAATAATCGGCGGTATGAGCCTCCTCATGTTTATCAGGATGCTCGGGATATCCCTGGTCATTCCGATTTTTTCACTCTTTGCCATAGAGATAAAGGGATCGACCGAAGCCCTGGCCGGACTCGCGGTTGGCATATTCGGCCTCTCCCAGACGATATTCCTGGTTCCCATGGGACGCCTCAGCGACCGGTGGGGGCGGAAGCAGGCCCTCCTCCTGGGCCTCACCATATACTTTCTGGGAACCGTATTTTCCGGCATGTCAAGAAACATCTACCAGCTCATTGCTTCACGGTTCCTGGCCGGGGCCGGGGCGGTGCTTGGCATCGCCATGGCATGGATTACCGACGGCATAGAGGTCAACAAGAGAAACAGGGCCCTCTCGTTCATAGGGATCAGTTTCGGCCTCGCCACAATCGCCGGCTTTTCACTGAGCGCCCCCCTCGCCGGTTATTTCGGTTACCGGGTTATCTTTTATACCTGCGCCGCACTGATCGCGCTTGCCGTTATCTATACGGGCCTTTTTCTAAGAAACTCCGGGTTCGAGGAACGTCCCGGCTTTGATGAAGAAATCCACATTGACCGGGTGTCCATTAAGAAAATACTGACGAATTCAGACCTGGTGCGTCTCAACATCGTGGGGTTCCTGACCCACGTTACCCTCATATCAGTATTTTTTATCATGCCCATACTTCTTAAGGAGCGGATTGGCACGGCCGCCATGGCGAAAATTCTGCTTCCCATGAGCATCGTCGGCACGGTCTGCATGTTCATTTTTGCCAAGGCGGCGGACAGGCATGGAACGGTAACGGTATTGTACCTTGGAATAGGTATTGAACTGATCGGTCTTGTGGCAGCGGTTTTCTCTCAGTCAATCGAATTTCTTTTCACATCATTCATGCTCATATACGTGGGACACTGCATACTCTCCCCCATACTGCCCGCCGCTGTCTCCCGTTTTCCGAACAACACCCTCAAGGGGACAATACTCAGCATATTCAACGCGTCACAGTTTCTCGGTTCCGCGGTGGGAGGGCAGTTCAGCGGAATCATGAAACAGTTCGACCCCTCGTATCTATTCGGATCCCTCTTGATCTTCATAATCGGAGCCCTCTTTTCCGCTTCCGGTTTCAAGGACTACACAAGCGGGATTCCTGAACCATCTCCCGCTGAACCAGACTTGACGAGAATAACGTGAAATCAGTATAAAAGCTTTATTCTGATCCTGAGCTGATATGAAGCTGGGTGTCCTTGTTTTCACTCCATTTCAGTTCCAGCTCCATTTTACCCTTTTCGTCATCGACCTTGGATTTTACTTCCATCTTAACGATACCCTCAGGATTCATGGTAATCTGCTCCGTGTCGCTGTTCAGGGTAATTGAACCGTTTTCAAAACCAGAGGCAAGGTCCCGCAGGTACTGGGCTATTTCCTGAACATCCTGCCGGGTTTCGTGTTTAAATTCCCTCGATTTTCCCATATTCTACTCCTTATGATGCAATAATAGCGTATATTTGATGTTCCCTATTCAATCAGATGTGATCGGATTAATATCATGGAATAATCAGATAAAGTAAAGAAGAAAACAGGTCTTTCACAAATATTTATATTATTCGGTTCGATGCGTTACCGTTTGACCCAACTCCACCCCTGTTGAAGTATTTCCAGAAACCGGCCATGAGGGATGCGGATAAAAAGGCCCCATATCGTGAAAATCGCCGCCGGTACGGAGGCCCATACTAACCGCGAAATCCCAGTTCACCAGGGAAACCAGCTGACCGACCCAGTGAAAGAGAAATCTCACGATAAGAACAAGAATGCCGGTTAGGTTATGAACCCAGTAGTAGATTTCATTCATAGAATCCTCTTTTTTTTACTCACGGAGAAAGCCGGATAGATATCATCTCACAATAGCTAAAATGATGAAAAACAGGTTTCCACTTCATCACTGTTCATGGGTTTCGAATAATAATACCCCTGCCCGAAGTCACAGTTAAAATCACTCAGAATCAGTTCATGTTCCCTTTCTTCAACACCCTCCGCAACCACCTTCATGTTGAGATTATGTGAAAGGTCAATGACGGTTTTCACGATGAGCCTGCTCTGTTCGTCGAGATGCATCCATTGTACAAATGACTTGTCTATCTTCAATCGATCAACCGGAAAATGCTGCAGGTAGCTGAGGGAGGAATAACCGGTGCCGAAATCGTCCATGTAGATAAGGTGCTCGTTCTTCTTCAGTTTTAACAGCATCAGGTTTGCAGACTCCATGTCATACATGAAGGCACTTTCGGTTATCTCGAAGGAAATTTCACCTGGTTCAACGGAATATTTTGCCAGTATCCTTTCGATTTCAATATCGAGTTCGGTATGGGTAAACTGTTTGGCCGACAGGTTGACATTAATTGACAGGGGAAGCTGTTGAGAAAATTTCATTTTCCATTCACTCATCTGCCGGGCTGCTTCTTCAATAATCCAGAAACCGGCGGCAATAATCAGGGGTGAGCTTTCAAGGGTCGGCATGAATTCATCGGGCATAATGAGTCCGCGTTCCTCGTGGTCCCACCGTATGAGGGACTCGAATCCGACAAGCCTCGTATCATGGATGGATATTACCGGCTGGTAATGGAGCCTGAAGCGGGAATTCTTCAAAGCCCGGGTAAGTTCACCTTCCAGCTTAGAATCCTTCACTGAAAAGAAATCGTCGTCTCCTATGATATCATCATGTTTTGAGGAACGACCATGCCTTTTGATCCTGGAAATAGTATTTGTTATTTCCCTGCTGTGAGAAACAAAATTTTCAAATGTGGAAAAAAAGAGTTCAGAAAATGCGGCATTATCAAGAGAGAGTGAATTTTCATCCCCCTTGAAGACGATCTCGCATTTCCCTGTCAGCTCAGCCTCAGTCTCCTCTTCTATACGTAAAATCCGGGCAATCCTGTTATCGAGATATTTCATGGTACAAGGGGAATAAATAAAATGATGAAAGCCCAGGGAGAAGAAATCAATATATGAAGCGATATCGGAAACTGGGGCCATGACTGCCGCAGGAACGCCGGAAATTGCCGGCTGGCAGTCAGATACTATTTCAAGATGCCGTGATGAAAGAACTGATCTAAAATGAAAAAGCACCAGGTTTATATCTTCGGACTCCATAGCTGTAAACAAATCGGTTGTGTCACGAATGGAAGTTACAACATACCCGGCAGCCTGAAGCAGTTCGTCTATAGTGAATCTGCCGTCATCATGGCATTCGCAGACCAGTATATGCCGGGACCCTTTATTCATGAAGATCAGTGTTTGATACCGTGTACCGGAAAAACATTCTCTTCGATATATTTCGCCACACGATCGCTTTCTTCAAGGCATTTTTTCTTTCTGAATCCGGTCAGCTCAAAGGGCTCATCCCTCAGGGAGCCTGACTCGGTTTCCGGGCCGTACATCATACCCCCCACGGAACCGGCAAAGAGATCGAACGGTTCGACCCCGCAGATTGTTGACCAGGCCATGGCCCAGAGCGACGATGTCTTGTACAGGTTATACCCCCCGCCGCCGGTGGCGATTATTCGTTCAGAGAGGTTGTTCACGGTCTTCAGCACCTTTTCGTAGGCGTTACTGGTCAGATTCAGGTTTGCCAGAGGATCGTCCCGGTGGGTGTCTCCCCCTATCTGGAGAACGGTAACCTCTGGCCTGTAGGCTTCAAGCAGGGGAGGGACAATCCTGTCGAAGACCCGAGTATACACCTCATCATCGCTACCGGTCAGAAGGGGAACGTTGACCGAGTACCCGGCGCCCCTCCCTTCACCGGTTTCATGCTCAAATCCGGTGCCCGGGAAAAGGGTGTATCCTGATTCGTGAAGTGATATGGTCAGCACCCTTTCGTTACCGTAAAATGCCTCCTGGACCCCGTCCCCGTGATGAACGTCGATATCGATATAGACCGCCCTTTCGAATTGACCGAGAAGTTCCTTTATGGCAATGACCAGGTCGTTTATGTAGCAGAAACCCGAAGCCATGTCGCTCAGGGCGTGATGAAACCCGCCGAGTATGTTAAAGGCAAACCGGGCCTCTCCGTTCATAATTTTGCGGGCCGCTATGCTGGTCCCGCCCGATGCCGTGAGGGCAAAATCATACAGCCCGTGAAAAACGGGATTATCCGAAGTCCCGATACCGAACTCCAGGCATTTAACGTCGAATTCACCCTGTTCGCAGTCCCTGAGAGCCCTGATGTATTCTTCCGTGTGGTACAGAAGGAGCTGTTCTTCATCCAGTGGTTCCGGTTCGCAGATTTCCTGGTTGTCCTCATTGAGGAGCTGATACCGGTTGAGGAGTTCCACCATCTGCCTCGCCCGGGAAGGCTTGAACGGATGGGTATCAGAGTATTCCACGCCCGAAATATCTTCCGAATAGATCAGCACGTTATTCATCTCTTGTTCGTCTCCCTGTTATAAATTTAAAGTATATAATAACCGCAGCAATTACAATAATAAAAATGGCCCCAACGGTGAAATTATAGGTGTTGAGGATATCAGACGCCCGTTCTTTTACGATCTCCCAGTTGTTTCCGAGTAGATACCCGATCCAGATCCAGACCCCGTTCCACACGGCGGCGCTCACCAAGGCAAGGAGGGTAACGGTCCAGATGCTCAGCTTTGAGATTCCCGAAACAATAGAGGTGACCGATCGGATGCCGGGTATAAACCGGTTAACGAGTATCACGTAATATCCGTATTTCGAAAACCATTTTTCCGCTGAGTTGATTGATTCCGCGCTGAAGAAACGGTAATCCTTTCTAATAAAAAATTCCCTCTCAAAGTTGCGGGCTATACCGTATAACATCATGTAACCGATCACGCTCCCAACGGTCGTTATCAGGTAGACCCATACGTATTTCAGGCGTCCAATGCCGACGAGAAAGGCGCCAAACACGGTTATGGTGTCCCCCGGGACCGGGGGGAACAGGTTTTCAACAATTGAGCTAATGAAGAGAAAAAGGTAGAGAAAAATATCATTTCTTGGGAGGAGATATTCGATTATCCTGTCAGTCAGATCAACCACGGCGGCACCCGGCACTCAGTATAACACCATTCATTACCCGGCGCAGCCGATGTAAAGAATAATTTTAACTGTTAATAAAAAGGCCCTCCATAAAACAGGAGGGCCCTGAGATATATAGAATGATGTATTTTTATGCTAAAATGTGTACCTGAACTCCAGTATTCCCATGTGAATCTCCTCACCCTGGCGGTTTGCAATAATGAAACCGAGGACGGTTCGCACGCCGTCGGTTATCTTCAGGGTAAAGTTCGGCTGTAACACGTACTGGTAGTCGGTAAATGACGGATCTGCGTTCACGGAAAATCTCAGGGAAGCCTCGAAAATGTTCCCCCTGAAGAAACTCCTCTGGAGAACCGCAGATACAATCCACTGATAGGGATGATGCTGGTTGAATCCCTTGAGAATCGGCTCCGTGGGGATGAAAAACTTGTTAAACGCCTGGGGCTCGGTGTAGTTGATGACCCAGATCTGCCCGAGGTACATGCTCATGTAAATGTCCCAGAAAACGTTCGTTGTTTCAGGCCCGGTAAGGTATTCAACTGTCGGGTTCTTCTTCCCGTCGTTCTTCCCGTAAAAATCTTCCCTCATGAAAAAGGCTCCGGAAACCTTCCACTCCAGCTTGTCCGCTATCCCGATACTCAGATCCAGTGTCGGGGTATGGACCCGGTTATACACCATCTCGGACCATACGTTCGTCGGCAGTGAAATCCCGGCGAGAGAGGGCGGGAGTGTCGGGATTACTGTTCCGAGGGAAGTTGTTCCGAGGATCTTGAATTTAACGTCGCCCAGATCATCGAATCCGTACATATACCCGAGTGCGTATCGAACGTTTCCGAAACTCCCCTTGAGCCGGCCTGCGTACTCGGAATTCCTTACCTGCTTGTGTGGAAAGACCACCCTGGCGAGGCCCTGCTTGAAAGGAGTGCCATAGGGGAGTTTCGTCGGCCTGAAAACCGGGATCCACACGAGCTCAAGCTTGTGTTTCTTCATCTTGCCGAGATAGATCTGCATGTCTATCGCTGTGACTGACAGGCGTGAGTCCTCGAACTCGGTGGTTCTGGTGGAGTAATCCCAGGGCATAACCATGTCCGTCGGGACAATGATACCCTCAAGCTCTCCCCAGGAAATGAGCTGCTGACCGGCGCGAACCGTAACGTATTCCGAATAGAGATCAACGTAGGCCTCACGGATGTCGACCACCGGCTGGGCCTCCTGCTCGTTGTCCTTGACGTAGCGGTAAGCAACCGGGTAGGCGGTTATAAGCCCGTACCAGTCGTTCTCCATGAGGCCTAACATGTTCCGTCTGTTGGCAGCGTCGTACTCAAGGCGGACGTTGGTGTAAAAGTGGGCCTTGTCGTAGGCGCTTCCCTCGAGTTCAAGCTGGAGAAGACCCCCGGCCCTGACGAAATCGTAGTTCGTGGTGTTCCACCGGTTGTCGTTCCGCTGAACCGCCATGTTACCCTGGACATAGCCGTGTATCGAAAAATTACCGTTTTTCTTTAAATCAGTAGTTTCTTCCGTGCCTGCGTTCAGGTCCTGCGAAAGACCATCAAGCTGGGCGAACGCTATGGTCCCGTTCGCGCATACCGTCAATATCAGTAAAAGCTGTAGTATTTTTTTCATAGACCCTTCCCCTGATTACAGATTCCATTTAATATGGAGTTTGTTTTCATTGAATATTTCCATCCGAATATTTGTTGCCTCGGCTTCGAATTTCGGATTCCTGAACCATAGTTCGGTATAGGTGCCGGTAAGTACATTCTTCATCCTGATTCCCATCGGATACCAGACCTGCTTTCCCTGGACGTTTTTATACTTGTTGTTAAATGCGATCTGGGTCAGCTCCTTGATCTTGCGCATGTTCTCGTCAAAGAACTCGATCTTGGGGGTCAAGACAGGCCTGCCGTCCTTCATGTAGTAATAGGCGAGCTTTTTGCCGTATCCGGTAGCCCTTTTCACCGACGCGTCTTTAGGAAGACTCTGTACCACGTGCGCGGTAATGGGCACCCTCTTTACGGTTCCATCGAGATGGATCTCCATGGTGATATTCTGGGTTCCCATGTACCGGTAGTTCCAGACCAGAATATCCGGTTTGCCCATGTCACGGTTTGAGAAATCGCTCCCGAAGAATGACTGCCTGTCCGTGTCGCCCGATACCTTCTTTGTCTTCCGTATACCCCGGTAATAGAGAAACTTCTCATCAGGCCGGTTCTTGTAGTTCCTTGCCATGTAGGCGTTGTCCCGGTCATCAGGGGGCGCGATAAAGCGGGAATAGTAGTTTTCAATTTCATTCGCTGTTCCCATGTTCTGAATATACGACGCCATCAGGAGCTTCTTTTGGAAACGAATCTGTCCGCTGCTGCTGTAAATGTTCAGATAGGTCATGGACTTAACCTTCTGGAACCAGGGTGCGTCATCCATCATCTTAATGAGATTGTACCCCTTCTGTTCAGGCGTCTGGGCAACGGCCAGTACCGTCGTGAGCAGTAGTATCATCGCGATGCTCATTGTGCGAAGTTTCATACAAAAAACCTCCAGTTAGATTCTATTTAATTTCAGCAAAAGCTGTTATTGCATGACAGCCTGATACGCTCTGTGCTGTCTCAATTCACTACATTAGTTTTTTCTTTCCAGGAACCGCGGCTTAACCCAGTTCATCAGGGCTGGAAGCACCGTCAGGGACAACGTCGCGCTGAGGAGCATGGCCAGGGCCACCATCAAGCCGGATATCTTCAGCATGTTGAACGTTGACAGTATCAGCACACCGAAACCGGCGGCCACGCTGACGGCGCTGATGATTATCGCCTTGCCGGTAGTACCGAGGGTGCTGAAGTATGCGGTATCGAACCTGTTACCCTTGCTGACATGTTCATACTTGAACCTGATCAGAAAGTGCAGGGTGTAGTCGATGCCAGCGCCAATGGCGATTGACGCGATGACCACCGTTGAATAATTGATCGGAAAATCGAGCCATCCCATGATGCCGAGGTTGATGACAACGGTCAGTGTAATCGGAATGATGGACATTATCCCCCCGGCAAGTGAACGAAAGATGAAAAGGCACACGATAAAAACGGCGAAAATCGTTATGGCGATGGACTTGATCTGCTGGTCAAAGAGCATCTTGTTCATGGCCATGTTCACCGCCGGGTTGCCTGAGATAATTATCTTTTCAACATAGGGATCGTCCTTCGGAAAAAGCTCGCCGGAAATGCTGTTGAATTCATCGTTGAACTCGGTGAGAAAATCGGCCCTGTCGCTCCGCATGAAGACCATGAACTGCATCATCTTCAGGTCTTCGGTGATAACGCTCTTGATGAAATCCTCACCGGAGCCGAGAAGCTGGTTTATGCAGACGCCGATGATCCGCCGATCGGTGAGGGAGGGATCGGTGAAGCCGTCCTCGTTTACGTCGGGAATTTTGCTGTATTTCTCGTTCCCGTCATGGTAGAAGAGCTTGTAGGTCAGCTTCAGGCTGTCGGTGATGCTCATGATGTTACCCACCGGCTTGACCGCCTTGCCGTCGATGTAGGTCTTCGGGTTTTCGAGCTCTTTGAGCTCTTTGGCAAGCTTTTCGAGCTTACGGAGGGTCACCGGCTGTTTCGCGTCGGTCTCGAAGAAGTCAGAGAGGGCGTAGAATTTCCCCTGGAACTGTTTGCCGACCGGTGTGCTTTTCGCGGTGCGAATTGTCGTAATGAAATCTTTGGCAGCGCCCTTCTCATCCTCGGTGTCGATTGTCTCAATACGGGAAAGGATATCCACTATCCCCTTCTCCCGGGGGGAGAGCACGACCTCATCGGTTGTTGATAGACTCAGGTCCTCGACGGAGAGATCAGTGGAAAGGTCATCCAAACTGTCCGTCTGTACGGTCTCAACCGCTTCAGCCGCCGGGGCGGCAGCGGTTTCTGGTTCCCCCTCGTAATACTCGTTCATGATGTCCCGGAACAGGTATATCCGCTTTTCTATCTCGTCCTGGTTTTCGTGGGGGCTGTCTTTCAGTTTTTTCATGTCAGCGAGGAAATACGCGTTCATGGCCGAAGCGTTCCTGAGTTTCGGGTGCTGCCCTGCAAATCTTTCGTAGGAGGCGGTGAAATCATCGATTCTGCCGGTCAGCTCCGCCTGGGCCTCCTTTGACGAGGTATCAACCCGGTCCCGGAGCATGAACACAATATTCATCTGGCCGGTCCCGGTGAGTTTCTTATTGATGAACTTGTCCGCCACCATGATCGGGTTGTCTTCCATAAAAAAGTAGGTCATGCTGCTCTCGGTCTTAAGGAAGAGAAATCCCATGGCCATGAAGACCGTGACCGCGATAGATACGAAAAACACCAGGCGAGAATGCTGGAAGGTGAACTTACCCATACTGAGGGTCCCTTTCGTGGAGATCTCCTCCGCTTTGGTGAGCTTGCGGCTCGTCGGCATGGGAAGCATAACCAGGATCGCCGGGATAAATGAATAGGTCAGGATGACCGTTACCGTTATGCCGAGGGAGATGAGAATACCCATGACCTTAATGTCGATGATGCCGGACGAGGTGACCGAGAGAAAGGCGCTGATGGTGGTAACCGCGGCCAGGTTGATGGCCACCTGGATATTGTCCGTGGTCTCGATGAGGGCCTCTTTCACGTCGGTGTACTTGTGATCGAGAATCTCCTCGTAGTACCGGGCCAGGTAGTGTATGATGTAGGCGCTCCCCACAGCAATGATGATACTCGGGATGGTTATGGTCCCGGAGTTGAACTCAAGGCCGTAGAGGAGCATGAGCCCCAATATCCAGATGGTACCGATCATGACCGACGCCAGGGGGAGTATGATTCCCCGCTTGGTTCCGAAACCGAGAAAGAGGATCACGGCGATGATGATAATGGTTATGGTGAGGAAAATGGACATGTCGTCCACCACGAATTCCTCGAGGAGCGCCTCTGCCACCGGCATACCGGCGATGTAGATGGTAACGTTCTCCGGTTTTTCCGTGGCGGTGACCTTTTTGAAGTTATCGTACATCAGCTGGACATCGTATATGTCCTTGAGGCTGTAAATCTTTGATTCCAGGTTGTTTCTGCTGAACTTATCGAGATGCGCTATGACAAAGTCGTAGAGGTCGTCATAGATGTCCTGGTAGGTCAGGGTGGTGTCCTCAAGCTGGTAGAGCTCGTCGGAGTTGATGAACTGGAACACGTCATTGATGTAAATCTCGTTAACATCCTCGGTTTTCAGCTTGTCATAGAAATCGCGGTAATTATCCCTGACCCCGCTGAAGGTGTCCAGGAAGAACTTGCGGAGTTCCCTCCGGTTACGGGACGCTATCTTCTTTATGAATTCATCGTCGACCTTCGTCCCGTCTACCGTCTTGTTGTAAATATCGTGGGGAAAGTAGTATTCCGTTCCGGAAAACCTTCTTCCCAGGAGGTCCTCGTTCACCATGGTAAAGAGTTCAGCGTGGATTATCTCTTTCTTGTTCTGCACCCTTGTTTCTATCGGTACGATTACCGTGCACGCCTTTTCATCCCTGGAGATGAGGGTCCCCTTGTAGAGCTCATTATGCTCCAGCTCCTCTTTAAGACGGGGAATCAGCTTCTCGAGTTTACCGTCATCTTTTGGGAGATGCCCGCGCACCGACTCATCTTTCGGGGGAAGGCCGGCGTTCTCCCATGCCCGTTTCGTCAGGTTCCCGATGACGATGGTGTTCGATTCCTTATCAACGGTTACGTCATCGGCGTTAATGATGCTCATGACATCGTCATTGGCTATCTCCGAGGGAACCTCAATCGTCTCTTTCTTTCCGGTGAAAATGTTCCGGTAGGTCTTGGTGACGGTCATGTCCTGGATGCGGTTCATCACGTTTTCGACGTATCGCAGGGTCTCAACGTTGAAAACCCCCTGCTTCGTGTTTTCCACACCGATGAGGATCGTGTCCTTCATGGAGAACTTCTTCATGGTGAGGTGGTGATACCTGATTACGTCGAGTTTTCGGGAAAAGCTCTTGGACGGATCAGTATCAATGGAAAATTTCGCAACAATGACCGCGCTGAAGAGCAGGGTGATGAGAATTATGATGAAAAGGGTCCATTTCGGTTTGTCAATGGAGAGCCTTACAAGCCATTTCATGATAGTAACCCGAATTATATATTTTTTGTTACGTTTAATTGCATCACAATACTTTTGTCAATAAAGATTTACTTACCGTCTGGAATAAATCTCTTCATTAATATAACTTTGATAATATGTTTTCTTAACCAATAGCCGCTATTTCGTTATCAGGCTGCCATGATATCCCCACAATATTCTGGTTTTATACATTAGACTTGTTGCAATACTCACTGTCATTGCGAGGCTGTCGTAGACAGCCGTGGCAATCTCTAAAAAAAGTACCGAAAATCATTGCATTATTATGTAATGGAAAGGTTTAATCAAATTATTTTGTGAGATCGCTTCGTCGTTTCACTCCTCTCGATGACATTAGAACTAGTTTTACAACAAGTCTATTATTCCTGCATATCAGGTAAATAACCATCAATCCAGCGATTGTGGGCAGATAACCAGGGATGAATGTCTACTTTATGATCTTGTTATTGACCTTCACCTCCCACATGACTATTTCAGGAACCTTCTGGTCCAGGTCATCGAGAAACTTCGCCGCCTTTGTCCGGTCAAGGAGTGTGGGATCGCTCTCCAGGCGGAACCTGGACGACGTGATATAGTCATTCAGCTTAGAAACAAGGCGCTCCTTAAGGAGGTTCTGCCACTCCAGTGAGCCCCGTTTCTCGAAATAATCGTAGAAAGCGTAACGGTCTTTATAAACCGGGAGGGCGACCTGGTCCACCTTCCATTTCGGCATGCTGATACCGGCCCCGGCTGTGGTGTTATCTTTCGTCTCCCTGATGATATCCCTGATAGAGGATATGATGAAATCCCTCACCTTGAAATTATTCTCGAGAAAGACGACGAGCTCCTCCATTGTCTGGAACCGGGGGGCCTTGATGAATTTTTCGATAAACCGGTCTTTCGGCATGTTCTGCTCCCGGGCCCGGTCGGACGTTCCGTCGCCGTCGAGTATGTCCCGAATCACCAGGGAATATTCCCGCCGGAACTGGAGCGCCCCGGAGGACGGGTTCTTCGCGAGCATGCCGAGGGCGTTGACCGCTTCCACGATGACATCCATGGCCGGGTTTTCGTAGCCGCCGTTCTTCTGTATCTTCTCGTCCATGTCAAGTATGACCTTCTTGTAGTTCTCCCTGGCCTCGATGTTCTTCAGGGCCCCGGCGAGGTAGGGCTCGTAGTGACAGGCCTCCCCCTTCTTGTCAATGACCTTGAGGAGCCGAAGCCCGGACCAGAGCTTGGCCGGGTTCAGGTAGTTCATCACCCGGTAGGGGTCAGGAAAGTACCGGGCGTCCAGGGTCGGATGGTTGAAGCAGTGAAGGGGATGGCTCTTCTCAGCAACCAGTGCGTGGTAGTCTGTCGCCGCGGCCTTGAGGGAATCAATCTTGAATATGGGAAACCCGAGGAGAATGCCGATGGAGATCATCTCGTAGGGTTTGCACAGGTTCGGCACCTCGAAGGTCTCGACGCTGATGTTCGGAATCGCCTTCTCCCGCTTCCGGTAGTGGTTCATCCGCTCCGGGAGATCGTTCGGGGGGCTTGTTGCCGGGTCGTCCCCCTCCTCGTAGGTGTCGAGCTTGAAGTTGGTGATGGTACGGTAGTACTCCATGGAACTGCACCCGGTGGTGTCCGCGTAGATGTAGGGCCGGGAATAGGTATCGAGCTTTTCCAGGAGTTTCCGCACCGGTATCTTCTTCTCGTCCAGGAGCTGTTTCAGGGAGATGTTCTCGAAGTTGAACCCCTCGAACCGGGAGTGAATTATCTTAAAGAGTTTCTTTTTAAGCTTTTCGATGTCGATTTTGAGGATGCTGCTCTCGCTCAGGTTGTACCCGTCCTCCATGGTCGTATCATCCCCGTAGAGGGCGGTCTTTATCTCGTCGATGCTCTTGTCCATGAGGTTCCCGTAGCGGCTGTTGATGATATCCTTCACCTCGGCGCCGCTCCATTCGAGCACCGAAAGCCCCTCGGTTGATATAAGGTAGGTCTCGATGAACTGGACGGCGTCATCTTCCCGGTCCATGACCACGAGGTCTATCTCGTTGCAGAGGTCCTCGATGGAGAGCTTCGAGTAAAAGTACTTCTTCAAAAATGTTTCTATCTCTTTATCGTTTATGAGGTAGAAAAAGAGGGGATTTTTCTTTTCGAGAAGGTTGAACTTGTCAACCTCAATTTCGTGATTCAGCTCGTCGTTAAGGCTCATCACCTTGTCTTTCAGAACCGTTATCTCCAGGTTTTTCAGGTTGAAGAGAAGGGCCTTGAACTCTTTCACGAATGCCTCGGAGGCGGTGAGCATGGTTTCGAACACCAGCTGATTGAAATTGAACTGGGCCATGTCGATGACCGCGCCGAGCATGGCCGGATCGGTCACCCCCTTCTCGTCCACCGATTCGGCGAGCTTCTCCATCTCTTCGGTGGAGTACCGCGCCAGGGCGACCCGCTCCCGGTAGTACTTCTTCTGGTACTGCTCCAGTTTCGCCAGGAGCAGATCCACAACCTTCTCGGCGAAAAGGAACCCCTTCTGGGGGTCCCTCAGGTAGTTGTGGATCTCGGCCTGGAGGACGGTCTTCATCTTTTCGAGTTCCACCCGGTACCGCTTCTCCATACGGACATAGAGGTTGCGCTTTATTTTCTCCATCTCCTCCTTGCCGTAATCACGGATCACGTTCTCCATGACGATGACGATCCCCCGCTTTTCGCCCTTCTGCTTCGCGGCGTCTATCTTTTTCCGGTACGACCTGAACTCAACGTCAAGGTCCATCTGGTAGTCCGGGTACATCCGCTCGAAAACGAGCCGGCAGTCGAGGCGCAGGGCCCGCACCAGGCCCCGGTTGATGTCGCCGATGGTCTCCAGCAGGAGCCGGATGTTCACCGGCCTGAGATACGATTCTATCATCCTGATGGCGGTTATCTTGTAGCCGAGCTCCTTGAGATGGGGGACAGGGTAGACTACCCTCGATATGCCGAAGGAATTGT
>CAZEPS010000068.1:0-7328 GCA_964514165.1 uncultured Leptospirales bacterium
GAGGAAGAACTCAGCAAACACCTGGAATAACTGAAAAACACCGATAACTATCGGTGAATTGTTGGGGGCATTATGAGTATGATCAAAAAAAATACCATTACCCGGCGCGGCGCTCTGAAGGCCGCGGGTACCGGCCTCCTGTCACTGGGACTCGCGGGTCTTCCGTCATCCCTGTTAAATGGGGCAGGGAACAAACCGAACATCATCTTTATTCTATCAGACGATCACCGGTGGGACGCCATGAGCTGCATGGGCCATTCCCTGGTGGAGACACCGGCACTGGACCGGCTGGCGCGGGAGGGAATTCTCTTCGAGAACGCCTTTGTGACGACATCACTCTGCAGCCCGTCTCGGGCCAGCTTTCTCACCGGGCAGTACGCCCACAACCACGGTGTCAGGAACAACCTTTTGCCATGGAACAACCGCAACGTCACCTTTTTCGAACTGCTGAAACAGGCCGGGTACCAGACAGGCTTCGTGGGCAAGTGGCACATGCCGGGGAAATTTCCCCGTCTTAGCGGTCTTGACCGGTTCGTCACCTTCACCGAGTCAGGGGGGCAGGGGATCTATTTCAACTGCCCCATGGTCGTTGACGGCCGGAAGGTCCCCTCCCGGCACGAGTACATAAATGATGAGCTTAACGATTACGCGGTTGATTTCATCACGAAAAACAGAAACGGCCCATTCTGCCTCTACCTTTCGCACAAGGCTGTCCACTTCCCCTTCGCGCCGCCAAAAAACATGAAGGATCTCTACAGGGGAAAAAACCTCCGTCTTCCGAATGAAGCAGACTCATGGGTCACCCTCACCAACGGCAACTTTTATCCCGGTACCCTGCAGAAGTTCTACCGCGATTACCTGGCTGCGGTCACAGCCCTGGATCGAAGTATCGGACATCTGCTGAATGAACTCGAAAAGCTGAATCTGGCTGACGACACTGTTGTCGTCTACGCCGGGGACAACGGCCATTTCTTCGGTGAGCACCATCTCTTTGACAAGCGGTGGGCCTACGAGGAGGCTATACGGATACCCTTCATCGTGCGGTACCCCGGCATCATCAGTGAACCGGGTGCCCGGGCTGACCAGATGGTTCTGAATATCGACCTGGCTCCGACCCTCCTTGATATTGCCGGAGTAAGGGCTCCCTCAGACATGGACGGAAGGAGTTTTCTCCCGGCACTGAAAAACAGGAAAACCGAGGGAAGAAAGGCCTGGCTCTACGAGTATTTCCGGGACTACTCTTACAGCATACCGGACACCCATGCCGTTCGCACCAGGAGGTACAAGTACATCGAATACGGAAACAGGCGCATGCCCGAGCTCTACGACCTGGAAAGGGATCCGGGTGAAAAGAAGAACATAATCAGCACAAGACAGGGCAGGATGGAGCTGCCCCGTCTCCGGAACATGCTCCGGGCACTGAAAGCGGGAGTCAGGATGTGAACGGTCACGAAACGAGCGGTTCACGGTCACTGGCACAGAGGTTCTACCTCCCGGTAATCATGGCCCTGGTGTATTATTTCATTCTGTTCACGGTCTATAACCTGTCATGGTACATCGAAAACAGGGTGCTTCATTTTATCCTTGCCGATGGCGTGGGTTTCCTCTACGGGTTCTTCATCATGGCGAGTCCTCTCCTTCTCTATCCGGTGATGTATTCCCGGGGGGCTGCGCCTGTGGAACGGGTAACCGGCTCACTGGCTGTAATCATCGCCTGGTACATAAAGGAAGTCATACGAATGACCGGGCTCTATTCCCCCGGGGAATCTCTCTTTTATCTGCTCATGCCGATACAATTTGGGGTGTTGATGGTCGCTGTGGCTGAGATTTCTTTTTCGGAGTTTTTCTGCCGGTTCCGGGCATCACGAAAAGGCCGTCTTGCCGGAAATGTCCTGGCACCAATTCCCCTGGCCGCACTGGTTGTATCTATTATCATGCTGGGACTGATACTGTACCGGGGAGGGGAGACCTGGTTCTTTCGGTTTTATGATCTCTACAAATACATGTTTTTATAAAAAAGGGGGTTGGCAAATGATGAAAATTTCCAGAGAGATAAACGCCGCACTTTTTCCGTCCGTGACTGTTTTGTTTATTCTCATCTTTTCAACGCTCGCCCTTAACCACGGATGGAAAATTGAGAGCGAAGGCCTTGCAGCATGGATCATCAGGTCAGGGCTTGCGTTTCAGATCATTTTCCTCTTTTTCGGAGCATACCCTGTCTATATCTTCTCTTTCCGTGCCGGTGCGTCGGGATGGATCCGGGTAACAGCTTCTTTCACTCCTGTATACTTCTGGTTCGCGTACCAGGCCATAAAGTATCTCCCCCTCTACACCGTACCGGAGACCCTGTATATACTGTTTAACCCGGTAATCATGTTCTTCATCATCAGGACTTTTTTCCAGGCCGGGATATCTGAACTATTTTGCAGGTTTATATTCAGAAAACATCCTGTTGAGAAGCGTATATCAAATGTAAACACCGCGGCGCTGGTCATTGCCGGTTTTGCGGGAATGGTGGTTACCCTCTTGTTTGTCATACCCTTTATTGTGCAGTACCGCCACACCTTTAGTAAATTATTCAGTTGAGGTGATCAGTATGAAGCCAACCAGAAGAGAATTCATCAGGCAAAGCGCCATAGCCGGCGGGGCCCTGGCGCTGGGGTGCGGGAAACCGGACGCTCGTGACGCCGGCCGAAAAAGCCGGGCCTCTCGAGCATCGGACGACGGCCGGCCGAACATACTCCTCTTTCTCGTGGACCAGGAGCGCCAGCCCAGGCATACCAGGCCCATCGCGACGCCGAACCGGGACCGGCTGAAGAAGCACGTGATCGAATACACGAACGCCCACTGCACCTATCCCCAATGCTCCCCGAGCAGGGCCACCCTCATGACCGGCCGGTATCCTCATGAGGCCGGTGTCCTTCACAACTGCGACTTCCTGGCCCGGAACCCGGACATGCCGGCTCACATCCCCACCCTGGGGTTGGTCCTTTCGGATAACGGCTACCGGACCGCCTATTTCGGAAAGTGGCACCTCTCCGGGTTCACCAAGGGAAGAAACATACCGGAAAAGTACGGGTTTGATGAGGCCTCTGTCTCGAACCAGATAGTGGCGCTTGGCTCCGACGATTTTTACGCCCGGAAGACCGGGAAGTTCATCAGGCGGGAAAAAGGGAAGGGGCCCTGGTTCGCGGTTTTCTCGCCCATAAATCCCCACGACATATGTTATCCCGGCCTCAGACATTATTACGCGAAACCGGGGGATAGGGCGGGTCGTGACGCGAAACTCCCGCCGAACTTTTCCGAAACCCGCTCCCTGGCCTGCCGCACCGCGCGGGAGCATACAGTTGACTGGGGTGACATGACTGAGCCCCTCAGGGGCCCCTACACCAGAAACTATTACCGCGAGTACATCGAGTTCTACTGCTCCCTCATCGAAGAGGTAGACCGAAACCTGGGGACGGTCCTCGACGCGGTGGAAGAGAGCGGGCAGTGGGACAACACGGTAATCATCTATACTTCGGACCACGGGGAGATGGCGGGATCCCACGGGTTCCAGAATAAGGGTCCCACCATGTACGATGAGACCATGAACATTCCCCTCATGATATCGTGGCCCGGAAAAATAAAGGGGCACGTGAAATCGAACTCCCTGGTATCGAACCTGGACATGGTACCCACAATATGCTCCCTTTCCGGGGCGGAGTGGCCTGAAAAAATTCACGGCAGAAGCCTGCTCACGCCGGCGGGCAAGGACGTATCCGGCGCCCATGACCACATTTTCGCAGAAGGGGGGACAGTTCCGGCTGCATACTGGCGGGGTATCCGGACCCCTGAATGGAAATACTGGCACTACGTTGAAACCGGCGAGGAGATGCTCTTTAACGAGAAGGAAGACCCCCTTGAAATAAGGAATCTTTCCGGTGACCGGGGTCACGCCAAACGGCTCAATGAATTTCGGGGGATGGTCCGCTCATGGCGGAAAGGCACCGGTGATCCGGTCAGGAAATTCCTTGGTTAAACAGCGTATCAAAACCGGGATTTCATAAATTGAAAACAATGAAAACCCGGTTCAGGTACCTTAGTCCGCAGCTTTACGAACGTTTCAGGGTTTTATTTCGATTTCTTATCTTTTATTTTTTTCGTTTTTTTCTCTTCCCAGATGATTTGCATAAGGTCATCCGGATTAATATCACCGTCAGGACTCACCGCCCGAATGAGTATCTCGTTTTTATTTCGTTCAATTGTTATTTTTCCCTGGTTGTGGGTAAAGGGTATCTCGGTTGCCTTATGCAGATCGAGCCCCTCTATTTCGAAGATTTCGGTGAAGCTGAACTCCTCGAATGAGGGTTCTTCTTCTTCTTTTGTTTCCGGCTCGTATACGCGTACACTCTTGTTTTCCAATACGGAAAGTTTCATCCTCTGGTGCTCTTTTTCGCCCTCCATGAAAGTGATTTGCCACTGGTCTTTGTCGGTTTTTAAGAAGACTATTGACCTGTCTGTTTTTATTTCGGAATTCGGAACTGAAAATTTAAATTCATCAACGGTCGATGGAACCAGGTGAACTGCAAGAAAAATTATGATTCCCATTAATGCTGCCTGCATGGTTTTTCTCCTGACAAAGTTTTTTATGATGTAAGTATAAGATTATTTCATGTAAAAAGTCCAGATAATAACAAAGAGTATGCACATTTTTTGCTCAACATTTCTCCCCGGTGGATATAGGCGGTTGTATGAATATTTTCATTCAAAAAGTATCTGGTGGAGTGAATAGTGAAACACGCCCTCCGGAACGAGATTAAAAAAGGAAACCATGAGGCGTTGAAACTGGTTCAGTAGCTGCGGATCATTGATCTTTCGCCATGCTTTTGTCAATCTGCCTTCCCATGTACCAGGCGATTAGTTTTGCCAGGGAGTCTTTGAGGGGATTGATTTTCACGTTGTCGATGAAGTACCGGGCCCCGGGTTCGAGCCAACCCTTTTCCTTCCAGTACCGGTGGTCCGTTGGGGAATGCTCCTCCATGCGTGAATACACTGCCCGCATCATCCTGAAATTCATGTTGTCGCCCAGGGTGAGTTTCCGGGGGCGGTTTTCCTTTATGGCCCAGTAGAATTTCTCCGCCACCTCGGCGGTCCGGTCCTTTTCTTTAATGAATGGCTCGGCTTTCATTCCCTTCGGAAGGGCAACGATACCGTGGCTCTCCACGTGGGCGAAACCCCAGGAGGTGGCGACCTCACGGAGGTAGCCCAAAGCCTCTTTAAGACCCATGCTGCCGGTGGTCCCCAGGGCAAGGGAGTACTTTCCTGCGAACCGGGGCCGGTGAAACACGTAGGCAAACCGGTCGATAAAGAGTTTCATGAGCCAGGTCACGTGCACGGCATAGACCGGCGACACGAATATGACCCCGTCGGCACGGTCAAGGGCCCGGGCGATCTCCTCCTTGTCGTCTTTGAGAGGGCAGTATTCTTCACCCCTGAGAAAGCAGGTGAAGCAGCCCCGGCAGGGCTCCAGGTTTTTTTCCCTGAGGTGGATATATTCGAAGGTGACGTCCCCGTGCCGTGCCAGCTCTTTCCCGAAACGCCTGGTAAGATTCAGGCTGTTCCCCCTGTGGGGACTTCCCATGACTGCGACTATGTCCATGATAACTCCTTTCCATTGAGCATACTGAATTACCCGGTGTAAGTCAAGGCCATAGTGATGGTGATGGTTTTCCCTAGGGCCGTTCCATCATGTATATGACATGGGTTTCGTTTTCTTTGTAGTGATAATAGAGCCGCTTCCCGTCCCCGGAAAGGGACGGCGCCTCGACGAACCCGTCCTGGACGTTGATCCGCTCCGGCATGCCGAATGGCTCGGTGACTGACGAACGCTTTGCCACCAGTATCTCCACCCTGCCGATGGAAAACTTCAGCCTGGTGAAAAAGAGCTCCAGGCCGTCGGCGCTGATTGAGGGGGCGTACTCCAGGCAGTCGCAGGTGTTGACGTTCGCCATGATCCCGTCGGTATTGGCGAGCTTTATGAAACTCCCACCTGAAAGTGTGGCGACCCCGATGTCCGACAGCGCAGGAAAGGGGGCCCCGGTAAAAAAGGCGTTCACGTAGTAGAGGTTCTGCCCGTCCGGGCTCACCTCCGCGTCCATGACGATCCATCCCGGAATTTCGATGTAGAAGTCGCCGTCCACGCGGCTGATGCCGGTGACGGTGCCTGCGGCGTAATCGCCGGACATGAGGTTATGGAAGTTCGCCGGATAGTCCCGGGTTGACACCCAGTAGAAGCGATTACCGGTGGTCATACTGGCCACGGCATCCAGGTGGGGAGGGGTGCCGTTGACGCCGTTTATCTTCCCCTGCGCCGTGAATTCGATGTCGCTTACCCGGGTTGCGTAATAGAGGGAGGTGTCCTGTCCGTCGTTGAGGCTGTTAAAGAAGAGGGCGGAATCGTCCCTGGTGATAAAGGGCTCCATGGCGTGTCCCGTATAGCCATTCAGGGTCACCTTTTGAGGGTTCGAAAACTCGGTAGTCACCGGAGCAGCCGGGGTGTTTGTCAGGCACCCGGCCAGGAGGAGGGCCGCAGCGGGATTGCCCTCGTCGGAACAGCCAGAGCCGAAAAGAAGGGTGATGAGGATTCCCCACAGTACAAACAGCCGGGTCCTGGTGATTATTTCTAAGGGAATCGGATTTTTCATGAGTGTCACGCTCCGGTATTTTGTCTGACCGCTATAGTACCCGGTTGCGGGGGGAAAGTGCCAGAAAAATGAGCGGCAAACCGACTTTTTGGGGGATTTTACCGATTGTTATCGGTGATATTCCCCTTTTCGGGAATCAGAGCCCCGGTAGAGGTGGTAGGCGGTGTCCGTGCCCACCAGTTTTACCGCATCACGAAGGGGCAGATCCGCCCTCCCTGACAGGATGAGTCGCCTGTACCTGTACTGGATACGGATTATTTCTGAATCAATGTTCATAAAGTTAATATACAAACGTGAGGGTGCGGGGGCACGCATAAAAAATACTTGAACTTTCCGATTTTTATCGGTTAAACTGGAGCCACAAGATTATTGTTAAGGAGATTATCATGAATATAGAGCTGCCCTGGGGTAAAGAAAAGCTGTCCGTCACTGTGCCCGACACCTGGAACGTGATATTTCCCGAGCCGAAGGGTTCGGGCGAGACGAAAAAGAAGCAGAACGAGCTCACCATCGTCAGGAACGCCATGAAGAAACCGATTGATTCCAAGCCCCTCTCCTCCATGAAACTCAGGGGAAAGAAGATAGTTATCGTGGTGGACGACAATACCAGGCCTACCCCGGCCCACCGCTTTTTCCATCTCA
>CAZEPS010000068.1:7338-17591 GCA_964514165.1 uncultured Leptospirales bacterium
ACTGGACGATCTCAAAAAGGCCGGGGCCTCGATGAAGAATGTTCTGGTAATACCGGCCCTCGGTATCCACACCCCCATGACCGGTGAGGAGATGGCCGAGAAGATCGGAGCGAAAAATTTGAAGGCCGTTTCCTGGGAAAACCACAACGCCTTTAACAAGGACACCCATCACACCTTCGGGACCACATCCCGTGGCACACCGGTAAAGCTGAACAGCCGCGTGAAAGAGGCGGACCTGGTAATCTCAGTGGGGATCATCGAGCCCCACCTCTGGGCCGGGTTTGGCGGCGGAATGAAAAACATCCTTCCCGGCGTGGCCTCGTCTGAGACCATCAGCGCGCACCACGAGATCATTGCCGAGCCCCCGTACCGTTTTAACCGGGTCGGCATGCTACCCCAAGACAACTCTTTTCGCCTGGACCTGGAGGAGATACGGGGCATGATCGACGCGGACATATTCTGCGTGAACGTGAGTCTCGACGGAAAAGGGGAGATTACCGGCTGTTTCGCCGGGGATCCGATCACCGCTCACCGCGCGGGCATCGAGTTCAACTTCAACCGGGTCGGGGTCAACATCGACCGGCAGGCTGACGGCATCATCGTCAACTCCCACCCGATGGACATCAACCTCAAGCAGAGCATGAAGTGCGTGGGAAACTCCCTCCCCGCCCTGAAGCCGGGGGGCGCGGTGCTCGGCTTCCTCAGGGCCCAGCGGGGCATCGACGACATATCCCTCCCCGAGGAGGCGAAACCGTTATGGCTGGTGCGTACAATCCTCCGGCTTATCGGGCCGTCGCGGGTCAGGGGATTTCTCGACAAGGTTCGGAAGGGACTCAACGTGGAGGAAAAATTCCTCATCTATTATTCAATGCAGCTGATCCGCGCCTACAACCTCTACCTGTATGTTCCGACAGTAAGCGAGGAGGAATCGAAGCTTCTCGGCTACTACACCAGGTGCGTCGAGCCCCAGGAGGTCATCGACATGGCTGCGAAGAAGCTCGGGAAAAACGCGACCGTGGCCGTGTTCCCCGAGGGGGGAGTCACCTTTCCCATAGTCGGATAATCAGACCCTGCCGACCGTGGCCAGGTAGATCGCGAAGACCCGGTCGCCGTCGATGCCCAGGGCCGCGTTGAGGTCGTCGTCGTGAAAGGCGGCAACGGCGCAGGCGCCGCACCCCACGGCCTGCGCGCAGAGGTACAGGTTCTGGCACGCGTGCCCCGCGTCGAGGAAGATGTAGCGGTATCCCCGCTCATCGTAGCGCCAGGTCATGCGGTAGATATCGGCAGCCCATATGAAGGTGCAGGCGCTCAGGCGCACCATGGACTGCCCGAGACAGGCCTCTGTTATGCGGCCAGCTATGGTTTCGTCGTTGCTCACCAGGGCGAGTTCGTGCCCCAGGGCCCGGTAGAGGTAAAGCCCCGGTTCGATTCCCTTAACATTGTTGATCAGCAGGAATGTCTCGAGGGCGTGGCGGGCACCGGCTGACGGCACGGTTCGGAGGGTCGCCTGCCCCGGCACAATCTCCTTCACGCCCTGGGTTGCCCAGAGAAGGAAGGATAGTTCCTCCAATGAAACGGGTTCCCTGGTATAGCTCCGCACGCTCCGACGTTCGTTCACCGCGTCGATCAGGTCTTTTTGCCGCGGTGTGAATTCACTCGTGCCGGGAAGTTTGACGGTTTTGATCGTCGATTTCGGTTCTATCTCCAGGGGAGGGGATGGGTACCCGGCGTACTGATCCGATCCCTTGAGATACTGGTACTTGGTTTTCTCAATGAACTCCTGCCCGGTGTTTTTCATTCGTTCCTCCAGAAATCATATTACTTCAATAATCATCCCAACCCCCAAGAGTGAGGCTGTTTTATGATAAAACCTTATATCTAAACCCCCTTCGGGGGTGGCGCGCATATTGTTAACATCTTTCGAGAGTTTCTCGAGCCGGGGGCATTCACCACACCCCGTGCGAATAGAGCCACGACTGGAGCTGCTGTTCCGGCACCGCCCCGGGAAGTATATCCGTCTTTTTACCGTTTTTAAAAAGGATCAGTGTCGGTACCCCCCGAATGTCGAACTGAAGGGGAAGGTGGTGCTCCTCGTGGGTATTGACCCGTGCCACCTTCAGTATGCCTGCTTTCTCCCGGGCGATGACGTCCAGAACCGGGAGGAGCCTTCGGCAGTGGCCGCATGTCGGCGACCAGAATACCAGGAGCACCGGCCCCGGTGATCGACGAATCTCGCTCTTGTAATTGTCCCTGGTTACGTTGACCGGTGCGCTGAGGATTGCGAGCCCCCTCCCGCATTTGCCGCACACCGGGCCGCTGTGTATCTTTTCCCGCTTTACCCGGTTCACGGCACCGCAGGACCGGCACCGCAGTAATACCCTGTTATCTCCGTCCATGTCATCCTTCCCTCTCTTATTAAATATAGAGAAACAGGGGGGATGGGAATGTTTCGATTAAAATGGATTTCTGCCCGGTGGCGTTCCCCGCCAGTATCAGTTGACCTCTTTGATTTTCATGGCGAGATCGGTCATGGTAAAGGGCTTCTGGATGTAACCGGAAAACCCGAGGGCCATTACTTCACCGATATGTTCGCTGTCGAGGAGCCCCGAAGCGAGGATTACCTTGACAGCGGGGTTTATTTTCCTGAGTTCCAGGAATACCTCCCGTCCCGAGAGTTTCGGCATGGCCATGTCGAGCAGCACCAGTGATATGCGGTCCATGTTTTCCATGTAGATGTCTATCGCCTCGAAGCCGTCACGGGCAACAAGGACAGAATATCCGCAGTTCTCAAGGATGCGTCTGGCCGTTTTCCTGAGGAGTTCCTCGTCGTCCACCAGGAGTATGGTGCCGGTTCCCTTAAGAAGCCGTTCGTCACAGGTCTCTTCCCGGAAGAGTGACAGGGACGCCTCTTTCAGGGGAAGGTACACGTTGAAAGAGGTCCCCCTTCCCGGCTCTGAATAGACATCGATAAACCCACGGTGCTGCTGAATGATGTTGTAGACCATGGCCAGGCCGAGGCCGGTACCGAGATCTTCTTTTTTGGTGGTGAAGAATGGGTCGAATATCCGTGAAAGGGTCTTGCTGTCCATGCCCACGCCGGTGTCCTCTACCCTGGCGAGCCAGTAGTACCCGCGGACCGCCTTCGGGTGGGTATATCGAAAATCATCGTCACCGTACACGGCGCTGATGGTGATGGTCAGGCGCCCTCCCGGCGGGTCATTTTCGCCCCGCATGATGGTCATGGCGTGGGACGCGTTCACGCAAAGGTTCAGGAAAACCTGCTCGATCTGGACCTGGTCCCCCTCGATCATGGCATCTTCAGCCTGGTAGTCGGTGACTATTTCCACTCTTTTGTCCAGGGTGTTGGCGCAGATCTGGACCACGCTCTCAATGCTTTCCCTCAGGTCCATGGGCACCATGGTGAGGTCGTGTTTCCGTGAAAGGCCCATGAGCCGCTGGACCAGGTTCGTGGCTCGTACCGCTGACTGTTCTATTGTTTCGATGTCCTTTTTCAGCTGGTCGATGTCGATTGTGTCGCTCTTAAAGGCTAGTTTTATCAAAGACACGGTTCCGGTAATGCCGCTCAGCACGTTATTGAAATCATGAGCCAGGCCGCCAGCCAGGTTTCCGACCAGCTCCATCTTCTGGGCCTGCCGCAGCTGCTCCTCCTTCTTTTCAACCTCGGTGATATCGTCAACCCTGATGACAGCTCCCCTGGTACCGTTAAAGATCAGGGGATAAATTGATATGTTCATGAATTTCGTTTCTTCCGGGGTCACGAAGCTCTCTTTGCTGTACTCCTCGGGGGCGTTATTAACGAGGACCCTGTTGAAGTTTTCGATATAGTTCCTGAGGAAGGGGGCTATCTCCCTGATGTTTTTTGAAATCGCGTCATCTGCAGGTATCCCGAGCTGGTTTTCCGCAGCGGTATTCCACTGGGTAATCTGGCCTTCGTTATTAATTGATATGAGCATGGAGGGGAGGGAGTTGAAAACATTGTTCAGGTAGTTTCTCGTGTACCGCACCTCCTCCTCGGCCTTTTTGATTTCGGAAATATCGGAAACCATGGCAAAGGACCCGATGTGTTCCTCCCGTTCGTTGTAGAGCGGGCTCGCGTTGAAAAGACCGTGGATAGTTTCACCGTCAGAGTTCCGGATGTCTATCTCGTAGGAATTTTTCATTCCCCGCATCCTGAACACCCGCTGCCTTGTCAGGATTTTTTTCGACTCGTTGTTGGCGAGGAAGTGAAATATGTTTTTCCCGATGATGTCATCCTTCATGTAGCCGAGGAACCGGCACATCTCCGGGTTCACGTCCCTGATGTTGAAGTCGCGATCGACCTCGACATACCCTTCGTTGGCGGTGTTGAGGATTGTCCTCAGTCGATGTTCGTTCTTTTGTATGGTATCCTGATAATTCTGAATTTCCACAGCCATGCGGTTGAAGAGTACCGAAAGCTCACCGATTTCATCTTCAGCATACACGTCGAGGCGGTAATCAAGGTTACCCCTGCTGATTTCCAGGACTCCTTCCCTGAGCTTTAAAATCGGATCGGTGAACCTTCTGGAAAATCGTATTCCGGCGTAGAGGGCTATACCGCATAACAGGATAGAAAAGACAATGATCTGCCATATGATGTTCCTCAGGGCGCGGTTTATGTCGGACCCCTCCTGGGAGATGACCACCCGCCAGTCGACATAATAGGGCTGGTCCACTTCGCTCTTCAGTGCCTTGCTTTTCGTGAAGTAACTCCCGAGCATCTGCCGGTCACCGTTATTATAGGAAAGGATCTCTTCGTCGTTATTAATATCGTCCACAATGGTACCGGTCAGGATTTTCAGGAGAAATCGTTTGTCACTGTACGCGATTATCCTGAAATGCCTGTCCAGGAGAACCGCCCTTCCGGTTTCCCCGATCTTTACGTGGTTCACGATCTCGGCTATGTGTTTCATGTTAAGGCGGGTAAGGATAACGGAATCAGTTCTCCTTCCCGGAACCTTAACCGGGGCGGCGAAGGCCACGTAGAGCTCCTCTGTTTCCGTGTCAAGATTGACGCTGGAAAGGGTTACTTCACCTCGGAGCGCGCTGTGAATATTGATCCCGTCAATCCAGGAGGGGGGGCTGACGTTTTCTGTTGCCGCGATAACGGTGCCGTTTTCCCTGACGAGGGTTATAGTATCGTAAATCCTGAGAATAGTTTTTAACCGGGAAAGTTCCTCTTTCTTCTGGTAGGGTGCGGCATGGAGTGCCGAGATAATCGGGTTCGTGGTGATTACTTTGATGTCGTCCATCCCCTTTATGATGACCCGGTTAACGTTGTAATAGACCTCTTCTGCTATCCTGTAAAAATTGGATACGGTATTTTTTCTCAGGGTCATCCGCACCTGCACGGCGGAGGCAATTGACGCCGCCGTTATGGTTGCCAGGGTGAAAATGATTAAAAAATAGACTATCCTGTTCCTGATTTTCATGCTCATGGTCTGCGTGGAAATCTGACCCTGCGATATAATGCCGGCTTACCTGCGCGGAATCATCCCTCTTCGCTTTTTACCGCCTTGAGACCGAAGCCTAAATATACCGCACCCACGGCGATAAAGATAAAGCTCGACAGGGGGATATCAGCGCCTGTTATCCGCTGTAGTGAACTCAGGGCAACCGGTACTGTAAGGGCATAGATGCTCAGCTTGTAGAAATCTTCGAAACCGCTGCCGGTCTTAATAGAACTGTTGATGATGAGGCCGATTAGTGATACCAGCAGGGCGGCGAACAGCTTGGCAAGGTAAAAGTATATATAGTAGCCGATGAAGATGAAAACGAAGATGATCCACTTGAGGGTGAAGAGCTCTTCAAGGGTCTGTTTAGTGACCGCTCCGAAAATGGAAAAGATTTTGCTGACATCGTATTCCCGCACCTCCAGCGTGTTGCGCTTGTGGTATATGGTTTTTTTCGTTACCAGCATCCCCTTTTCGTATTGTTTCAGAACATCTTTTGTGATTTTTCCGGTAGTGTCTATGACGTAGATACCCTTCCTGTCTTTTGATTCGGCGACTATCGGCATTTCGGCTGTTATTTTGATGCCTTCAGGGGTCAGGGTGAAATCGGGAAATTCCTGCTGGTACCTGACCTTGAATTCATCTATGGCACGGTCTGCCCGGACCGAGAAGGTTATCGCGTCAATAGTTCCAAAAACCGCCAGGAGAAGCAGGAGGTAGAGGAAGGCCCTTCCTATGGGCTGGTTTTTGCTGTATACGTATGATTTGAAATCATAAGCGCTCTTAATTACCTGTTCAAAAACAGTTATTGTTTTTTCATTCATGCCTGTTCATCCTCCTGCGGGTGATGATGTTATGCGAAATGTGCACCTTGTTGCGGGGATCGGATATTTTATCTGTTTTTTCCTATCTTTTTAATTATTCTATTATCTTTACAAGTGTAATTGTCAAGAGATATTACGCGCAAAGTCGTATGAATTCACAAACCCCATTAGTACGGTGCCCGTGCTGCAGGGCCATTGTATGGGAGGACCTCCATGCCCTGAAAAATGGCATTGCCACCAGGTTCCGATGCATCCGGTGCGGAAGAACAATATACCCCGGGGGGTGTTCCCGGTGCGGAAAAAAAGGCTGGACACGGATCCCTGACATGTTTGAAAAAGAAAGCAGGAAGCCGGTGGTCAGGTTCCGGTGCCCCGGCTGCGGACGGTTAATCGGAATCCTCCTCGACTGATAAGGAAAATGGTATGTATCTTGAAGACTGCAGGGACTGTCCCTGCTATATAACTGAAGACGATATGGTGCACTGCAAATTCTATGGAGAAGATATCCGGGTGAACGTTATTCCCTCGGTATTCGGGATCGCAATCGTGGCGAACTGCCCCCTGGTATATATGAACCCGGAGAACCGGAAACGGCTCATCGATTAATGAACGGTTACATCACTCTTCTACAAGCTTGTCCAGGCAGACGCGGAGGCACCGGACCTGGTCCAGGCCGGACAGTTCCTCGCAGATTTTCTCGCACCGGGCCATCTTCTTCTTGACCCGGTTTTCTCCCGCCCCCTGTCTCTTTTTCATCCTGATGCAGGTTTCCAGGCACCGGACCAGGCTCTGGCCGGTGAAACCGCTGCACCGTGCTTCGCATTCACTGTATGCCGGTTCCCCGGTACCGATTGTTATCGGTATCATCAGGGTAAATCCGAGAATAATGGCGATTGTTATCGGTAGTATATTGAATGGATGTTTCATTTCAGGCTCCGATATGTCAGGTTGGCTGGTCATGCTCTACTGTAATGACAACATTGCCGATTTTCTCCCCTTTTTCCACGTATCTGTAGGCGTCAATAATCTGTTCCAGGGGAATGATCTTCTTGTTTTTTAAACAGGGCTGCCTCTATTCCATCCGGAACCGGTACACCTTCCCCGGGTATGGCGGGGTCCAGGCGTCAACGGCTGTTGTAATAAAAAGTTCCTTCTCTGATTTTCCGAAACAGGCGTTGGTCACATACCGGTCCGGTATGTCGACAGCGGTGATTTTTTCGCCGTTACTGTCGAGGATCAGTATTTCAGACGCCCCGTAATGGCACACGAAAAGGTGTCCCCGCCTGTTCATCTTCAGGCCGTCGGGACCGGAGTAGGGATCTTCCCGGTTCGGGCTTTCGGAGAGGTCGGCTGTTTCGGCGAAGACCTTCCCCTCTCCGAGGACTCCTGGTTCCGTAATCATGAAAATCGTGACTTTCTTTGCCAGGTGCTCGTTCGCGTAAAGTTCTGTGCCGTTATGCGAAACAGCCAGTCCGTTCGGGTAATGGAGACCACTCGCGGATTCCCGGAGGGATCCTTCCTGTGAGAGATAGAAAATTTTTCCTTCCGGAGGCGCTTTCGTATCGAACCTGCCGGACGCGGTAAAATATATACCCCCTGCCCGGTCCCTGGCGAAATCGTTCGGCCCGGTAAATGGGCGGCCTGAATCGTCCCGGTCGATTTTCCGTATCATGGGGCCGGAGAAATCTATCACAACCAGGGTGTTGTTGTCGTAGCAGGATACCAGGAGATTGTTATCGGGGGTTTCGATCAGCGAAGCCGGCCCGCAGCCTTCCACTTTCCATATCTTGTCGCTAGTCTCCCCGTTCCATTTCATGACGCGATGCCTGGCGTATTCGACATAGTAGAGGGAACCGTCGTGCCAGAGGGGCCCTTCTGCGTAATATGAGTTGTCGTTTACCTGCTGGTTTAGCCTGTAGTCATATCGTGGTCCTGTCAAAGAGAGAAAAGTAAGGATTCCGGCAATGATTATCGCGAAAACACCGATAAGAATCGGTACTTTTACAGATTTTTTCATACAATACTCCTTGATGTCTCTATAAGGAAGGATTTTATCCATCCTGTCAATGAGAAACCGCCGATAATTATCGGTAATTTCTCTGTCCCGGGATTTTGAAATTGACTTGATTATCGGAGGGGGGCCTTTCATACTAGCAACTTCTTTAAAAAATGATCAAAAAGGGGTATTTGTATGCGTTCTGTATTCAGCGTCATCCTTCTCATGGCGATAACAATCGTACCGGTCATGGGTCAGGGGGAGGGGCCCATTACGGTCACCATAGAGTCAATTCCTGGAACTATTGAGGAATTGATCAACCTCAGGGACAGGGTGGCGGTAACTCCAGAGGGGGGATCGGCCCTGTTCATTGTGGCGATGAATATGTACGTCAGGGACAACGACCTCGGAATGAAGGCTTTCACCGTAGCACTGGATCGGAGCCAGCTGATGGAGAGCACATCCGGATACAAAGGGTGGGCCCCGGCCTTCAAGTATGCAAACCTGATAAAGTCAGAGCTCAGACAGAAACCCTATATTGCCTCCTCCTATTTCCAGGGGACATCATACCTCAACGGGTATGCCCTTTCGAAGGGACCGTGGAAGATTGTTATGGTAACAAACAGGTTCAGCGAAATCAACGAGAACGAGAGAAAGTATTTCGTCAAATCAACCGGGGCTGACAGCCCGCGCCCCATTTATCTCAGGAAAAATAACCGGGGAATCTGGAAGGTGTATAATGACAGCCTTATCCTCGGTGTCCGCCGTCCCGAGCAGAAAATAGACGACGACCTGTAGATACTATTCCTAAAGATCGTACATATATTCCAGGTCTTTAAGGTGGAATTTCCGTTCTATTCTTCCGGAACCGGAGCAGGAGAGAGGGTTATTCTCCTCATAGTTGTCGGTATAGAGCCTGGTTTTATTGGTGTCTATGAGGAAATCCTCGGTTTCGACAGAAGGTGACAGGTATGTCGCTTTTTCGCTTTTCATGAAACTCCTTGACAGGGTTTCCGCGCGGATCAGTTCCTTTTCAACAGAAGCACTCCGTAGTTTGTTTTCAGCAGTACCCTGTTTTTTATGAGTTTTGAAATCTCCTCGGCCATATTCAGGTCCCGCAGCCTGCTTTCGGCAGCCATGAGTTTCATGTAGTAGATGCGCTTTCCCTTGATGCGGAGTTCCAGCTGGTTTGCTTCCGCTCCCAGGTTCGCCCTGAGCTTCAGGAGCCGGGTCTGGGTTTCGTCAAGTATTCTCAGTGAGTTATAGGGATTTGTTACCACGTCGACACGGTCAAGGCCGAGTTCCTCGACGGTGAGCTGAGGAATGACCTTCTTCCTGTTGAACTGAGAGAATTCCGCGTTCATGTTGATTTCCCTCTTAAGCTGGTCTATCTCACCCTGGATAAGCTGGCGGTCTTCCGTTGAGAGAATCCCGTTCGACGCGCGAGTCGCCAGGAGCCGCATCCTCTTGACCACGGCTGAATCCCGTTCCACGGCCGAATCCACGAAATTCAGGTAATTTCTCATGTCTTCCTCATTGAGTGATCGCTGGAGGACCTCACGGTAGACCTTGAACAGGTTTTCCGACACGGCAAACCCGGCCGGATCGTCCTTCGGAGTCACAATACGGAGCCCGGACGAAAGTTTCTCCAGGCTGCTCTGAATTTCGCTGTTCAGAATCTTACCCTGGCGAAGTACGAAGTAATCGCTCCCCTTTCCGTAAATGAAAAAATTGCTGTTATCAGGAATTATGGCGTAGGTCCCCGGGAGTCCCGCCCGGACAGGCGCCACGGCAAAAAGGACAACTATTAGTATTATGGGGATATTTCGTATTTTCATAACTATCTTTATCTCTGTTCATTATACTTTAGGGAACCTCTATTAATTAAACAAGAGGTTCCCTTTTGGGTACGTATTTTGGTTTAAATCGGTTTTATCCCTT
>CAZEPS010000069.1:0-17468 GCA_964514165.1 uncultured Leptospirales bacterium
GACCTGCCCTGAAGCTGGCCGGCGGTACCGCTTTTTTTATTCTGCCCGACCTTTCGGGGCGAAGACCCTCCCCCTTTCTGTTCGGAACGCGTACCCGAGGCATGGGTCATTTTCTGCCTGGAAAACTTTTTCGCAGACGATGATTTCCTCCTGTCAGAATGGGACTCCCGGAACTTCTGGGAGGGCATTTTAACGTCGGCGACAAGGTCTTCTGTCAGGGGTGCCACCGGGATCTTCATATTAATATAGGACTCGATATCGTTGAGTTCATACACCAGGTGTTCGCACACCAGTGAAATTGCGGCACCCTTTCTCCCGACACGGGCGGTCCTCCCGATGCGGTGGACGTAACTCTCGGTGTATTCCGGCAGGTCGTAGTTGATTACCAGTTCGAGGTCGTCAACGTGGAGCCCGCGGGAGGCGACGTCAGTCGCCACCAGGAAGGGAAGGGTTCCTTTTTTAACGCTTTCAATTATCTGAAGGCGTTTATTCTGGGGAAGATCCCCGATAATATACTGGCTGTGAAACCCGTTGGCGCTCAGGATGTCGGAAACCCGCACCGCCATCTGCTTGGTATTGGTGAATATGATAGCGTTCTTCGGCTGGTTCTTTCTAAGTATTCCGACCAGGACCCGCATTTTCTCATCACGGGAAACGTGATAGAGCTCCTGGGTAATCTGTTCCACCGTTACCTGTTCAGGGTCAATCTGCACCTCGGCCGGCTCGTGCATATACTCACCTGCGATACCCTTAACCCGGGAATCCAGGGTCGCGCTGAAAAGCATGGTCTGTCTCTCCGGCCAGGGGGGGATCATGCGGAACATCCTCCGTATATCGGGGATAAAGCCCATGTCGAAAAGACGGTCCGCCTCGTCAATAACGAATATGCCGATATCCTTCATCTGGAGTTTCTTTGACTGGCTGAAATCGAGGAGACGGCCCGGGGTCCCGACTATCAGCTTCACCTTTTCACGAAGAAGTTTTTCCTGCTGTGTGTAACCGATGCCGCCATAAAAGACCCCGACCGAAAAATCCAGGTATTTGCCAAGCTCTTCAGCTTCTTTTCCGATCTGCACCGCAAGTTCCCTGGTGGGAGCCACGACGAGCGCCTGCTTCTCGCTGAGGGAAGGCTCATTCAGAAAAAGGTGGTATATGGATATAATGAATGCCGCTGTCTTACCTGATCCGGTCTGGGACTGGACATAGACGTCTTTTTTGGCGAAAGTATGGGGAAAGGTATGCTCCTGAACCGGCATCAGTTCAGTATACCCCATCTCATCTATTCCCTTCAATATCCGGGGATCAAGATCTAATTCTAAAAATTTCATGTAATGCTCTTTTTTTGTGTGATTTAACCTGTTGTGGTAATTCCTGAGGCAATGAATACAAATCAGGCTTAATAAGTAAAGCAGATAACAGATTTACTGAGAAGTTTTAAGCAAATATTAATTTGATGGTAAAATCTGTCAACTAACAAAAAAATGCAAAAAAAAAGGCGCCTGAGCGCCTTTTAAAAAAAGTTAAAGTTTTTAATATCCCCAATCCTTTAACTCACTGACAATGTTAACAAAGAATCCGGGCGAATCAAAACCGGGGGTATACCCGAGAAACTGGTTTACCTGGTGCAGGTGATTGACCCCGCCGCACCACCATTCGCCGGACAACACGCCGCGAAAACTCCCCCATTTTGCTGAATCGACACTGACCAGTCCGTCGTTACTTCCTTCAATAGGCAGCATGGCCAGCCAGGTTACGGTGAGGAGTTCACCGGCGCGGATATCTTTGATTGTGGAAGCCCAGCTCTGGTAATATATGCCGGGCATATTCGGGGTGTTCGGATTAAACACGTTTATCATGTAATCCCGGGTCAGGTCGTATCCGTTTTGGACACTGTCGGGATTATCGTCACCGAAGAGGAGGACATAAACCAGGTTCAGGGCGCCCCCCACAAGTCCTTCCAGAGAATCGGGTATGAGTCCCATGATCATGTCTGCGATTACGCTGCCCCGGTGAGGGCCCCCGATGCTGGTGTGGGTCGCGATTTTTCCAGCCATCCCCAGGTTCGTAATGGCATAGCGGGTATAGATGGTGCCATGGGAATGACCGATGACGTTCAGTTTCAAGGCACCGCTAATCGCAAGTATTTCAAGGGCATCCTGTTTCCACTGCTCACCTTTATTCGCGGTAGAATCCATGCCATTAACATTGGTAATATAGACATCGGCGCCGTTATCCTCGAGCTCGTCCGGGATTCCCCACCAGTAGTCTACAATGCCGATTATTTCAGACTGGGTCCCCATACCGTGGGAAAGTACTACCGGATACCCGGTAGCGCATTTATCATTATCACCACCTGCATAGAGCATTGATGGGATGGCGAGGATAGTTACGAACATTGCCACTGTCAATTTTTTTATCATTGTCTTTCTTCCCAGTATAGTATACACATATAGTAAAATCAATAATTGATGAGTCAAGAAAAATATTACCGTCCGGACGGTTTTTTGATTTTTTTTTGTACTTTTAGTCAGTAATTATTTAAAAACTATTTGTAACTATTCAGCAATATGTAATTATATGCACATTAAAAGAAAATTTGTTAATATAATTCCCCCGCTGCCGAAGGCTGCGGGGGATTAGATCGGTACGTGATCTGAATGATATACAGGGAGGATTTCCCGGCCACGCGGTGATCGTCGTTGATACGGCACGTAACAGCAGTACCGGGTAAAAGATTTTTCTCCTTGCCCAGGGCTATATGCCGGCACAGGATATTCACATTCTGAAAAATCTCACTGACAGCAGACTGTCGCCCTGGTATACCGTAAACTTCGGCAGAAAGCTCTGCACCCCGGAATGGGTTTTCAGCAATGCCGATCTGAAGAGATTTTGATTTTAAAAAAAGTATCGGATATTTTTTTATTCCCGGTGTTTTATTAATACCTCATCCTGTGGATAGTCCCAGAAGAACGTATATGAGAAAATATCCTTATACCGTTTCCCAATGCAGATGTAATTGCGCCGATTCTTATCGGTAATCAGCAGTGTTTTATTGTTGTCAAAACATATAAATATTCATATAATATTCATACACAATTAAAAATGTTGATTTTTCAATAAAAAGGGTATTGAAACGGACTTAGAACAGCAATCAGATAAGAGGACAGACATGGAAAATACAGAGATATTTCTTTACACGATAAGCACCTGCAGCCACTGCAAGGACATGAAGAGGTTCTTGACCGAAAATGATATATCCTACGATTATATCGATGTCGATCTCCTGGACAGGGAGATAAAAAAAGACATCATGGAGGAAGTAAAAAAAATAAATCCCCGGATAACCTTTCCCACGATTAAAATTGGAGAAACGGTTATAATCGGCTTCAAGAAAAACGAAATTAAGGAGGCTCTGGGAATATAATGGATGTTGACCAGCTGTATGAAAACCTGAAGAAGGTCCAGGAACCAAAAGGGTACTATTTCAATAAAAACAGGGATAAAGTAAACGAACTCCTGGAGGCCCTGCTCACAAACAAGGATCGATACGGTTACATGGGATGCCCCTGCCGCCTCCTTTCCGACGACCGTGAGGCTGATAAAGACATTATCTGCCCATGCGTTTACCGGGTACCGGACGTGGAGGAATACGGAAGCTGCTACTGCAACCTCTATGTGTCAAAGGAATGGAATGACGAGACCATTCCCCACCAGTATGTACCTGAACGTCGTCCACTGGAAAAGTTTAAGATTCTTAATGAATAACCGTACTAACTGTTCTGAAGATACTGCTTGCAAAATTCATCGTTTGACATGGTATCAAAAAAATTGTCAAGTTTTGAAACGTCAAACAGCGTGGATATCTGGGAAGAAATATCAAGAAAATAGGCGGATATACCGGCGTTTTTCGCGTCCTTAAAAAGTTTAATAAAAACACCCAGGCCTGAGGAATCAAGATTCTTCAGCCTCCGGCAGTCAACACCTATTACCCGCGGAGACCGTTTGATGACATCAATGAAATACTCTTCGGCACCCCTGGCCTCGTTAAAAATAAGATCCCCGATTACTGAAACGATAATAACATTTGGAAATTCTTTTTCGGTTATTTCCAGCACGTCTGTATTCCTTTACAAGCGAATTTTTATCAATTACCCTGATCATATAACAGAAACATAATAATTAAATCAACCAGTTTTTACAGTAATACAAACATGATCATTTACTATATCCTGAACTCCCTGTATGAATAGAATAATGTTTAATTATGTAACTATTCAGCTATATGTAATTATATATAGCCAATTTTTATGAAAATGTACATCTATTCAGCAATAGCTGAGTAGATACAAATGAATTTTTATTGGATTTCAAGATGTGTAATTTTAACATCAGTTAACACATCGAATTCGGATTTACAGGCGTCAGCAGAGGTATCTCTTTATGCGGCATATACTACTACTACCTCTAACCAACAGGAGGAGCCATGACGGATACAACGATGTATAACAACGCGAAGACCTGGCAGATCGGGTTTTTCAGCCTCAACAACGCGGCCACGAACCTGCATTTCAACCTCTTCTCTCTCTATTTCCTGGTCTACTGCACCGAAGTATGGAAACTCAACCCGGTTATTGTGGGAACAATCATGATGATCTCCCGCCTCCTGGACGCATTCACCGACCCTGCCATAGGATACTTTATCGACAAGACGGAAACCCGTTTCGGAAAGTTCAGGCCATATATGGTGATGGGATCTCTCATCATAAACATATCCCTCGTGGCCATGTTCTGGGGGGTGAAATTTGATTCAGCGGTATCAATTTACGCGTGGCTTGCACTCTGGTACTTCATCTGGGTAATCGGCTACACCTTCCAGACCATTATCACCAAGGCCGGTCAGGTGGTGCTGAGCAACAACCCGAGCCAGCGCCCCATATTCGTCGGCTTTGACGGTTTCTTTACCACTGCCGGATATATCCTCATCTCCGCCGGTATCAACCCGGTGCTTCTCCATTTCGGGGGTACCGAAAACCCGGTGGGATGGCGCTGGGTCACTTCCACGGTTATCCTCCTTAATATTATCCTGACCGTACTCGCTGTCATCGGACTCAGCAAAAAGGACCGAAAGGAATATTTTATTGAAAATAAAGAGACAAGGCGGGTTGGGATCACTGATTTCATTCCGGTGATTAAGAGAAACAGGGCCCTGCAGATGCTCATCATATCCGCCTCGACCAACAAGCTGGCCAACGTGACCCTGAACGCCAGCATGGTCTATTTCTTCATGTACGTGATGCAGAACCTGAAACTCCAGTCCACGATCCTGCCGGTCATCGGCCTCTGCGGCGTGGCCGGCGCCTTTTTGGCCATGGGTATCGCCATGAAGACCAGCAACCGGGCGGCGTTCGTGTTCGGCACCTGGATGAGCATTGTCTCCATCGCGGTCATCATCGCCTTCCGTCCCTTTTCGCCAGAGGTGATACCCCTTGCAATCGTCCTCTTCGGCATCATGGCCTTTTTTAACGGTATCGCGAACAACATCATCCTGGTGATGATACCTGACACGGCCGATTATGAAACCTGGTCAGGAGGGAAGTTCATTCCCGGAATGATATCCACCTCCTTCTCGTTCGTGGACAAGGCGGTGAGCGCCCTCGGGGGTTTGCTTGTCGGAATCGCACTGAGCGGGTATACCAGCGGAATGGAGGTGACCCCGAAACTCTACTGGTCTATCCTTTTCGTGTTTCTCGGTGTTCCTCTTCTCGGCCATATCGTTTCCGCCATAGCCATGAAATGGTACCCGATTACCAGGGACTTTTACAACAATATGATCCGGGAAATCAACGAGCGGCAGAAGGCCGCCGCTGAATCTAACTAATAAATAGTATAGAATAGAGAAGGAGCCGCACCATGAAAGAACAGACGAACCCCTACGACAACATCCTCACCCGGGACCCCTGGGAGCAGTTTACCGCCGGGTACGTGACCGCCGACACGTGGTTTGACGGCAACGGCAGGCGCACGGAAACACTGGACGGCCAATGGAACTTTACCGAAGACCCCTACGACAACTGCCTCCGGGCCGGGTGGTACAAATTCAGCACGTCGGAAAGCATCTACCGGGCCTACCGCCCCCAGTTCGCCATGTTCGGCATTGACGAAAAGGAATTCACCCTGGAAAAAGCATCGGCCATGGATCTCCTGACAGTGGCGAAACAGCTCGTTCCCCTCGATTTCGACTTCGACCTCTGGCCGGAGATGGAACTCCCCTGCTGCTGGAACATGGAAGCCGAAAAATATTTCCTCTACGAGGGGTCCATGGTCTTCACCCGCACATTCCGCCATTCCCGGAAAGAAACGGAGCGGGCCTTCCTCCGGGTCGGCGGGGCCAACTACCGGTGCGCGGCCTTCCTCGGGGGCGGGCATATCGGCACACACCGGGGGGGGGGCGGAGAATTCTGCGTCGAGATAACCGATCATCTCAGGCCCGGGGACAACCGGATCATTCTCGTGGTTGACAACACCCGCCGCCCCGGCCAGGTACCCATGTCCAACACCGACTGGTTCAATTACGGTGGAGTCCACCGAAGCATCGACATCATCTACACCCCGAAGACTTTCATAAAGCATTACTTTCTCTCCCTGGTCCCGGACGGGACCAGGGAGACCATCCGGTGCGAAGTCACCCTGGACAGCGCGGCCGACGGGGAGTGCACCCTGGAAATACCGGAACTCGGGGAACCGATAACAATCGCAGTGAAGGGGGGGATCGGGGAGGCTCGTTTCACCCGCAGGCCGGATCTCTGGAGCCCGGAAAACCCGAAACTCTACGACGTGGCCCTCCGTTACGGGGACGACACGGTCACGGACAGAATCGGATTCCGGGAGATTCGGGTCGAGAACGACCGGATCCTTTTAAACGGAAAGGACGTCTTCCTCAGAGGGATCTCAACCCACGAGGAGAGCGCCGCCAACGGCCGCTCCCTCACGCCGGAGGAGGTGCGGGAGAACCTGGACCTCGTGAAAGAGCTCGGGGGGAACTTCCTCCGTCTCGCACACTACCCCCACAACGGTCTCACCTCCCGCATGGCGGACGAGACGGGGATCCTCCTCTGGGAGGAGATCCCGGTTTACTGGGCCATCGAGTTCGAGAACCCGGACACCCTGGCCGACGCACGAAACCAGCTCTCGGAGCTCGTTCTCCGGGACAGGAACCGGGCCAGCGTCATCATCTGGTCCGTTGGTAACGAGAACGAGGACACCCCCCGGCGGTTCGCCTTCATGGAGGACCTGGTGAAACGCGCCAGGGAACTCGATCCGACCCGCCTGGTGTCCGCGGCCTGCCTGGTCAACTGGGAGGAAAACCACGTCCAGGATACCCTGTCCCAGGCCCTTGACGTCATCGGGATCAACGAATACTTCGGGTGGTACATGCCGGGCATTGAGAAGGTCCCCCGCCTCTTCAGCGAGGCCGCGGCTCTCAACAAGCCCTTTATCGTCAGCGAAACCGGGGCCGGGGCACTGGCCGGGAAGCACGGCGCCGACAACGAATTCTTCACCGAAGAGAAACAGCGAAAAGTTTACGAGGATCAGCTCGCCGCCATACGGCAGTGTTCAAACATCCGGGGCATGACCCCCTGGATCCTCTACGATTTCCGGACACCACTGAGGACCAACACCTGGCAGAACAAGTACAACCTGAAGGGGCTCCTCACTGCTGATAAAAAGACAAGGAAGCAGGCATTTTACACCCTGAAGTCCTTTTATGAAGAACTCGGTGAGCAGAAACCGTGAGGAAGGATTCTGCCCTCATGGCCGTTTACTATTTCCTGGCCATGGGGCATAACCTTCATCTCAGGCTCAACGTGGAGCGCTTCACCCCGGAGGTATGCACGGCCATATACGTACTGGCCATATTGAACGTGTCATTTTTTCATTTCAGGGTCTTTAAGCGGTATTACTGAGGGATTTTTTATGGAAACAGTTGAAACCGTTTCGTTGTATTACCGATCAGACGAGGCCATAGCCGCATCCCTGTCTCCTGATCTCACAATTGGTTGCGGAGAAATTTTCCGCACGGTATATTAACAACCCGTCAGTTTAATCAGGATGAGCCCAGAGATCAAAACAGATCCGTGAAAAGGAAGATAAATCCGGCACCGACAAACCAGTCGTAGTGATCGGTCCCCACCAGGGTTCCTCCCCGGACATCGAACTGGGCCCGGTCGTTGACATTGAAGGTGAAACCCCCGTCCACGTAGTGTGAATCCTTCTTTCCCTTCTCCTCCTGGTAATAGTTAACGTATTCCACGTAGCACCCGACGATATCAGTAATTGCGAACCCGAGGGCCGCGCTCCCGGAAAACTGATGGAAGTAGTCCCCGTCCTCGTACGGATAGGCGTAATTGGCGTTTATTCCGAAACCGAGCCAGTCGGCCAGGGGCCAGTTGACGCAGAGCTTGGCCTCGGGCTGAAAGGCCCTGGACGCGAACCGGCTGCTGGTGGTGGGAAGGGTCGTTGCCGCAATGAAAGATATGTCAGGGTTGATAAGGGGAAACCGGTCGGCCGTCTTTAACAGGTAAAATTTGAACCCGAGGGAGGGATCGTCCTTGCCGATGTTCACGCTCCCGAATTTCTCCTGGAAAATGACGGAGTTTATCCCGATGCGCACCTCGACCCGGTCCAGGGCCCCCATCCGCACCAGGAGCTCTCCAACCGAGTGCTCGTGGGCGTCTTCTGTCCTGGTGTAGGTGTAACCGCCTTCGATCTGGATGCTTCCCGCCGGGACCGACGAGGCGCTTTCGGTAAAATCAGGACGGTCCCCGAGGAGTTCATTACGATAGTAGCCTCCATTCACCTCTTCCTGGGCGGCAAGGGGCAGTGACAGGAACATGAGTAATATCACAGAAATGACTCGGACTGCATTCTTCATAATATATTTTCTCCCAAAAAGCACTATATTATTGTTTTACTTCCCGGTTTTAACAACGCCCCAAGATAAAATAATGGCATGCATAGAAATATACCGATAGTTATCGGTGCCGGTCAAGGTTTATTAGCTCCGGCAGAAATTTTTTACCCTTAGTTCACTTTAAGTATGCGCTTCTATACCTTCCAGAAAAACTAAAAAGAGACCTCAATTGAACCGGCACTGACAGGAATGGGGCCAATCACCAGAAATGGATCACTGCTGAAACAGTTACGTTGCCGGTTATCGTTACCGGGTATAATCCCCCCTTGAAAATGTCAAAATAAACCTATTAATCCTTGACAAATACAGGAACTGGTATTAAATAATAATGATTCCGATTATTAAGAAGATTGTTCCTTTGAAATACAAGTACAGCAGAAAGAGAGAGAGAATTCTCGAAATATTGAGAGGCACCGGGACCCATCCCACGGCATCGTGGGTATACGACCAGCTGAAAGACGAGTTCCCCAATCTCAGCCTGGGGACCGTGTACCGGAACCTGAGTATCCTGGCGGATCAGGGCTTGATACATGAAATCAATTTTGGAAGCACCTTTGACCGGTACGACGCGAATATTTCACATCACTATCATTTTATATGTGAAAACTGCGGATCCATTATTGACCTGCCGGTCCCGATAAGGGAAGAGCTGAACGAAGAGCTCACCGGTGATGCGAGATTCAGGGCGAAACGCCACGATATACAGCTTTACGGGCTCTGTTCAACCTGCAACAGGGAGAGGTAAATTTTTTTTATCTATTTAATAGTAATCGTTCCGATTATTATTAAATTCAGAACATAAACCCAGAATGAAACAACAACAAACGGAAAATGGCAAAGAGGGGCATGAAAAACTTGAGCAATCCGATGGGTGAAGGGTTCAACTACGCGGAAGAATTCAAAAAACTCGACCTGGAAGCAGTCAAGAAGGATCTCTACGCCCTGATGACCGACTCCCGGGAGTGGTGGCCGGCCAATTACGGGCGGACACGACACGGCGTCTTCACCGACCGGCCCGGGAGCCTCACCAATGACTTTTTTGTGAACCTTCTCGATATGGGAATCGAATGGTAGGCGAACACGAAAGACGAAGACCTGTTCGAAGGCTTTGACAGGGCGAGCGGCGAACCAAGATGGACCGCCACCCGCGTCGACCTCGTCTTCGAAGCGAACTCGCAGCTCCGGGCCCTTGCGGAAGTCTACGGATGCGGGGACTCCCGGGAGAAATTCGCGAACGATTTTGTGGCTGCGTGGAACAAGGTGATGAACCTTGACCGTTTTGACCTGACCTGATCGCGGCAACAGCGGCCCGGATACATGTTTCATCATCGGGGGCGGCGGGGATTCTGCCCCTGATGTTTTATCATTTCAGGATGCAGGGTTGATAAAAATGATTATAAAAAAATATTTGATAATTTCACCGGTATGATATTTCTTACAGGTATAGAGCAATTCCGGTCGCACAAAAAGGCGCATAAACAAAGATAGTCAAATCTTTTATAAAACAACAGGAGGTACAGATGCCGGCAGAATTCAAACCCGGCTGCGCCCGTCCTACGGGCGGTCCGGTCGGCGAAAAGGCCGCAGAGAAGAAGGCTTCACCGACAGGTGAAGAAACCAGACAGATGGAGGTGCATAAAAAAATGATTACCGTTGGGCAAAAGGCCCCAGATTTTACCGCCCCTGCATATTATAAGGGAAAATTCGTATCAGTTCAACTTTCTGAATATCTCGGCAAGTGGGTGTTACTCTGCTTTTATCCAGGTGATTTCACCTTCGTCTGAGCTACTGAAGTTTCCGCGGTCGCGGAAAAATATCCAGAATTTCAAAAACTCGGAGCCGAAGTGCTCTCCATGAGCGTTGACAGCGTGTTCGTCCACAAGATGTGGAACGATAACGAGCTATCCAAGATGGTCAAGGGGGGAGTTCCCTTCCCCATGCTCTCTGACGGCGGGGGAAAGGTCGGTACCGTATACGGTATCTACGACGACGACAACGGCGTGGAGACCAGGGGGCGGTTCATCATCGACCCGGACGGTGTTGTCCAGGGATACGAGGTGCTGACCCCGCCGGTGGGGAGAAACGTGAGCGAGTCCCTGCGGCAGCTCCAGGCCTTCCAGCTGGTGCGAAACAGCAAGGGAACCGAGGCCACGCCCTCCGGGTGGAAACCGGGCAAGGCGACCCTCAAGCCCGGCCCAGACCTGGTGGGAAAGGTATGGGAGGCATGGAAAACTGACCAGGCCTTTGATTAAACGAAACTCTCATGTATAGTCTTGTTATCAAGCGGGACGGCCCCGGGCCGTCCCGTTGTCTCATGATTATGCGATAACTCTTAAAAAGAACACGGCAAATAATTTTATTTATATTATTGGAATTCCGGTTTTTAAACTTGAAAAATTTGAAACAAACCGTACAGTTATCCATCTCAGCTTTTTAAGTGGCAGGTTCTATGGACAAAAAGACGGACATTCAGGATGCCACGGCGGGGACCATGGGGGAACGGGGTAACGAAGGGGTAACGAACCTCCAGATAGTCGGCATCGGCGCCTCTGCCGGGGGGCTTGAGGCCCTGGAACAGTTTTTCCGCAACATGCCTGCCGACAGCGGACTCGCTTTTGTGGTGGTGCAGCACCTCTCACCCGATTACAAGAGCCTCATGGTGGAACTCCTCTCGAAATACACCGAGATGGAGTGTGTCCGCATATCTGACGGTATGGTCATTGAGCCGAACAAGATATACCTCATTCCGCCGAAAAAAAACCTTGCCATCTTCCACGACAAGCTCCACCTAACCGAGCAGGAGCATACCCACGGCCAGGGCCTTAACCTGCCCATAGATATTTTCTTCCGATCACTGGCAAAGGACAGGGGGGACCGGGGCATCGGCATTGTCCTCTCGGGCACCGGCAGCGACGGGACCCTCGGCATCAGGGCCATCAAGGAGGTGGGAGGGCTGGTGATGGTCCAGGACGAGGTGACCGCCAAGTTTGACGGCATGCCCAGGAGCGCCATCGCCACCGGAACCGTTGATTACATCCTTCCTCCGGAAGAGATGCCTGACCAGCTGATGAAATACATCCAGCACCCTTTTGTACAGATGCGCGATTCCCTTGAAGAGAGTTCCGTCATCGACGGAGACACCCTATCGAAGATACTCTACATCCTTAAAGATCGCTTCGCCGCTGATTTCACCTATTACAAGAAGAACACCATACTCCGGCGGCTGGAACGGCGCCTCAGCATCAACCAGATCGAGAAACCGGAAGCCTATATCGATTACCTGAACAAGTCCCGGGAGGAGAGCTACCGGCTCTACAAGGAGTTCCTCATCGGCGTGACGAAGTTTTTCCGCGACCCCGAGGCGTACGAATCCTTTTGTGAAAAATCTCTTGATGGTCTTCTCGGGGACAAGGACAAGAAGCAGGTGCGTGTCTGGGTTGTCGGGTGCTCCACCGGCGAGGAGGCCTACTCCCTGGCCATGATATTCAAAGAATACCTGGACGAAAAGAAGATCAACTGCAACATAAAGATTTTCGCCACCGACATCGACCGGGAGGCCATCGAGTTCGCCTCGACCGGCATCTACCCGGAGAGCATCGCGGCGGACGTTTCCCCGGAGCGGCTCAACCGTTTCTTCACGATAAAAGACAACATGTACCAGGTGAACGAGAACATCAGGACCATGGTGGTCTTCGCTATTCATAACGTTATTCACGATCCGCCATTTTCGAAGATCGACATGATCTCGTGCAAGAACATGCTCATTTACGTCCAGCCCCATATTCAGCAGAAGGTCATATCACATTTTATTTTTTCCCTGGTCCAGGACGGCATCCTTTTTCTCGGGAGCAGCGAATCGGTCACCGGTTTCGCTAACTCCTTCGCGGTGGTTGACACAAGGCATAAGATCTTTCAGTACCTTGGTAGCGCGAAGACGCCGATAATCAGCGATTACGTGGTACCGGCCATCAGGACAGCCCCGGTCCACAACGACCATCCTGGCATCAATAACAGGAAAAAGGACGAGTACGACCCCTTCCACCACGCCCTGAACGAGCTGGTACAGGACTATATTCCCCCGAGCATCATCATTGACGAGAACTATAACCTGATCCACGTCATACACGACGCGAACCAGTATCTTACTCTGCCGACCGGAAAGGTGAACCTGAACATACAGAATATCCTTCACCCGGAACTCTCCATTACCATCACCACCGCCATCAACAAGGCCCTCCGTGACCAGAATGAGATCGTGTACAAAAACTACATTTTCAAGAATGACGATACAAGCCAGAAACTCGATATCATCGTGAAACCGATAACTATCAATCGGATGCGTTCACGGTACATTCTCATTGTGTTTGACAAAGTGGAAGAGAAGGAGAAACAGCCTGCAGATTCAGAGACCGTGAATATCGAAATTCAGAACAACAAGCGGATGGGAGATCTGGAGCAGGAACTGAAGTACACAAGGGAGAACCTCCAGGCCACCATCGAGGAGCTCGCCGCCTCGAACGAGGAGCTCCAGGCAACCAACGAGGAGCTCATCGCCTCAAACGAGGAGCTCCAGAGCACCAACGAGGAGCTCCAGTCCGTGAACGAGGAACTCTTTACCGTCAACTCCGAGTACCAGAACAAGATCGAGGAGCTGACCCTGGCGAACAACGACATCAACAACCTCCTGAAATCGACGGAGGTTGGGACCCTCTTCCTCGACATGGAACTCAGGATTCGCATGTTCACCGCCAACCTGACGAAAGTAATCAACCTGCTGGAACAGGACATCGGCCGGCACATCAGCCACATCTCCCACTCCATGAAGTACGACGATTTCATAAAAGATCTGAACGAGGTACTGGTGACGCTACAGCCGAAGGTGATGGAGGTGGAGTCTCAGGACGGCCAGTGGTTTTACCTGAAAATAAATCCCTACCGGACGATAGAGAACATCATTGACGGCATCGTGGTCACTCTCCAGGATTTAAACGAGAGGAAACAGTACGAAGAGAAGCTTGAAAGGGAACGCGATCTCCTCATCCGTGTTCTTGAGAACAGTCCCATGGGCAAGACCATGGTTGACGCCGGCGGAAAAATAGTCTTCGCCAACCGAAGGGCTGAGGAATTACTGGGACTTGACAGGACGCAAATTGAAGGCATGACCTATGACGATCCGCGATGGAGAATTACCGACGAAGATGGAAAAAGCATCAAACAGGGCGACCTCCCCTTCCCGCAGATTATCAAGACGAAAAATTTGATCCGGGATTATATTCACAACATAGAATGGCCCGACGGAAAAAAGATAACCCTGAGGATAAACGGCGCCCCCATGTTCGATAAGGACGGGGGTATCAGCGGGGCCGTATTCGTACTCGAAGAGATAGCCGGGACCAAAAAAAAACCAAAATCGAAAAAATAATATGAGCGAAGAAAAATTCAAGAACCTGAAAGAAAAGGCGGAGCATCTGTTAAAGGATGACCCGGACCGGGGCCTGCCCGCGGACCGGGGCCGTGACGAGATAATTCACGATCTGCAGATTCACCAGATAGAACTTGAACTGCAGAACGATGAACTCAGGTCCACGCAGGGTGAACTGGAAAAAACCAGGGATCGGTACATCAACCTTTACGATTTCTCACCGGTCGGCTACTTCACCCTGGATAAAAACGCGAAAATTCTCGAAGCGAATCTTACCGGGGCGGATTTCCTCGGCCTTGAAAGAAAAAACATCATCGGAGCAGATTTCAGAAAATACATAATGCCCGAATTCCAGGACACCTTTTACCTGTATCTGAGAGAGATTCTTGAATCAGGGGAAAAACGCCAGGTTGAAGTCCGCATAAAAAAACGGGACGGATTTTTCCCCGCCCGGCTCGAAAGCATAGCACAGAACGATGACAACGGCAAAACCATAAAGACCATACTCATCGACATATCGGAACAGAAAAGGGCAGAAGAAGAGCTCATCGCGGCAAAAGAGCGGGCCGAGGCGGCAAGCCGAACCAAGAGCCAGTTCCTCGCGAACGTCAGCCATGAACTCCGGACACCCCTGAACGGAATATCCGGCATGATCAATCTCCTGAATGCCACGAACATGTCCGAAAAGCAGAAACAGTATCTCTCCATGCTCGATACATCCCTCAAGACACTGATCGGCCTGATTAACGATCTTCTGGACATTTCCCAGATCGAGGCGGGGAGGCTGACCATTGACAGCGAGGAATTCCGCTTCTCGGAGATCATGAAGAATATCGTATCAACCTATACCACCCACAGCAGGATAAAGGGGCTCAATTTCGTTTACGAGTCTTCGATGGAACTTGATCTCTTCAGGGGTGATTCCCTGAGAATACACCAGGTGATCACGAACCTTCTTACCAACGCGATAAAATACACGGAAGAGGGAGAGGTAAGGCTGAACGCTTCGATCACGAGAAAAGAAAATGAACGGGCCTGGATTTCGATCCTGGTGAGGGACACCGGAATCGGCATATCCGTAAAAGACATACACTCCATTTTTGACAGCTTTACCCGGGTCGGGGACAGCTACACCAAAGACCACAGCGGTATCGGCCTCGGACTGGCCATCGTTAAGCAACTCGTTAACGCCATGGGCGGAACCATAGACGTCACGTCGAAACTCAACCAGGGAAGCAGCTTCACGGTAACCCTTCCCCTTGAGATTGTTTTCGGGGAAGCCGTGAACGCGGAGGATGTAATGGAAGATATAAAACCTGTTGACGGCGCCAGGGTCCTGGTGGTGGAAGACGAGGCCATCAACAAAATCTATATCGTGAATTACCTGAAAAACCAGGGGATGATTGTGGATACCGCCAGGAACGGCGTTGAGGCCCTGGAGAAGATGAACTCGAACGAATACGACGTGGTCCTTATGGACATCAGGATGCCGAAGATGAACGGTATCGAGGCCACGGAAAAATACAGGGCGGGTGAGAAAGAGAGGGAAGACCATCTCCCGATAATCGCGTTATCGGCCCATTCATACCGGCAGGACATCGACAACTGCCTGAACGCGGGCATGGACGATTATATAACAAAGCCGGTCCATGACCGGGAACTTCTTACCAAGATATCGGCCCAGATACGCCGTTAAGATTATTTCACATACCCCAGCTTGAATCAGTCAGGTATTCGTAAACACCGAGGGCGGCGGTGGCCCCGTCAGCCGCTGCCATGACTATCTGCTTTTTCGATTGGCTTCTGAGGTCGCCGGCGGCAAAGAGGCCGGGGACGGGGGTTTTCATCTCCATGTCAACGATAATCTCATTCTGCTCGTTGAGTGCCTCGGATGGCAGGTACCCGGTGTTCGCATCATAACCGATAAATATGAAGACACCGTTGACCTCGATGGTTTTCTCTTTTTCGGAAACCACGTCCTTTACCGTGACCCCCTCGACCTTCATGGCGCCGTCTATGGAACTCACCACCGAGTTCAGTACCGGCTCAATCTGTTGCGACGCCAGGGCCCGCTCCTGGAGGATCTTCGCGCCCCGGAACTCGTTCCGCCGGTGAATGAGGTATACCTTCCGCGCGAACCGGGTGAGGAAATGGGCCTCCTCCAGGGCGACGTCCCCGCCGCCCACAACGGCCACGTCCCGGTCTTTGAAAAAGGGGCCGTCGCAGGTGGCGCAGAAACTGACTCCCCTGCCGAGGAACTCCCCCTCGCCGGGTATACCGAGTCGGCGGAAGGAGGCCCCGGTTGCCGCTATGACCGACCGGGCCTGGAGTTCCCCTCCACCGGCGAGTTCGACGGTAAAGACACCGGTCTGCTGATCCTTCCTGAGGGAGACGGCCTCACCGCTTTCGATCGGGACCCCGAGCCGCCGGGCCTGGTCCTCCATCCTGGACATGAGTTCCCAGCCGGAAACCGGCTCCGGAAACCCCGGGTAATTTTCCACCATGTAGGTGGTGATGACCTGCCCCCCGGGGGAGAGCTTTTCGAGAACGGCGCAGTCTATGCCCGCCCGGACCGCGTAGATGGATGCGCTCAGGCCGGCGGGACCGGCTCCCAGAATCAGTAAATCCTTCATTATTTGACAACTCCAGCATTGATATGATTTCGGACGCAAGCTTTTCACATAAAAATATGATGGCAATATTTTTTTCTTGAAAGGGGCGAATAATATGCTAACACGGTTCCATGAAGGAACTTGAAGACAAGTCTCTCAATTCGGCAAGGAAGAAGTTCCACCTCTCCCTGTTTCTGCTCCTGGTTGCGGTAATTTATCTCATATCGCCCATTGACCTCATTCCCGGGCTTCCTCCCATGGAATGGGTTGAGGACATACCGATGCTCATCGCGGCAGCGGTCTACTCCGGGTATACCTACATTCGCCTGAAAAAAGTGCGTGAGAGGGAAGGAATATCGTAAGTTTGTACGTTATTCCAGGTGTTTTATCAGCTCTTCCTCCGGTGGGTAGTCCCAGTATACGGTATAGGAGAATATTCTACCAATTCGCTTCCCGATACAGA
>CAZEPS010000070.1:0-7468 GCA_964514165.1 uncultured Leptospirales bacterium
AAGGAGGACTTTATTACAATGAAAAAAAATAAATTATTAATCACAATTGTGGCTCTCCTGCCCGTCATCACTGTTTTATTCACCGGCTGTTCGAAGGACACGAAAAACAAGATTATTATTAAGGGTTCAACAACGGTTCTGCCGATAACCCAGAAGGCCCAGGAAGCATATTCTGAACTAAACAAAGATATAAGAATATCAATCGAGGGAAGCGGTTCAGGGAACGGCATCAAGGCCCTGATTGACGGAAGCACCGACATAGCGAATTCATCGAGGGAAGTAAAAGAGAAGGAACTTGAAAAAATTGAAGAGAAAGGCATACAAGTTAAAGAGATCGCTGTTGGAATTGACATGATCGTTCCGATTGTTCATCCAGACAACCCGGTAAAAAACGTGACCATGAATCAGCTCAAGGCCATTTTCGACGGCAGCATCACAACCTGGAGCCAGATTGGCGGGAGCAACGAGAACATTGTTGTCATATCCCGGGACACAAGTTCCGGAACATATGAAGTATGGCAGGAACTTGTTTTGCAAAACAATGACGTGGCAAAATCGGCACTTCTCCAGGCATCTAACGGTGCAATATTATCCTCTGTGGCTGAGAATAAAAAGGCGATAGGATATGTCGGGTTCGGCTACATAAACGATACCATTAAGATGATCAACGTTAACAATGTTGAACCGACAATACAGAATGGTAAAACTGGGACCTTTCCCATCACCCGCAAGCTGTACATGTACATTAATGAAGAGACGATTCCAGCTGAAGCTCAGAGGTTCATTGATTTTATCCTCAGCGACAAGGGACAGAAGCTTGTTGAAGAAACAGGATTTATTCCGATTAAATAAGCACACATATATAGGGAACATCTAAAAACCAGTATTTACAGTTTTCTCAAAAACTGTAAATACTGGTTTTATCAGACTTTGTGCACACAAGGGGACTTCAAAAACATAGTTTTTAGAAGTCCCCAGAAATAATATTAAATCGATTGTATACATAACAAATCGATTATATTCATGATTTATTATGTATACAATCGATTTAAACCTGAAGATGTACCCAAAAGATTTCTCATGAAAAACTGTTTTACGAATACAGGGACCAAGAAAATGTCTGTTATTAATTTTTCAATTAATCTTGACATAAAAAAAACTGTCATTAATCTTACCTTATAATACGAAAAAAAAATTGGGAAAAGAATTTAAGAAGAATACGACCGACAGAGGAAAACGATTTTCAATAGCGTCTGGCATATCCACCTGACAAAAAGAAACAATGAACATTAACCCCTTTAAAGATTCCAACCTGAGAGATCTTCAGCAGAATATAACGGATTTTCTGTCTGATCATTTCAGCGGTCTCCTTGTAAAGATCCAGTACCGCTGGCAGCTGTTTGTCAAAAAGGGGAAGGAGCGGATGACGGTCATGTTCATCCCCCATTCCGAAAAGAGAATCATCAATTTCCACATATCCCTCTTTGCCATTTCATTCATAATCGGCATACTGACCCTTACCGTAACCGTAACATCGATCCTGATTATTAATCATTCATCAACAATCAAGGAAGTTTCAAAATTAAAACGCTACGGTACAAATTCAAAAATCCAGATGAAAAAATACCGGGATGAAATAAACAAGCTCTACGCGGTATTTCAGCAGTTTAAGCCGGAGTTGACACATCTCTATTCATTAACCCCTGAAAGCGACATAGATTCCCTCTGGGCAAAAGGAGGAATACCGAACCCGAATCCTGATATTGAAGAGGGCAGTGACGTATCCCCCCCTATTGAAGTATTGAACATGCAGGAAATCGAGCGGGAGCTGAAGACCACAAAAAAAGTGATAGAAAAGGTTAAGGTATTTCTGGAATACCGTAAGAAAATTATTGAAAATACCCCGTCCATTTGGCCGGTTGACGGGCATATCGTTTCCCGTTACGGGCAGCGCAGTTCACCCTTCACCTTTCAAAGTGAGTTCCACCATGGAATTGATATTGAGGCATATCCCGGATCAGAAATCAAGTCTACGGCTCCGGGAACTGTCAATGACATCCGCTGGGACCCGGTTCTCGGTCTTACCATATCGATACGCCATAAATACGGATTTGTAACGTCCTATTCCCACTGCCAGCGGGTATCCGTTGATATCGGGCAGAAGATATCAAAAGGGGAAGTTATCGGATATGTCGGCCGTACCGGAAAAGCGACAGCTCCGATATGTTACTACCAGATTCGCATTGGGACAGAATTCGTTGATCCCATGCCCTACCTGAACAGAATTTCAAACTGAAAGAAATAGTGAAGGATATTATCAGAATTCGTCTTCATTCCGCTTGGTGGTAAGGAGCTCATCGGGAACTTCCTCGATCTTCTCACCTACCTTCACGGCAAGGCGGTTTGAAACAACACCGGGGCGGCACCGGTATTTCTTCCTGCCCCCGATTTTCAGGGTCATCTCAGAGCCGACTTTCGTGTCAGGAAGTTTAATGACATCACCAACGGTGAGGCTTAATATTTCCTGAACCGACACCGTTGCCTCCCCTATTTCGGCAATAATCGGCAGGCTCACCGTTTCAAGTCGCCCCTGGATAACTGAGAGGTTTTCGTCAGTTGCTCCCTTCCTGATGCTTGAATACATGTACTGGGCAGAGAGCTTCGAGATTACCGGTTCAATGGAAATATAGGGTATGCAGAGGTTCGTCATACCTTCCACCTCGCCGACCTTGGTCTCCAGGGTTATCAAAACCACCATGTCATTGGGGGGAACAATCTGGGCAAACTGGGGATTGGTCTCTATGTTGCCGAGCCTTGGCCTGAGGTCTATGACATTGGACCAGGCTTCCCGGAGGTTGCCCAGTATCCTGACAATGATCCCCTCCATGACCGAGAGTTCAATATCGGTGAGTTCCCTGCTTATCTTGGTTGGTTCACCAAGACCACCGAAAAGCTTGTCTATGATGGTAAAGGTGATCGAAGGATCTATTTCAAGGACCGCTGAACCCTTGAGGGGGTCCATGTTTATGACCGCCAGGGTCGTGGGGTTCGGTATTGAGCGGATGAATTCCTCGTAGGTCAGCTGGTCAACGGAAGCGACGTGCACACCGACAAGGGCCCGGAGCTGGGCGGAAAGGGCGGTGGTGGTGAGACGCGCAAAAGTCTCGTGCATCATCTGCAGGGTCCGGATATGATCTTTTGAGAACTTGTCCGGCCTGCGGAAGTCGTAGATCTTTACCTTTTTCTGCTCCCGGGCCGCCGAATAGTCGGTCGTGTCCACCTCGCCGGTGGATATCGCTGTCAACAGGGCATCTATTTCGTCCTGTGATAAAATCTCAGTCATCGCTGTATTCCTTTCATAACTGTTGCTTCAATTCCTGTTACGAGCCACAGGTTCTCAACCCCCGAACTCTTTTCCAGGGTATAGCGGTATTTATACCTGTTTGTTCTCCTGAAGCCAAAACGGTCCACCACAACGTCTACGTACGCTGTTCTGTTCCTGGTATCAATCTCTTCATTGACAATACTGAAATCAAGGATATAATCATCCCGCTCTTTCGATAGAAAGGTAATAAAATCATCTTCTATTTGCAACTTTTTATTATAATTGGCTTCCTGGTATATCTTAACGAAATTCGGATACGATTTGATGTACTTGCTGATATCCAGGTACTTGATCATCCTCTGGAATTCCTCGCTTTTTTCCGCATCCAAAACCAGGAGGATTACCTCGTTCGGAGTGAGCCCCCGGTTAACCGCTTGTCTTTTTTCCCTTATTTGCGGAATATTCGGTTCCCTGACCGTAAAAACCAGATGGTTTTCGCTCTGGATGACAACATCCTCAGAATAGTCAGGAAAGAAGTATCCCTTTACCCGGTACTTCCTGTTCGGTTCCAGTTTGTAGACATCATGGAGGTTTACCGTGTGAACAATCTTTTCATTCGGTGCGAGCCTGACCTCCCGCTTGTCAATCATCTTGAAAATGGCTTCCATGTCCCTGTTTTCTGTCACATGAGGGACGATTATTTCCGCCTCCCTTCCCGCCATGTCATAAACGACCGGCTGAAAGGTCGTATAGTTGGATTTTTTCCGGTCGCGTTTGTCATATATGGTAAAACTGTCCTGTTCATCGCTGTAATTAGTTACATAAATCTTAAGGGGGATCTCTTCATCAGCAAAGTAATATTGGCGATCCAGCCGGATATGGAGTTTGAAAACAGAACTGTCGCTAACCGCGAACAGCGATATCCCCGACTGCAGCAAGGGTAATATTATCAATAATGTAAATAGTCTGATCCTGTGAACCATGAGCCCTCGTCGCAACAGAATAACCATATGTATATAGCAATACAAACTGCGAATGCTGCGCGTTTCATCTCTTATTATGTCGGAAAAAAATGCTATTTTGGTTACAAAAATTGCGGAATATTACTCGCGGTATATACTGAAAATATAGTCCAGGATCCTGTTTCGGTCCCTGTCGCTCATGCCTGTATAGACGATGTTATAAAAATTTTTATCTTCATTGATTGACGAGACCTTCCCCATGATCTCTATATCTTCGCCGTTAAAAATGAGATGGCTCCTCAGGAAAAACTCATTCTGAATAGAAGTCTTGCTCTTTATTACTGCTTCCCTGTCTTCGAGCCAGACTATGGTCCCCTTCTCCATGACGACCTCCTCGGAAGAGACACCTTTATCAAAATCAGAGGGGCTGAAAACAAAGAAATCAACCGGAATCGATGTCTCGGCCCCGAGGCATTTCCTTTCCTCGCTCCTGTAAATATCTTCCGTGTGTTCAAAAAGAATGATATGCGGTTCCCTGCAGGTTTTACCGATAACAGTAAGCTTAAACTCGTAGGATGCGACATTTTCAACCCAGAGGTACGCCTCTATTGTGTCTACATCATGGACCTTCTCGTAGAAACCACTGTCACAATAGGTTGCGAGAAAAGTGTCTATTTCTTCTATCACACGGATTTTTGAATACCCGTATCCCTTTTTATAAACCCGTAGTATGCTTTCAGCCGGTATTCTCTTCGTGGTTTCAAGTTTCTTCATAATCCCCCGGATATTGTACAGCAAGATCAGTAAATTGTAAATTGTAAATTTAGATGTTTAACCTTTCTGTAACAGGAATCCGATATCGCGGCAGAAAAAGGTCATTATTAATTTGAAGTCACATATGAATAATCATATACATTCTTTTTTTTGTCAAACACTTCACCGTGACCAGTGTCAGGGATTTCCCCTTGCTGTATCCATTACTTTACGGGAAAAGCGGTTCCTGCTCCTGACCCAGAAAAGACCCAAAAAACCTCTCAGATTCGATAGAAACAGAACCAGCAATAGTACCTTTAATAAAAAGGAGTAAATACATGAGGAAACGTGAATCATCGTAGCTCCAGCATCCGGAACTACCTTCTATGTCGGCTATAATCAGGATGTGTTCGTGTTTCAAATAAACCCCGGCACCGATAAAAAAAAGCGGGCGGAAAACTCCGCCCGCCTGTCAGCTTCTCAGAAATTATTCTTTAAAAAATCAAGGTCAATCTCCGGGTAGAGGGGATACTGATTCAGCAGATCTTCCACCCGTTTTCTCGCCCCTTTAACCGCATCACCGTCAATATCAAACTTTGCCTTGCTCTCTTTCCCGTCAACGGTCCGGGCGCTGGTCGACGACAGGATGAGTTTCAGGATCGAGGCTATCTCCTTCATTTCAGGGTCACCCATGCCGAGGGTGGTCGCCGCCGGGGTCCCGATCCGGAGACCGCTGGTATACCAGGGGCCGTTCGGGTCAAAAGGAATCGAGTTCCGGTTCAGGGTCAATCCGCACTCCCGCACCGCGCTCTCTGCCTGTCTGCCGGTGATGCCGAAGGGACGCACGTCCACGAGCATGAGGTGGTTGTCGGTACCCCCGGTGAGAACGGCAACCCCCTCTTCCATGAGATACCCGGCCAGGGCTTGTGAGTTTTCCACGATTTTTCTGCTGTAGGTTTTAAACTCATCGCTCCTTGCCTCGCGAAGGGCAATGGCCTTCGCGGCCATGACGTGGGGGAGGGGCCCTCCCAGTATCATGGGGCATCCCCGGTCCACGACCTCGGCCAGCTCTTTCTTGCAGAGCACGATGCCACCCCGGGGCCCGCGAAGGGTCTTGTGGGTGGTGGAGGTGACGATATGTGCATGGGGTATCGGGTTAAACTTGTCCTCGAAAACCCCGCCCGCTACCAGCCCGGCGAAATGGGCCATGTCTACCATGAACACCGCCCCCACCGAGTCGGCAATCTCACGCATAATGGAAAAATCGATGGCCCGGGGATAGGCGCTGTAACCGGAGAGAAGAATCAACGGCTTGAGTCTCTTCGCTATATCGGATATTTCCTTGTAATCGAGAAGGCCGGTCTCTTTTGAAACACCGTAGGTGTGGGCGTCAAATAGCTGGGCCGATATGTTGTAGCGGTACCCGTGGGTCAGGTGTCCGCCGGAATAGTAATCGAGACCCAGAAGCCTCTGGTTTCCCATTGCCTCCCTCAGAACCGTCCAGTCAACATCGCTCACGTCATTGAGGCCTTTGGCGCCGACCTTTGCAAGGAATGGATCCTGAATCCTGTGGGTCAGCACAGACCAGTAGGCCACCAGGTTCGCGTCAGCCCCGCTGTGGGGCTGCACGTAGGCGTGTTCTGCGTTGAAGAGCTGCCGCGCCTCGCTGCAGGCGTTCTCTTCGATAACATCGACGTTATCGCACCCGGCGTAGAAGCGGTGGTAGGGGTACCCTTCCGCGTACTTATCGGTGAGAAGGTTCGCCATGGCGGCCTGCGTGGCAATTGAGGAGTAGTTTTCACTGGCTATGAGCTTGATGTTGCTCCTCTGATCGTCAATCTCCTGGATAATGGAACGGGCGATATCTGGATTAACCTTCCCGACCTCCATGAGACCGCTCAAATACGCGATAAACGAGATGTTGTTTACATTGTCCGGGTTTTCGGACAGGTATTTCTGTAAAAGATTTTCGGACATTGTATGCCTCCTGGTGAAAAATTCTTCCACCCAGGCGCGCGGCAGAAGTGTTCAACTCCCCGATGGTCTGTTCCATCTTGAACGCCAGTCGTTACGGTTACTTTGAAATAGGTTTCATTCGATTTGTCAAATGATTATTTTTTAACTTTCACCCGGCTCTAAAGCCGGCATAGTACTTGACCGGAAAGACCTTCTCGCGATATATACTTTACACGGGGTTATATCATGGCCATAAGCTACAGGGATTCAGGAGTGGACGTAAAAGGGGGCGACGCCTTTGTGAAAAGGATTGCCCCCCTGGTGAAATCAACCTTCACCGACCGGGTGATCACCGATATCGGGGGATTCGGCGCCCTCTATTCCGGGGCCTTCCCGGACATGAAAGAACCGGTCCTGGTTTCGGGGACCGACGGCGTGGGGACCAAGCTGAAAATCGCCCAGATGATGAACC
>CAZEPS010000070.1:7478-17436 GCA_964514165.1 uncultured Leptospirales bacterium
CATAACACCGTTGGCATAGACCTGGTTGCCATGTGCGTCAACGACATCATCACCTCAGGTGCGAACCCCCTCTTCTTTCTCGATTACATATCCACCGGCCGGCTCGATATCGGCGTGATGGAACAGGTCGTATCCGGTATCGCAGAGGGTTGCCGCCGGGGAGGATGCAGCCTCATCGGCGGGGAAACCGCCGAACACCCGGGGGTCATGGCAGAGGACGACTACGATTTAGCCGGTTTCACCGTAGGGGTCGTTGACAGAATAAAAATCATCGATGGGAAAAACATCAATCCCGGGGATCTCCTGGTCGGGCTTGCCTCGTCCGGTATACACTCAAACGGATATTCTCTGGTGAGAAAGCTCTTTCTCGAGCAGAGGAAATACCCCCTCGACAAGCACGTCGAATCCCTGGGAGACACCCTTGGAAACATTCTTTTGACCCCCACCAGGATATATACAGCCGCAGTTCGGGACTGTCTGGATGAGGGAATCGCAATCAAGGGAATAATCCATGTTACTGGGGGAGGGTTCCACGAGAACATCCCCCGGATCCTTCCTGATACCTGCGCCGTCCATATTGATTCTTCACAATACGAGGTCCATCCGATCTTTTCCATGATTAGACAGGACGGCTCTGTCGATGACCGGGAGATGTATTCCACTTTTAACATGGGTATCGGCATGATCCTTATCGTTTCCCCGGATTCCGGTAACGATACGGTCATGATATGCAACCGTGCAGGTGAAAAATCCTCGGTGATTGGCACCGTTACAGTATACGAAAAGGAAAAGGTTATAATCAGCTAAACAATGGATCAGCACGGCTTCAAAAAATTTCTGCTCATTACCCCGGTAATTTTTACCATTCACAACATCGAAGAAGCCCTATCCATGGCTGAGTGGTCGGTCTCTGTACCGTCCATGATCCACCCTCCGGTTTTCAGCGAACAGTTCGCCGCTGCGGTTGCCATGCTCTCCATTCTCGGATTCGCGGTAACCGCTCTGGCCTGGTATCTAGAAACGGGAAAGTATTACATCCCGATCATGAACGCTTTTTGCGCACTCATGTTCCTCAATGCCTTTTTTCCGCACATCCTGGCGACCGTGCTTTATCAGAAATACGCGCCAGGGGTTATTTCATCACTGCTTATAAACCTTCCTTTTACCGGATATGCCTTAAGCAGGATTTATCGGCAAAACCTGGTTTCCCACAGGGTTTTCGCGGCCACTTTCATTACCGGTCCCGTAGCGGGGTCAGTACTCGCGGCACTTTCACTCATGGCAGGAAAATACATGGCCGCATATTACCTGGTGTAAACCGGAATAATTTCTCAGGGTAGTATCTATGGTTAAGACAAAATCCATACTACTTTCAGCTACAGCCGCATCAATGGCAGGTTTCCTCTTCGGCTTCGATGCGATTGTTAATTTCGGGGCTGAAGGAACCATGGTTGTTGCCTTCACCAGCGCGTTCATCGCCTCATGCGCCATCGGGCAGGGGGAGGTCATCCGTGTTTTCATATCAAAATATTCCTGAACAGGGTCAGGGATTATGGCATATCACTCGGTTCCCGGACCCGCCGGGTGTTCGCGGCCCTCATCACCCTGGTTACCCCCTCGGTTTTGAGCTGTTTTCCCGGGGGCCAGATTTTCGTTTTTTTTCTTTTATGATGGTCCTCCAGTATCTCTTCGAGTGGAGGACCATGCCGAAAACAAAGAACAGGTTTCCGGAAAAACTTGAAAAGGAGCTTTTAAAGAATCATGTATAATAAGATAGTATCAGCAGCGCTAATCATCGCAATCCTGTCAATTGTACCACTCCATGCCGAAAAGGAAAACGGGGAGAATACGCGGAAACCGGTGAAACTCGATCCAGGGTTAACAAAAAGGGTCCTTATGACAATTTACGGGGGAGGGGCATTCTCTTTCCCCTGGGGCGCACTCCATTTCACCGGGAATCCGAAAACTGACGTTGACTACGGCTATAACGCCGGTGTCCGTGTCGCCTGTCCCCTGATCTGGTGGGCGGGTCCCATTGCCGGAATAGAGTACAGCATGAAACCGGTTTCGGTAACCTCTGTGTATCCGACGGGCAGGGTCACCCGCAAACAGGCATTGCAAACAATAAATCTCCTTGTCGGATGGCGGCAGTACGTCTGGTATTTCTTTTACGGTACCGGTGTTTTCGCGGGGCTTAATCTCGGATCATGGAGCAGCAGTGTTCACCTGAACGGCCTTGAGTATTCCCCGGGGCCTTTCGGAAAAGATATAAACCCTTTTTCGAATTCCACCTTCGGCATATACACGGAAATCGGCTTCATGATTGTCCTGTCAAAAAACATAAGCCTTGACGTCACATCCCAGCTCCAGGGTTCAGTAGTGCAGGCCAGCCTTTTTGAAAGCAGGTTCGGCTCGAGCAGTTACAAGCCAATGGCCCTCTTTTTTACCGCCGGCATTACCGTACGGTTCAGGTAATTTACGGAGCTTTATTTTATATACCTGAAGAATCCGTAAAATATGAATATCCTGTAACGAATATAATGGATAATTTTCTTAAAAAAATGTATCTACTCATCTATTGCTGAATAGCGGACTCATCTTCAGCCAGATCTATTTTTCCTTTACTGTTATGAACTCATGGCATAACCACCGGTTGTTCAAGGGAAACCTGGAAAAGTCTGGAATAATTTATGACAGAATGATGGTTGCTCCGTCATTTCCAAACAATATCCTCTGGTACGGGGTTGCTGTTAGTGAGGATACCGCATGGATTGGACAATACTCTCACCTGGACAGAGAAGATAACATACAAAAGGTATATATTCAACTCCGATTTTTTGATCCGGAGAAGAGTCCCTTCGGTTCTTCAGTAACCGGCAGGGATTTTATTCATTTTTTAAATAGAATAGCTGGCATGTAACAATACCAAAACACCTCAGGCGATTTCCTGTTCTTTTCTGCAATAAAAATCATATATGTACTCAGCCGTTTTAACCAGGCATTCAGCGCAAAAGGGTATTTTCATCTTCCTCAACACTTTACAGTTGGTTGTGCCGGCGATGCCCCTGAAAAATCGATCGATTTCATCAACTTCCTCATGAAATCCATCCTTTTCCAATATATACTTCGCGGCAAAGAGCATGCCGCATTCACCATCAGGGGCCCGGCCATGACCCATCTTCTTGAAATCACGGATTGTATCATTGGTGATGAAATCAAATCTCTCCTTAAACAGCATTGCGATGGTCTGAGCGCAGTTAAGCCGCTTAAAGCCGTTTTTCCCGATGAAATGATTATAAGAGTCTCTTTGTATGTCCATCACGGCCCCTGTATACCGAAGCGTATGGCAATGATGATTTTGACAATAAGAAGGATCCAGGGAACACCGTGAAAGAACAGGTCAAACCAGTCAAGGGGCCTCTTCAGGGTTCCATTAAAAAGCATCCCCAGCTTTTCCACGATATGGGGAGGGGCAAAGGGTGCCAGCCCCAGGGTCAGGCAAAAAAGAACAACTATAGTCCAGTCGAGATGATGAATCCAGTTTACAAATTGTGACATGGGAAAAATCCTCACTGCTTTGTTATGAGGAGATCATATAACTACCAGCTCCAGGTCTCCTTGAGGGCATAACCTTATATAAAACCGATTAAAACCAAAATATGTGCCAAAAGAAAACCCCATGTTTGATTAATAGAGGCTCCTTAAGCATAAATTGAGGTTTTATAGATGCCCGTAAACACAGATAACCATGGAGGGGAAATATGGCAAGTGGTATTTTAGTATCTTATAAATTTCTTAATAAATTATTTTTTTCTAATTTGCTTGTAGTATAAATCCCTTACCTCGTTAAAGAAAGAAAGGTATTCGTACTTTCGGTAATCAGGGTAGGTCCACTCCCACGGCTCCCAGTGCTTTCCGACATACTTGAGTTCATTTTCGAGGTAGACCCCTTTCCCCAGGTATACCCGGTGAAAATATTCCTTGCAGCTGGCGAGAAACACGTTTGAAAGGGTAAGATACCCGGGATCAATATTTAACGAACGGTTTTTCCCGTCGGATATCTTCTTTTCAAGCCTGTTAGTGAACAGTTTAACCTTGACTATTTCTTCGCGCCTGATGAGCTTCTCAAATGAAAAGAGTATCTTGTACAATCGTGAGCCGATTTCACGGTAATATTTCGTGTGATTGAATGGTATGTAATTCGTATCATAATCAATATCACCGTATTTTTTTTCAAGCAGGGCATGAACTTCCCTGAGATGATCCTCTCTTCCGAAAAGCACCCCTATAAACAGCTTAGCCCTTGGTGGCATAACAGGTTCAGACATAATATTTTTACGATAGATAATTTTTTTGTGTAAGTATAGAAATCCTCAGGAAAAATGCAATTCTATAATGGGTACTTCCAAAAATTGGTGCCCAAAAATGGAATCATCCGCTAATTGGTTCCCAAATTAAAAAGCCCTGCTTCATCAAGCAGGGCTTTTCCTCTGTTTTCATATCTCTTTGTTCACGGTACCCCGGGGAATGAATTAACAAATTCAATTTTTATGTCCGGAAATGAGGTTACATACTGTATCTTGAAATCAGGAAAACTTGTCACAAACTGCCATTTCCCGCACCGATCGGGAAATGAGGTTACCACCTGGACCTTCAGGTCAGGGAAACTGGTAACCTGCTGGACCTTGAGATCAGGGAAACTGGTAACAATCTGGACCTTCCCGTAAAGTTTTATACCGTTGTAAATGCAATCACTCCCGATTTTCCCCGGATAGAGAGCGGTTAAAAACCCGAAGATAAAAATCGTTACTGCTGTTGTTGCCACTATTTTTTTCATGGGTACCCCTCGCAAAATATCACAATTCACTATTCAACCTGTTTCGGAATAACCTACAAAACCATCCCCCTTATTTCAAGTCAAATTGTAACTATCGTGTTTTATTACTTGATTGCCCTCCAGTTTTTCCCCTTTAAATCGAGGGCCAGCTGTCCGCCGGGGTTCATGATGTTCTTCGGATCAAAGTGCTTTTTTAAAACCCTGAGCACATCCATTTGTTTTTTTCCGAGATGATCTTCAAGCCAGGGGGCAAGCATCCTTCCTATACCATGGTGATGGCTCAGGGACCCGCCGTTCTTCGCGATGGCGTCGATAATGCCGTCCTGGAACTGGATATACTCCTTCACCTCATCCATTTTCGCGATTATGATAAAATAGAGGTTGGTACCCTGGGGATACACGTGGGACGCGTGGGTCATGCAGATCGTCCCCGGCCGTTTTTTAATAAATGACCTGACCCCCTGGTGGAGGCGGTGAAGGCCGTCCCAGGTAACCGCTGATTCGAGAGTATCAATGATTATTCCGAAATCATGCAGGTCCTCTCTCAAGTAAGGATCCTTGTAGCGCCCCGGTTCCCACATTTTCGTCGCCAGGCCGGTTATATACATGCCCCCGTGCTTTCTGCATACCTTCTTCACGTTCCGCTTCACGTTTTTCGTGAAACTCTTCTCTCCCTCTGCTGAACCGATAAAGAGGCACCGGTTCATCGGTTTGAACCCCCGGAGCTGCATCAGCTTGTCCATGATCGTCCCGTCGATGCCGTAGAGCTTCAGCCCGATATGGGTCTCCTCCTCATCGGATATGCGAAACACCGCAGGCATGCCGAACTCACCCTGTGATATTTCCCTTGACGCGTTCACCGCGTCCTCCCAGGAGGGAAAGATAAAACCGAACCGCTGGCGGTTCTCCGGCATGTACCTGAAAACCCGCATGGTTAGCTCAACAAGTATCCCGAAGGTCCCCTCGCTCCCTTTCATGATGTCGTTGATCTTCGGACCGGTGGCAGTGGAGGTGTATTCCAGGGTCTTGATGGTCCCCTTCGGTGTTATGAATTCCTGGCTCACGACTATGTCGTATGCGTCACCGTAATATGACGAGGCCTGGCCCGATCCGTTTGTCAGCACCCATCCCCCCACGGAGGAATACTCAAATGACTGGGGAAAATGCCCGCAGGTGTAACGGTGGCTGACCCCGAAAAGTTCGGGGGCATTGTTCAGGGCATCCTCGTAAGCGGGGCCCATCATCCCGGCCTGGACCCGAACCGTCTGGTTCAGTTCATTGACATAAAGGATTTTATTCATGTGTGTGTTCAACACCAGGGTAACCCCGCCCTTTGCGGGCCTGAGTCCGAAATTGACCGATGATCCGCCGCCGTACACATAGACCGGGATCTTCTCTGCGTTGCAGAGCGCCACGATTTTCCTGACGTCCTCCTTGTCCCGGGGATGGGCAACCACGTCAGCGACCCGTTCCACGTTCCCCTTGCGGAGCTTCATCGCCTCTTCAACGGTCTTTCCGGTGGCAAATTTCAGCCTTTCGTAATTGTCAGTTGACACGTTCTCGCTTCCGACTATTTTCTCCAGTTTCGACAGCTGGGCCTTTTTGAGCCGCGGTGGCTTCCGAAAGGAAACGTTTTCATTACCCAGCTCAATCGGTTTTTTAAAGTGCTCATCACTCAACCGGAAGGTTTCTTTCATCTCCCTGTACAGCTTTTCGTTCGGGTGCTTAAACCCGGCGGGGTTTCCCCATTTGAAAATCGATCGATAGCTTTTTTCAGCTGGTTTATCCTCGTACCAGTTCGGTTCAAATCCCTTGTATTTAGACATACGGCCCTCCAGTTTTTAAATTTTAATAGTGACTATCAGTTATTTCGGAATCTTGAAATTTTCCCGCATCCGGGAAAGTTCCTTCTTCACCCTGGCGTCGGTCCACTTCAGTTCTTTCCCGGCGGTATCAGCCACCTTCTTCACTATCTTATCACCCGGTTTACCGAGGGTCCCGAAACCGGTTCTCCTCATGAGGATGTCATCCAGGGTTTTCGCCATTTCGTCCCGTACGGCATACACGACTTCAGCAAGGATTTCGCCGTCATCGTTGAGGGGCTCACCGAGTTTTTTGTTTGTCCGTGCAATTTCGATGACCCTGGTATACTCGGTACCGTAATTCCTGGCCAGGTACTCGATGGTTTTCTTGTCAAAATCGCTGTTCTGCTCCACAGCCCTCTTTACGAATCCTTCCATGTCGTCAATTTCCGATCCGTAGAGGTACTCCTTTTCGGTGATCATTTTTTTCAGGGGCTTGTTGATTTTGCGCTTCACCGTTTTCATCACCTGTTCCGCGAGGTTCCTGCTGGTGGTGTATTTGCCCCCCTCAACCGTTATCAGGCCGTCGAGGCCGTCCCGTGCGTTGTCGTATATCTCGTACTTGCGCGAGGATTCGTAGACCTCCTCTGTCTGGTCCTCTACCAGGGGCCTGAGTCCCCCGTAATAGAAGAGGACATCTTTATAGGATAGCAGTTTTTTGTTTCCAAAGGAGGCGTTGACGTCGTCGATGAGCTCCTGGATGCTCTCTTTCGTGACCCGGTACTCGTCGGGGCTCCCGATATACTCCTTGTCAGTGGTCCCGATGAGGGAATGCCCCCTCCAGGGTATCAAAAAAAAGTGCCTCCCTCCCGTGGTCATCGATGACACCAGATGATCATTGATGAGTTTTTTCGTGATGATGTGAATCCCTTCGGAACGCCGTATCTGCTGGTCCGGCTCCTTGCCCGCGGCTTTACTGAGCACGACATCAGCCCAGGGCCCGGCGCAGTTAATTACCAGATCGCCACGCAGTTCATGGGTTTTGTTCTTGAGAATATCCTTCACCATTACCCCGGTGACCCGGCCGTCGTCCTTGATAAAATCTTCGGCTTTTGCGTAATTGGCAACCCGGGCGCAGTACTTCACCGCAGACTTTATGAATGCCAGGGTGAGCCGCTCCGGGAAAATACTCAGGCAGTCAAAGTAAATCGAGGCCCCGGTGAGGCCGTCCCGCTTGACGTTCGGCTCCAGGGAAATGACCTCGTCCCGGGAAAGGTCCCGGTGCCGTGGCAGCTTCTTGCTTTTGTCCCATGTGTTACCCTTGTCATAGGAAAGGATGTCGTAGAGGATCATGGCGGCCTTGATAATCCACTTGTTGTTCATGAACTTGTTGCTGTAGGTGGTGACCATGTTCGGGATCGGGTACACGAAATTAGGGGCAATGTTTTCCAGTATGCGCCGCTCCCTGAGGCTTTCCCGCACAAGGCCGAATTCCATGTTCTTGAGATACCGGAGGCCCCCGTGAATCAGTTTTGAGGTATAGGCCGAGGTCTCCCCGCCGAAGTCCTTTTTCTCAACAAGGGCGACCGAGAGCCCCCTGCTCGCCGCGTCATAGGCGACCGCGGCACCGGTAATTCCGCCCCCAATTACAATTATGTCAAATTTCTGATCCTTATGCTTCTCAATAAATCGATCCATGGTAATGCTCCTGATGTTTAATCTCGTTTCTTCCTCTGTCGACTACCGTTTTCGTCTTTATTCTTCCCCGTCCCTCTTCCCTGATATCTGAGAGTAATATTCGTATATCCTGTTTTCCGTTGCCACAAGAACGTCATGCATGATTCTTTTCGCCCTGTCGCTGTCTTTGTCTTTAACAGCCGCGTATATGTTCCTGTGAAATATGTCGGTTAACGCCGTATTCTCTGGATTGCTGAAATAGAGAAATGCGAAGTCCCGGTATATCTGGTTAAAAAAGTTTAAAATGAAGAGATAGAGAAGGTTCTTACTGCTTTTTGCGATGACCTGGTGAACGAGAATATCTTTTTCAGCTTTGGATATATCCGTCCTGGTTACGGCTGACTCGAGCTGGCGCAGTTCATCATCGGTTCTGTTTACCGAGGCCGCAGACGCCATTTCCGGCGCCAGGAGCCGCCGTATCTCGAGGATGTTCCTGAGTACGTCAAAGTTGATAATCTCGTCCATGTAGACAAGCTCTTTGATGAGCTCAATGTTGCCGCTCTCCTTAAAATTGCGTATATATATACCGTCGCCGTGTCGAATCTCGATCAGTCCCAGGACCTCGAGTTTTTTCAGGGCCTCTCGAAGCGTGGAACGGTTTACCTGGAGGTTCAGGGCCAGTTCCCTTTCAGAGGGGAGACGGTCCCCGGTTTTCAGTACCCCCTGGATTATCTTCCGCTGGATCTGTTTAACGATATCCTCGTGGAGCCTGCTCTTGTTAACCGGGTTCAGAATACTCTCATCTGTCAACATTATTGACCTCAATTAGTGGTACATTGGTCCGACCACTTATAATATATAAAAAAATTTTCCTTTTGTCAATATTAGCGGTAAAATAATACAAAAAAATAGGATTTTACCAGTTTCCCTGTATCATACAATCCGAATTTGTAGAATAACCGCCTACTCGGGGGTCTCCCCGGTTGTATACCGAATTACGGTTCCCTTAACATGGAGGACCTTTACCGTTCCGACTATCCAGTGTGTTTTTTCCATCCAGAACCGTACATCTATGAGATCATCCCCGCCTTTTTCACTGATTGCCTCGTTAACCGCGTATTCGAAGTTAATACGCGGGGTTACCGGAAAGAGCCAGAAAAGATTAAAACTGCTGCTCTGACCCTCTCCGGTTCCGAGAATCTCGTATTCGGCTTTATACAGGTTTCGAGCAGACGGTTCAATCCCTGCCGGATGGATCTGGGAGCTGATGCACCCTGCAGCAGTGAAAATTATCACTGCCAGCAGTGCCAGGGATACAAAGAGTATGGAATTTTTCAATGTCATGTTACCGCCCTCTTCTTCCGCTCTTTTTCTCCGGTTTCTTTTCTTCGGGTTCCGGTGGCGCGAATTTTACCGCGTCCCCTTCAACGATGACCTTGTGCATGCTCACGAATAAAAAGTAGTAATTCTTTTCATAACAGGTGACGTTAATCAGTGCGTCGCCCCCCTTCTGCTTCAGGGCGTCTTCGATGGCCAGGTCTATGTCGGGCCTTTTCACCATCCAGAGGCAGAAGACCGAAAAGGCCTTGTGGGATCCCTGTACTTTTCCGAGATTCTCGGAAACTGTTTTACCATAAACCGG
>CAZEPS010000071.1:0-1573 GCA_964514165.1 uncultured Leptospirales bacterium
AGTATTTTCTGTAAGCAACAGCGATAATATGGGACACCGACATCTTGTACAGCTTACGCATATCGATACTTTTTTCATATAAATCCGGCTCCAGCATGATATGTGGCCTCTTCCAGATCACATTTTTGTCACGTTTCTGATATTTCACCCGGGAGAACCGATTCTTATCGGTATTTTTGCTTGCCATCATCCGTTTCAGGAGCAGAGAAACCAGTTTACTCCTTGAAATCGAACACATCCTCGCCGTGGCATCGATCCTCTCAATCACCATCCACTTAACATATATCGTCGTATCAACCTTCATGTAACACCTCCTGTCATATTAACGCAATACGATTGAGAGGCGTGTATTTGTTGAATTTTTTTTTATACGCAACGATATATTCCCCGATTACCTCTTCAATATTTTAATTGACAGTATCTTTAACCTGGTGATATAAGGGGGACACACTTACACTGGAATGGAGTACCAATGGGAAAAAAGTATATAATCTCACTCGATCTTGGAACTACCGGAAACAGGGTATACTGCTTTGACGAGGCAGGACTCCCCCTGTCAAGCGCCTACAGCGAATTCACGCAGATATTCCCGAAAGCGGGCTGGGTTGAACACGACCCGCGGGAGATTTGGGACTGTGTATGCAAACTGATACCGGAAGCGATTGAAAAAGGAGGGCTCGATCCGAAAGACGCCGCCGCCATAGGAATCACGAACCAGCGTGAAACCGCCATGATCTGGGACAAAGACACCGGCAAACCTGTCCATAACGCGATCGTCTGGCAGTGCCGCAGGACGACCGGTATCTGTAACGACCTGAAAAAGGCGGGACACGAGACCCTGTTCCGGAACACCACCGGCCTCGTGATAGACGCCTATTTTTCCGGAACCAAGATAAAGTGGTTGCTGGACAATGTCAATGGTTCCCGGGAAGCGGCAAAAGACGGCAGGCTCCTCTTCGGCACCGTGGATACCTGGATTCTCTGGAACCTCACCGGCCGTAAATCCCATAAAACCGACTACTCCAACGCCTCCCGGACCCTGATGTTCGACATCAAGGAAAAGAAATGGGCGAAAAATCTTCTCGAGATACTGAACGTCCCTTATAATCTGCTCCCAGAGGTAACCGATTCCGCGTCTGAATTCGGCGTGACCAGCAATGCCCCCGGGCTTCCGGACGGGATTGTAATCGGCGGCATCGCCGGTGATCAGCAGGCTGCCATGGTGGGACAGAACTGCGTTTTCCCGGGCGACTCCAAGAACACCTACGGGACCGGCTGTTTTGTCCTTATAAATAACGGCAATTCATTTACCATATCCCAGAACGGGCTCCTCACCACTCTGGCGAGCGACAACCAGGGTAAGGCTGTCTACGCACTCGAGGGGTCGATTTTTATCGCCGGTGCCGTCATCCAGTGGCTTCGCGACTACATGAAATTCTTCTCCGACAGCGCGGAATCAGAGAAACTGGCCCAGTCCGTGGACAAAGACAGCGAGGTGGTTTTAATTCCCGCGTTCGTGGGGCTCGGTGCGCCTCACTGGGACCCCGAGGCGCGCGGCCTGCTCATCGGCATC
>CAZEPS010000071.1:1583-11780 GCA_964514165.1 uncultured Leptospirales bacterium
CCGGGGAGCGATTTTCGGGCTCACCAGGGGAACCACCAGGAAGGAGATTGTCAACGCCGCCCTGAAATCGGTTGCCCTTCAGTCACGGGACGTGATTACCGCGCTCCAGAACGATTCAGGGAAGAAGATGACCGAACTTCGTGTTGACGGAGGCATGACGAAAAACCAGTATCTCATGCAGTTCCAGGCGGACATCCTGAACATGCCGGTCCTGCTCCCGGAAATGGCGGAAACAACAGCCCTCGGTGCGGCCTATCTCGCGGGGGTTACCAGCGGAATATATAAAACGATTGACGAGGTTGCGAAAAATAATAAAATAGCCAAAAGATTTGAACCGGCAATGAGCGACGATGAACGCGGCCGACAGATTGGCATATGGGAAGATGCGGTCAAGCGGTTGTTACTATAAGAATACCAAGAATTAAAATTGGAGGATTACAATGGCAAAACCTCTTTTAGGCGAAATATTACTGGAAAACGGTGAAATCACCCAGGAACAGCTCGACAAGGCCATGGAACACCAGAAGAAGGAAGGGGGGCTCATCGGCATTATCCTGGTGACCCAGGGAGCGATAACCGAACAGACACTGGTGAAGTACCTCGCAATCCAGGCGGAGAGAGTAACCTCATCCTGATACACCCGCGTAAAAACCTTCTGCACAATAAAACAGGCGGCAATTATGCCGCCTGTAACCGTTATATCAAAACTTATTAACTCGTGCATTTAAGGAGTGATTTCAAAGAGCCACCCGAACTTGTCCTCATCGTCGCCATTCTGTACAGCAACAAAGCGTTTATAGAGTTCGGATATGACCGGCCCTGCCGAGTCACCGTTGCCGAAGTTGTAATCATTTCCTTTATAATGGATATGATTAACCGGTGTTATGACCGCCGCAGTTCCCACGGCCCCGACCTCGTCGAATGATCCGAGTTCTTCTATTGATATTGGCCGCCTTTCAACGGTCATCCCCATATCTTCGGCGATCTCAGCAAGGCTGCGGTTCGTGATGCTCGGCAGTATGGACTGGGATTTCGGGGTGAGATAGGTATTTCCCTTGATGCCGATAAAGTTTGACGTGCCGAACTCATCGATGAATTTCTTCTCCCGGGAATCGAGATAGAGCACCACCGGGTATCCCTTCTCCTTGCCAAACATCTGGCCGGACAGGCCGGCGGCGTAGTTACCGCCTACCTTGCAGTCCCCCACCCCCTGGGGAGCGGCACGATCGAACTCGTCGATGGCCAGTGCCTTGACCGGGGTGAACCCCCCTTTGTAGTAGGGGCCCACCGGGGTAACGAAAATAACAAAGAGATATTCCAGTGCAGGCCCAAGACCCACCTTGGCACCGGTGCCGATAACCAGGGGCCTGATGTAGAGGCTCGCCCCGGTACCGTAGGGAGGAACGAACCGGAAGTTGGCCCTGATTGCCTTAGTCAGGCCGTCGAGGAAGAGATCATCCGGGATTCGCGGTATGAAGATCCTGTCACAGCTTCTCTGGAGGCGCCGGGCGTTCTCTAATGGGCGGAAACAGACGACACGACCGTCCTTAGTCTCAAAGGCCTTAAGGCCCTCGAAAGCCTCCTGCCCGTAGTTGAGGGTCGGGGCAGCCATGTGGAGGCTGATATGCTCATCGCTGGTGAGTTCCCCATCAGACCACGCACCGTCACGCCAGGTGTAGCGGATATTAACGTCGGTCTTGCAGTAGTCAAAAGGCAGGTTCTTCCAGTCGAGATCCGCCTTCTTGATATTGGTTGACAGGTTCATACTTCCTTCCTCTGGTCGTCACGGATTTAAGGTGAAAGGAAACGATTCGGTAAGGAGACAGTGTATAAACAATGTGATAAAAATGTCAAGGACAAAGAATATATCCCTTCCCCTTTGTTATCGCCTTTTTCCGGACTCAAGGTCCTTTCTGATGAGGCCGATCTGGGCCAGCACCTCTTTTCTCGCCGTGCTTCCCGGGGATAGTTTCCGCTCCGTTGACGATTCCGGCTGAACGATTCCGGACGCGTCCTCGCCGAAGAGATCGGAAAACCGCGCGAGATCCTTGCCGGTGAGGGAGAAAAAATCAGCGCCGGTCTCCTCACAGTGGAGCACGATGTTTCCCACCACCTCGTGGCTCTTCCGGAAGGGCATCCCCTTTTTTACCAGGTAGTCGGCGAGATCAGTGGCGGTGGAGTAGTTGCTGAACACGGCCCGCTCCATCCGGTCGCTGTTGATTGTTATCGTCGCCAGCATCCCGGTCATCCCCTCGAGGGCGAGCTTCACCGTTTCGGCCGAATCGAAGAGGGGCTCCTTGTCCTCCTGGAAGTCGCGGTTATAGGCCAGGGGGAGCCCCTTCACCATGGTGAGGAGGGACACGAGGTTGCCGTTGAGCCTGCCGGTCTTCCCCCGGATGAGTTCCGCGATGTCCGGGTTCCTCTTCTGGGGCATGATGGAGGACCCGGTGGTCACCGAATCGTCAAGGCGTATGTACCCGAACTCGGTGCTCGACCAGATGATGAGCTCCTCCGAGAGGCGGGAGAGGTGGGTGCCGAGGACCGCGGCAAAGTAGAGAAAATCGAGGACGAAGTCCCGGTCGCTCACCGCGTCCATGGAGTTTTGTATGATGGCGTCGAATCCGAGCTCTTTGCGGAGAAACTCCCGGTCAGAGGGGTAGTTCACCCCGGCCAGGGCGCCGGTCCCGAGGGGCAGACATGACGCGGCATCCCGAGCCTCCCCGAGGCGCTCCAGGTCCCGGAGGAACTGCCAGGCGTAAACCAGCAGGTGGTGGGCGAGCCGCACCGGCTGGGCCACCTGCAGGTGGGTGTACCCGGGAAGGAGCACGTCGATATTCTCCTCGGCGGTATCAACGCACACCCCGATTAGCCCGAGGAGGAGTTCCTCGATAATATCGGATTCGTCCATGACGTAGAGGCGCACGTCCAGGGCGATCTGGTCGTTCCGGGACCTCCCGGTGTGAAGCTTTCTCCCGGCGTCGCCGATCCGCTCCGTGAGGCGGCCCTCGATGTTCATGTGGATGTCCTCGAGTGACTCGGAAAAGGGGAAGCTTCCTTCTTCAATCTCTTTCTCTATCTCGCCAAGCCCCCGGATGATGTCGCCGAGTTCCTGTTCGCTGAGGACACCGATGCGGTTCAGCATTTTCGCGTGGGCAACGGAGCCCCTGATGTCCTGCCGAAAGAGGCGGGAGTCAAACCGGATGGACGAGGATATCCTCTCCGTAATCGATGACGTTTCGCCGGCGAACCGGCCTCCCCAGAGTTTCTTTTTTTTATCGGACATGAACTTCCCTCAGCGGCAGTGGTGCCCGGAATTGTCGCCTTTCCCGGGATATTTTGAAAGACTATACTAACATCTGCGGGGAATAAATCAAGCCACAATTGCAAATTATACTTGTTATACCGATTATACAGGGCATACTTTACGATAGCAGTAATTTGGAATTGTTGTTATCGACAACGAAAAAACCCGGGAAACACGACAAGGCCTGATCGGCTTCATCTGCAAGGACGACGTCACCATGGCCATCTTCAGGCGTAGCGGGAATGCGAGAAGCTAATTCTGGAGCATTTCAAGAATAATGTCGATATACCGGTCCAGGCCTTCCAGCGCCGGCTTTATCTCGTATTCAAGGATATCGGAGAGGCTGATGATGTCTCCGTTCTCCATGATATCGACGGTTTCCATGAGGAGCTCATTGAGCCGGTTGTTCTTCTCCTCAAGGGAGAGTCCCTCCACCTCGATCTCGGCTGGATTGATGTTAAAGACCGGGGCTATCTGGTAACACGTTCTAATATAGGTATGGAGAAAATCGACGAGTTTGTTGAGCCTCTCGGCCCCCTCCTGGTCCCTGCCGGTCTGAAATGCGACGGCCGCCCGCTCGATGTTCTCGAGCTGGTTCTCCAGGTCCTCGCGGACGTTAATGGTCATCTGGATGAGCACGTCAGGGGAATCAATGCTCCGAATAACCAGGTTCTTCATGTCCTCGGAGAGGAGGAGCATCCGGTATATTTCTTTGATGTTCTTGAAAACATCCTTCACCGAGTGGAACGTTTCATCATCGATGCCGTTGTCCGCGATACTGTCCGCGGCAGTGTCCATCATGGCAATGTATCCGGCCAGATCGCCGTCCCGGTACCCTATCTCCTCCGGTTCGAGGCCGAGGAGCTGGATCACTTTGCGGAGAACCTCCGTTATCCAGGACATGCCGGTCACGACGTTCCGCATTTCCTCTTCGGAAACATCCTTTGCTTCAGCCGTATTCTCGATAAAATCGAGAACCCTGTCGGCGTAGAGTATACCCTCGTGCATGGTTGAAAACACGATATCCGCCCTGGACTGGACGATGAAGTTAACCTTTTTCAGGGTGTTCAGGTCCACGTCAGGGATCTCGTCTATGGTGAACGGCATTTCGTCTATATAGACCCGGTAGAAGACAAGGTCCCTCTCCCGTGCCCATTCCGATATGGACTGTACCAGGTCTGTGATATTCTTCTCGTTTTCCAGTTCTATATCAACGGGATAATCATTAATGTGTACTTCCATTCAGCCCCCCTGGCTGTCAGTTTTCCTTCTTATTCGCCCCCCCCATCTGGGCCTTAAACCAGTCCTGCTGGCTCTTTGTGCGCGAGAGGGTCTGTTCCATGTTGGTGAATTTCTGCTTGAGCCGGGACTGGTACTCCCGGAGGTGCTGTTCGTGGCGCTCAATCCGCTCGTTGGCCAGTTCGATGGTGCTGTCTTCCAGGTCTATCTTCGACTTGATGATGCTTTTGCCCGGCATGATGTACGGTTTCAGGGTGGTCACCAGGGTATAGGCCATGCCGGTATCGTCCCTGTTGTCGCCGTCAGTGTCGGATCCGAAGAACATCCGCACCCCTTCGGGGTTGTCCCGTATGGTCTGCCGAAGTTTCGCATCGTCGATTATCAGCTTTCCTTCCTTTATGTTCTCCCAGGAAGCGTTGATGTCCCCCGTGGAAACCCCGAGCTGGGCGAGGATCTTAATCTGTTCATCCGCCCTGTTCGGGTAGGCGCTGCTGATGATCCGCCTGAGGGCGCTCTCGAGCCTGATTATGGTGGCGTCGCCCACGAAGAGCCCGCTCCCTTTGTTGCCCCTTTCCTGCCTGTCATCGTCGGCCTGGTTCAGGCTGACGTTTTTCGTCTTTCCTGCCTTGATGAGTTCCCGGTGGAGGTCAATATACTGGTTGTATACCTCGACAAACTTTTTTATCTTCTCGATGGCGGCGTCAAGGTCGTGGTTTACGGTTATATCGATTTCACGGTCATAGGGGCGTTTAATGGTAAGTGTCAGCCCCTTGATCACGTCGTTGAGATCGGTATTCTTATCGCGGACGATTTCCAGGCCGTCCACGTTCAGGCGGGCGTCCTGGGCCCCGGCAACGATATTCTTCGGCTCAAGGACCCCCTTCTCCTTTATCGGGGTGTTGATGGAAGCGTTTTTGAACTCGGTCTTCCCCCGGTTGGTGTAGAGGATGACTTTCGATACCTTCCTGTTCTCAAAGTCCTTTCCGATAGGGATTTCCTGCCGCCCCTTCGCGTCCTCTGGTATGGGATAAATCTTTTCCTGGCGCTTCCCGTTCTCCTCAGCGACAATTCCGATTCCGAGGATGGTGTCGAACTCCTCTGTCTCTTTCTGCTCTTTTTCCTTTCGTAAGCGGGACACGTTGTATCCCTTGAGTTCAATCCCCTTGATGACGGTCCGCTCCTCGGGGCCGAGCTCCACCCGGTATGGGACATTGGCGTCCTTTTCATAGTCCGGTCCGCCGCTGTAACCGAAGTCGAACTCGAGAACCGAGTCCTTCTTTACGGTGACCCCGGCCGGCAGTGTATACTCCTGCCAGAGAAGCCCTTCCACGGTGACGCTCCTGCCGTCGCCGCCGACCTGGAGGGAACCGGTCTGCTTCCCCGTCTTCTTTTCACCCTCGTAGGAGGAGAAATACCGGCGGTCAAAAGTCAATGCCACGGTGTCCTTCGCCTCGTCCTTGAGTCCCTTGACCATGCCAATCTCTTTCAGGAAGTCGCGCTTTCCCTTGAGCTTGATCTCGCCTTTTTTTCCGGTCACCTTTGACTGGAGGGTAAGGACATAGCTATCGCCCCGGGTGTTCGTCAGAGAGGTGGTAACCGCTTCCGAGGCGATTTCATCAATCTTTTCCTTGAGGCTTTTGAGCTTTCCGCCCTTAAAGGCGATGGTATAGGTTTCTCCGTTCACCTCCATGGTGAACTTCCCGGCCGGAATTGCCTTTTCACCGCTAACCGGATCAGTGGCAATCTTGTGGGCCTTTGCAATCTGTAAAATCTTGACCCTTTTGACACCTTTTTCAGCCAGTTTCGACGCCTTCACCTCGAGGGCGTCGCTGTTCGAGGAAACCGCGTCCTTGTAATCATAGGCAGCCCTGAAGCCGTAGAGACTCCTGGCACTCTTTTCCACTTCCTCCAGGTTTTCCTGGAGAATCTGGAGCGCCTTTATCCGGTTACTGTGGCGCTGTTTGCTCAGTTCGAGCTGTCGTATCGGTTTCGCTTCTACCTTGAGAAGCTTCTCAATTATGGCATCGGTATCCATTCCGGATTCTAATCCGCTGATGCTAACCGGCATGGTATTCCTCCTATTATGTCATTACAGGTAATGTATTCAGAAAATTCTACCTTATCAATTAATTATCGGTATATGTATCTTCTTTTATAAGTGCTTTTTTATGTCTACTTAAAATTAATGACAAGATCACTCCCAGGGGGTTACGGCGATACGTATCCGAGTACTATTGCATGTTTTGGAAAAACAACACTGTCAGAGCTGGCCGCTGCCGGCATACATCGCTTCTATTTCATGCCGATATCGCTCCGTTATTACCTTCCTCTTTATTTTCAGGGTGGGAGTTATTTCGCCTTCTTCCTGAGAAAAATCCTCAGATAGAATCGTGAAATTCTTTATGGTCTCAAATTTCGCGAGATTATCATTAACTGAATCGATACCCTTCTGTATAACATCCCGTATCTCCCCTGAACTGTTCAGCATAATGCCGTCTTTCAAGTGTATGTTATTCCGCTTGCATAACTGTTGCGTCTCTTCCCTGTCCAGGGTGATTATGGCGGTAAGATAATTTTTATTATCACCGTATACCATGGCATTGGAGACCAGGGGTATCTTCTTCAGCATATTTTCAATCTGCTGGGGGGATATTTTTTTTCCCCCCGACGTGACGATGAGTTCCTTCTTTCTATCGTTAATGACGAGAAAGCCGTCTTCGTCAAAATACCCGATGTCCCCGGTGTAACACCAGCCGTCACGTATCATATCACGGGTGAGCCCGGGCTTGTTGCAGTATCCCATAAAATTGTTGCCGCGAATCAGTATTTCACCGTCATCCGCGATTTTAACGTCAAAACCGGGCATGGCCATCCCCACCGTTCCATAACGGCATTCATCAAAGGTTGTCATGGTCCCCCCCAGGGTTTCGGTGAGTCCGTAGAATTCAATTACCTGAATGCCGATACTGTGAACAAACTCCCCCACATCAGCGGAAAGGGGGGCCCCTGCCGACACGGCGAACTCGAGTTTTCCCCCCAGGAGGTCCCGTATCTTTTTGAATACGAGAAGGTCTACGAGCATAAAAGAGAACGCAAGGAAGGGGGACACCTTCTTCCCGGAATTGAGAACCCTGCTCCTCTTTTTCCCTATCCGTAATGCGGTAGTAAACAGTTTTCTTTTAATGACGGGAGCGTCTTCCATTGCGGCGAATATGCGGGCATACACTTTTTCGAAAATTCTCGGCACGCTGGTAAAATAGGTGGGCCGGGTTTCCACCATATTCCGGGAGAGTGTATCAATCGATTCTGCTATAACAAAGGGTACTCCCTTATAAATATTGTAATAGTATCCCGATATTCTCGGGTAAAAATGCGAAAGGGGAAGCACCATCAGTGAGAGGCTGTTGCCGGTATCAATCTGAAGAAGATTGTCAATTGAATTCAAAACGTAAATTGTGTTCCCATGGCTGACCATACACCCCTTGGGAGGGCCCGTCGTTCCGGAGGTATACACAATGGTGGCCATGGTTTCAGGGCTTATGGAGAGCGCATTTTGCACAATTTCTTCGCCAATCCTCGGGATGTTCTCTCTCCCCAATCGAAGCAGTTCCGAGTAGGAGAGAACCTTTTCATTCATCGAAGTGTCACCGTGAATGAGAATTATCTTTTTAATTTTTGGCAGGGTGTCCAGCCTTGAAACGATTTTCTCAAGTTGTTCTTCATCTTCGACGACAACGAATTCCGAACTCGAGTCTTTCAGGATATAGGCGCATTGATCAGCCGTGCTGGTGTGATAGATCGGCACGTCAGACCCGCCCGCCATCATGGTCCCGAGGTCTGTGATAATCCATTCATATCTGTTGGCCGACAGGATTGCCAGCCTGTCCCCGGGTTCCATCCCGACGGCTACCAGACCGCACGCGAAGTCCATAACGGTGTCCTTCAGTTCACTCCAGGACACGTCTGAAAACTCCGTCCCACCCTCTTTTTTATATTTGATGATTGTGTCCGCCGGAAACTCCCGGGCGTTGCTGATGAACACCTGTAACAGCGTTTTTTCTTCCATGTCACTCCCCTTTTACCGGTTATTTTTCTTTGCCAGAAGCATCTCCATGAATGAATCCGCCCTGGTCTGGAACTGCGCCATTGAAAAATTTCTTTCATCCATGTGATCCCCGTCAATGACCAGGGATGGAATGTCGAGCTCGTCATCGAGGGCGCGCTTGATATCCATCTGGCCGAGGGTAATCGGATGACATGATTTATTGCTGTGCAGTATGGCCCCGTCAATGCTGTAGTCCCTGCACGCCTTGAGAACCATGTCCTTTCTCTTTTTAACGGATACGCACGATACCATCGGGTAAGACATGAGGCTTTTTCGCGCCAGGGCCTCCACGGGATTATCAACGTCAAGGCGAAGTGACCATGCGGCTGAATAGGTCTCGGCCACGATGACACCCCCCGTTTTTTCAAAATAATTAAGGAGCCCCATGTTATACCAGAGGGGAATGTTGTCCCAGAACAGGCGGACCTTCTCGTTCTCGATAACACCGACGCCGGACCCGGCCCGCTCTTTGACCTCGTCCCGTACCCTGGTAAGGTAATCAACGGCCACCCGGGTACCCTGCCGTGTTACCATGACGAACATGATCCCGATCTCCGCGGCGGAAAAGGGAGTGGGTATGAATTCCCGGTACGTCATAATCTCGTCCCAGAGCTGGCACGCCCGATCGGAGAGCGCCACCACCTCTTTGAGTCTTCCCATGTCAAGCTTTCGACCCGTCACGTCGCTTAGGAACCGGGTGAGCCGGTTGATTTCACTAACCGCGTAATCCATATGATCACCGCCGATGTCCTCCACCGCCACCTGGGGGAGGTCGGCCTTGAATACCGCGGCCTGGTGAAATCGCTGCTCCAGTATGTGGAAAATCTTCATAACGGGAACGCATCCCCCGCCGGGAGACACTATGATATCGGGTTCGGGAATCCCCCCCAGGGGGCCTCCTCCTTCATTCATCAGTCCGTATACGTACCCGTTTATATTTCTGAGATAGCCGCAGAGGTCCCCGGAATACCCCATAGCATCGGTAACCTCGAAATTTCCCGGGGTGAGACCGAAGGCGGCGCAGATGGGAGACCAGTTCTCCGGAAATACCGGCTGAAGGTCCATGGCGTAGAAAAGCTCTATGGCCCCGTTCATGGGTGGCATCCATCCCACCGGTTTGCCGATTTTCTTCGCGTCATTACACTCACGGTAGTAATCGACGATTACCGCGTTCAGTTCCTTCGCCGTTTTAAGACGTTTCTTTGTTCTGATCTTTTCGCTCATGTTCCCTGCCCCTGGTCCAGCATTTCGATAAAAGATTCGATTCGGGTCCGCAACTGCCCCTCGGAAATCATACTCTCTTCGATCTCAATGGTCAGGGAGGGAATATTGTTTTTTTTCAACTCTGTTATCAGGAAGGGATGGTCCGCGAGATGGGGCGTGCAGAACTTTTGAAAGAGAAATATGACCCCCTTCGCGTTTGATGAACGGATGAGATCGATTAACTCCGGAGCGCGATCAACGGCCCTTCCCCTGGCGGGACAGACGGACCGTTTCATGTATCTGTCAATGAGTTCGCTCACGGGATCGTCACCGCTGCCTGAAGGGG
>CAZEPS010000071.1:11790-17209 GCA_964514165.1 uncultured Leptospirales bacterium
CAGCATTACGGTATCCCGTGCAGAGATCGTCCATCACAATCCTCCCGCCGCACTCTTCGATTAACGCGTAGAGTCCGGGGGATTCGATTATACTGCCGGAAATGAAAAGGGGAATCCCGTTTGTCCCTTCCTGAGAATTTTCCTGTTCTGCCGAAATAATGTCTTCGAAGATAGTCACGTATTGTTCGGGAGGGAGAATAAACCCGGCGAGAACAAGCGACAGGAAATCATTTGCCTTCAGGGAAAGGCTGCCTTCCGACCTCAGCCGGTAGATATCGAGCAGTTTCAGGCGCAGCTTCCCGTAAAGGGAAAGGCTCCTCCTGAGAGATTCATCGCTGAAACGCCCCCCGATTGAATCCAGCTTTTCAATCAGGTCCAGTATTCGGCTGCGGAAGAACCGCCTCGCCTCGTCACTATCGTTATACGGCAGAGAGAGAGAGTAATGGAGTTTTCCACCAATATTTTCCTCCCAGATATTGACGAGGCCGCATGCGGCGTCGCAGGTATACCCCTGTATTATTCCTGATATGAAATCATATTCTCCGTTCAAACCCTTTTCCAGGGCCCCCCGCATATAGGGACAGATAAAGGAAGGAACAAGGGAGTAGGCTTCTTCAACCTTCCGGGAACTCCCCGTGATTCTGACGGGATGAAACCCTGCCGCGTGGATCAATTCCACGGGGGTGTAGGTACAGAAATATCCGATAACCGGGGTCCCATTATCGTGAATTTCCCGAAGCAATTCATATTCATCGTTCAGCAGGCTAACAAAAGGCGGTCCAGGTTTCATGGGTCACTTCCCCTTCAGGTAGTTTCTGAAGAATACAACTCCGACAGGTTAATCGATGCTCTATTTTATATTACAAATTTAACGCTTGTGTCATTTGTCGACAATTATATAAAATTATTTTTTTGTCAATTATTTTTTTGCACATGTTTGTTTTTACCAGGTTATCCAGCGTATTTTTATTGACAGCGGGGGTTCATGATCCCTTTCTATCCTGGGATCATGCCATGGATTTCGGTCTAACGGACAACCTTTCAGCACAGATAACGCAGCATCTCACTGAAAAAATTATCACCGGCGTTTTAAAACCTGGTGAAAGAATCCGCGAGGCCCATCTCGCGAAAGAACTCGGCGTAAGCCGGGCGCCTATCCGTGAAGCCCTGCAGATACTGAGAAAAAACAGGCTCATTGAATTAACAGAGCGGCGCGGGGCTCGAGTCGCGCCCTTGTCCGAAGAGTATATAAACTGGCTGTACGAGATCCTGGCAGAACTCTATTCCATAATTGTCAGAGAAATCATTGCCAGGCCAGACGAGGAACGAATGAAAAGATTCGTCTCGTCAATGGAAAAGATGGAACAGGCCTGTGACAGCGGTGACGAGTCCGGATATTTTCAGATGCGCATTGAATACGCACTCATCGGCCTTGAAGGGAGCGGCAATCATCTATTGAAAGAAATCATGGTGGATTTAATCCCCAGTGTCATGAGAATACAGCATCTCTCCCTGAAGCGGCGTCTGCTCAACATCAAAACGACAACCGGTTTCCTTAAAGAATTCAACGATTCCATGGCCGCAGGGGACACTATTCGAGGCGAGAGGGCCATACGAGATCTTCTTGAATGCGACAGGGAGTTCGCGGTCAAGGCGATCCGGGCGGAGAAAGCGGGCGACACGGTTGATGAATAATTATCTTGACAACATGCTTTCAAACATCGATCAGATCCCTATTCTCATCGTGAACAGGAGCCGTATCGATGATCGTTGACTCAGTACTGGAAACAATCGGCAACACCCCGCTCCTCCGGCTGGGGCGAATCTCTTCAGGGAACGTCCTGGCCAAGGCGGAGTTCCTCAATCCCGGCGGGAGCATCAAGGATCGGGTGGCGTTGAACATAATCGAAAACGCGGAAAAGAGCGGGGCCCTCAAGCCGGGGATGACCATCATCGAGGCCACCTCTGGCAACACCGGTATCGGCCTCAGCCTGGTGGGGGCCATGAAGGGATACCGGGTCATCTGTGTCATGCCGGAAAACATGAGCGAGGAGCGCAAGAAGATCATCGAGGCCTACAGCGGCGAGATATTCTACACGGCCCCGGAAAAGAGCCTGACCGGGAGCCTCGAGAAGCTGAACGAAATCATCAGCGGGAACCCCGACAAGTACTTTATCGCGAACCAGTTCGTCAACCCGCACAACCCGGAAATCCACTACCGGCAGACCGGCCCGGAGATCTGGAAACAGGCAGGCGGCGAGATAGATATTTTCGTGGCCGGGGTCGGGAGCGGCGGCACACTTCAGGGAATCGGCAGATTCCTCAAGGAGAAAAATCCCGAGATAAAACTCATCGCGGTGGAGCCGAAGAACAGCGCCGCCCTCCTCGGGGGTGAGCCGGGGCTCCACCAGATTCAGGGCATCGGCGACGGCTTCATACCGGACGTCCTCGACGTATCGATGGTTGACATGGTCTTCACGGTTTCCGACGACGAGGCCATCGAAACGACCCGTCGCCTCTCACGGGAGGAGGGTCTGCTGGTGGGCACTTCCAGCGGGGCGAACGTATTCGCAGCACTTCACGTTGACAACGGGCGGAACCGGGTGGTGACGGTTCTTCCGGACCGGGCTGAACGGTACTTCAGCACGGCGCTTTTATAAAAAATAAATGGTGTGCAGACACACCTCTCACCACTCAATTTCCCTGAGTTCATTCATAAAACGATATTTCAGCAAACATCTACCGGGACTCATCGACCATGATTCCCAGGTATTCCCTCATGTGCTCCAGAAGGCGGATAATTTCCTTCGGGGGAACTTCCCTGATGACCTCGCTTGTCTCGGTATTAATTACCTTCACGACGATGCGGTTCGCCTTATCGTTGTACGAAAACGAGATCCGGGCGTTTATCCCGTCCACGACGTTGTTGAGCCTGCCGGTGAGTTCAGCCATCTCCTTTTTGTCCGGGACATGACTGAGCTCGATGCCGGCGTTCCCTCTTTCAATGTCCTCCTGTACCATGTTCCTGTACTGGTTGATGGTGTCGATTCTGTTGAACATCGCGTTTTTGATATCCATTGTTAACCTCCTTGTTCACGTGAATCTTACACGTTTCACCTCCCTGTTGATATATAAAAAAAGTTATCCCCCTCCGCGGAAGAACCGCGGCCCTCCCGCCGGAGAGGGCTGAAGTCAAAAGCACTGCTGTTTCGACCCCAATTTAAAAATGATCCTCACTCAAAGAGTTTCATAATGAGTTTCGGCTTGAAGTTGGCCTGAGCCAGCATAGCCGTTCCAGTCTGCATGAGGATCTGGTCCTTCGTGAACTCAACCATCACTGCCGCCATATCTGCGTCACGAATCCGAGCGTCAGCGGCCATCATATTTTCATATGACCGGCCCAGTGCCATGATGGAGTTCTCCAGCCTGTTGTAGTACGCCCCCAGGTCGGCCCGCTGACGGTTAAGCCCCAGAAGGGCCGCGTCCGCGAAACCGATCATCGAGTTCGCGCTTCCAACAGTTGAGATATCACGCTTGTTGCCTTGAGCATCTACCAGGTTAAAGGCTTTTGCGGATACCGTGGCAATGTAGACCTGTATCCGCTGATTCTCATTCGGGCCGATGTGAAAGAACATGCTACCGGTGTTGCTTCCCTTTGAGAACATACCGGTGAGCATCTTCATCTGGTTGAACTCAGCAGTATCGGAAATCCGATCGATCTCTTCAATAAGCTGAGAAACCTCAACCTGTATCTGAGTCCGATCTTCAGCCGAATAAATGCCGTTAGCAGACTGTACCGCCAGGGATCGAATCCTCTGCACGAGATCGTTGATCTGCTGAAAGGAACCCTCCGCGACCTGGATGAAGGAAAGCCCGTTCTGGGCGTTCTCCTCAGCCTGCTGAAGGCCGCTTATCTGGGTGCGCATCTTTTCAGAGACCGCCAGACCCGAGGCGTCGTCCCCCGCCCGGTTGATCTTCTCGCCAGAGGCGAGCTTCTCAATCGACTTGTCCAGCCTGTTGGAAACCAGCTGCATCTGCCTGTTAGCAAATATAGCGCTCATGTTGTGATTGATTCTCATAAAAATCCCTCCCTTGAAATTCTCAGAACCGCTATGATCTGATTTTTTTAACGGTTCAGGTTTTTCGGGTCACCCATCGTGGTTGACCCGGAACGGCCCGCGCCGTCCGAAGGTGATCTCCTTGATGATGCCCGGACTGCCCATAATCCTGGCAACACCGACTATCGTTCCGACAGCCGATGATGCCCACCCCGCATCATGAGCTGTCGGAACAGCCGATCGCCGGGCAGTCTGGTCATACCGGGAAGGTATGAGAATCGAGCCGAGTTTTTAAAGAACCTGACTTACTCCGAGATATATTCGAAAACTATTACGTACTACCGAGGAGCCGAAGCACCGACTGGCCCTTCATGTTCGCGTGGGCCAGCATGGTAGTGTTTGTCTGGACCAGGATCTGGTTTTTGGTGAACTTGACCATCTCCTCCGCCATGTCCGTGTCCCTTATTCGGGATTCGGATGCCTGGATGTTCTCGTAGGCGGTCATGAGACCCTTGGCGGTGAGTTCCATCCTGTTGAAGTACGCTCCCAGGTCGGCTCTCTGCTTGGAAAGCCGCTGGAGGGCGTTGTCCAGAATCCCAATGGCGTCGTTTGATCCCCTCGGCGTTGAAAGGGAAAGTGAAATCTTGCCGGTATTGTCCTTGAAGGCAAATGCCTGCGCGGTCATAGTACCGATAAAGACCCGCTCTCTCTGGTTCTGGTTCGCGCCGATGTGGAACCACATGCTCGACTGGGGGTTTACTTTTGAGTATTCGCCGGTAAGGATCTTGAAACGGTTGAACTCGGCCTGGGAGGCGATGCGGTCAACCTCGTCGATAAGGGCCGAAACCTCAATCTGAATCAACTGTCTGTCCTCAGCAGCGTAAATTCCGTTCGCAGACTGTACCGCAAGGACCCTGATCCGCTGAATGATGCTCGCGGTCTGGTTGAGATACCCTTCCGCGGTCTGCACAAAGGACATACCATCCTCTGTGTTCCGTTCAGCCTGCCTGAGGCCCTGAATCTGAGTCCTCATCTTCTCTGAAACGGCAAGGCCGGAAGCGTCGTCCCCGGCCTTGTTTATCCGTTCACCTGAAGCGAGTTTCTGCATTGACTCATCAACATTCCAATGACGGAATTTCAGAGTCGTGTACGCGTTAACCGCGCTCATGTTGTGATTGATAATCATTTTACACTCCTTTGTAAAAAGATTTTTGGCTTCCTTGCCATACCGGTCCCGGGCAGAGGAACCGGTACAAAAGCTTTTGTTAAGCTGCAGCCTGAGCAACAGCCGGATACATTACCGCATTCATGGCTTGTATATGGGCGGATACAAGCCCGGAACTGCGGCCTGAAACCTGGCG
>CAZEPS010000072.1:0-17157 GCA_964514165.1 uncultured Leptospirales bacterium
TCTCATAGACATTTCCGATGTTGAGAAGCATGGTATCAAGGTTATCGCTCGCTTCTCCGGCGGTTATCATCCCAAGGACAAGTTTCGGCAGAAAATCGGTTTTTTTCAGGGCCTTGGTGACTGAAGAACCTTCCTTGATCTGTTCGGCGGCACTGGTGATCTTTTCCTCGATAATAACATTGCCGACGATATTCTTTACTATTTCAAATGACTTCAAAAGATCAACTTTGTTACTGAGAAGTATCCCCAGGTTCTGGGTGAACCGGTAAACGATGAGCTTGCTATAGACAGTCTTGAAAAGGGGAATTCTGAGTTTGTACTCGTCGATCTTTTTTCTCCCTTCCGGTGTTAGCGAATACCTCCGGTACCCGTAGAGGGCTGCGACAATGACAACCGGTATCAACATCCAGAAATCTGAGAGAAAGTTGCTGGCACCGATGACAATCTTTGTCGGCAGGGGAAGGTCTTTCTGGAGTTCGGTGAACATGGATGATATGGTCGGGATGACGTTAACCATCAGGAATACGACGACAGCTATGGCAAAAAGAAGCATGAATAGCGGATACACCATTGCCGAGCGGATCTTGCTGGCAAGGATATTCTTTTTTTCTTCTGTTTCAGCGAGACGTTCGATAACCTGGTCCAGGGACCCGAGATTTTCACCTACCCGCACCATGTTTATGTAAAGGTCTGAAAATATGTTCCTGTGTTGGGACAGGGCATTCGAAAAGGAGGACCCCTCTTCGAGCTTCTCCTTCACGTCAGCTATAATGTTGCGAAAGTACTTGTTGTCTATCTGCTCGACAATATCGGTTATCGCCACCGGCAGGGGGAGACCGGCCTTGAGCAGGGTGGCCAGTTGCCGTGAGAAGAGTCCGATCTGTCTGGTGCTCGCCCTCCTATTCATGAAATTTGCAAGATAGTTCAGGATGGATCTGACCCCGGCAGCAGACGATTCTGTACCTGCAGATTGTTTAATGTCATGCTTCTGCATCTTGACGAGATAGAGGCCCTGGCCCCGTATCTTTTGCCGGGCAGTGGTTTCGGTCGGGGAGTCTATGAAATCGGCGACAATGTTCCCATCTTTATCAAATGCCTGATAAAAGAATATCATGTCAGCTAACCCTGAGGACCTCTTCAACGGTTGTTATGCCGTCGAGGGCCTTGTTCATTCCATCCTGAAGAAGGGTTTGCATTCCTTCGGAAACTGCCTTTTCCTTGATGACATTGGAGTCAGCATGGTCCATGACGAGTTTTCGTATATCGCTGCTCAGGGGAAGGAGTTCAAAGATGCCGACTCGCCCGGAATAACCGGTACTGAGGCAGTGGTCGCACCCTTTACCGCGGTAGAGTTTCCCCCCCTTGAGGCTGGTCGCCTTGAGATCGAGCTCCTTTAAAACTTTTGCTGTGGGCTTGTACCCTTCCTTGCACTTCGGGCAGATCATCCGAACGAGTCGCTGGGCCATGAAGGCGTTTACCGAGGACGAAATCAGGAAGGGTTCCACACCCATATCGATAAGCCTCGTGATGCCGCTGGCGGCGTCGTTGGTATGGAGCGTCGAGAAAACCCGGTGACCGGTCAGGGCCGACTGTACCGCTATCTCGGCGGTTTCCAGGTCACGGATCTCACCGATCATGACGATGTCAGGGTCCTGCCGGAGTATGGAGCGGAGCCCGCTGGCGAAACTCAGCCCGATTGAGGGCTTGACCTGCATCTGGCCGATACCGTGGATCTGGTATTCAATCGGATCCTCAACGGTGAGAATGTTAACGTCCCTGTTGTTAAGCCTGGAGAGGACACCGTAAAGGGTGGTGCTCTTTCCGCTTCCGGTTGGGCCGGTTACCAGTATTATGCCGTGAGTTTTTTTTATCAGGTTGTCGAACACCTTCAGGGTTCCCTTGTCGAAACCGATGGAATCGAGGCTGAAACTCATGTCCGACTTGTTAAGAAGGCGTAAAACAACCCGCTCCCCGTAATAGGTAGGGAAACTGGAAACCCGGATGTCAATATCCTTGCCCGCGATTTTCAATTGTATGCGCCCGTCCTGGGGAAGGCGGTTTTCGGCAATATTAAGATTCGCCATGATTTTTATTCGAGAGATAATCGCCGGCTGAAACCGTTTCGGCGGGGTAAACATCTGGTACAGCATGCCGTCAATCCTGAACCGGACGATAAGATCCTTTTCATAGGGTTCGAAGTGGATATCACTGGCGCGGTCATTGACAGCCTGCTTGATGATGGTGTTCACCAGCCGGATGATTGGCGCGTCATTGGCCATGTCCATGATGTCTTCGGTGATCTCGACATCTGATGAGAGAATCTCGAACTCAGACTCTTCCAGGTTGTCGATAACGTCATCGGTTGATTCCGATTTGAGTACGTCATAATGGGTGTTTATAATCCTGGTTATTTCACTTTCCAGGGTAAGCACCGCTTCAAATTCATGATCCGGGAAGAGCATTTTCATGTCGTCAAGGGGCTGTATATTGAGGGGATCCACAACAGCGACGCGTATTGTGTTACTCTTTACCGCGTAGGGGGTAATTTTGTTTCTTTTGAGAAAATGAATTGGAATAGAGCCGAGAACGTTCTCCGGATCATTAAATTCGACATGGTTATGGGATTCGATCCCGTAATGCTCGCCAAGGCCATGAAGTACATCCTCCTCGGTGGCCACCCCCTTCTTGATGAGGATCTGGCCAATCCTGAGGGAGGTTCCCTTCTGGGCCAGCAGGGCCTCCTGGAGATCTTCCAGAGAGATGACCTTGCGGTCAACGAGAATCGTTCCGAGGTGTTTTTTCCTGCCGGTTTTAGCCATTCCCGGTTCTTAATCCCTTATCTGGTTTCTCAGCTTGTTTATGATTTTCTTTTTCTCCTTGGTAATCGAGTCAATCCGCTCCTGTTTTGTCAGGATATGGGGTGTGATGAAAACAAGAAGATTGGATTTTACGTATGATACTGTTTTATACTTGAAGAGCCATCCCAGGACCGGTATATCCCCCAGGATAGGGACCTTGTTTTCCTCTACATTCTTATTGTTCCTCATCAGTCCTCCGATAACAATTGTCTTGCCGTCAAGGACGGTTACCTTGGTCTTGATGTCCCGCTTGCCGAGTTTCGGCGGCTGAACAGCCCCGGTCGGGAGGATGGTTTCGGAACCGATGATTGAGTTCACCTCCTGGTAAACGTCCAGGGTGATCTTCTGCTGTCTCGTGATGTGCGGCGTAATTTTGAGTTTAATGCCGACGTTTTTGTATTCGAATGTCTGGAATGTCGTATTCTGATCCGTTATCCGGCTGTTGGTCGCCACTGCAATTTCCTCACCCACGTTCAATTCAGCTTCATGGTTATCGATTGTCAGAATCTGAGGTGTGGACAGGACGTTAAAGGTACTGTCCGTTGCCGAGGCGTTCAACAGGGCGAAACCGAGCTGGGCCACGTCATGGAGGTAACCGATCTGGAGACCCCCGCTCAGGGGTACTGCCAGCTTTCTATCCACTTCCTGTCCGGTCCGGGGATCTGTGTATTTTGGAAGCCCTTCGGTCGAATAGTTCGGCGCGCCCCCCTGGATGGACGATCCGCCGATACGGTGGATGCTGTCAAAGCTTTTTCCGAGCATCCAGTCAATACCGAACCCCCAGCCGTTGTCAGCACTTACCTCGACAATGAGGGCCTCTATGAGCACCTGTTCCCTGACGATGTCCAGCTGTTTTATTACCCTCCGAATTTCGTTGAACTCCTCGGGCCTGGCTGTTATGATTAATGAATTTGTGTCCTTGTTGGCAATAATAGATAATTTTGCTGTGTCGACTGGACTTTTAGCCTGTGTCCTGGTCACCCTCTGTGATTTTTCGGATTGGCGCACCTGAGGCTGTTGGGCCGGTGCCTTGTTAATCATGGCAGTTTCAGAAAAGGGCACCCGGGAGAGAACCCCGGCCAGGTCTTCAGCGTTGGAGTTTTCCAGGTGAATGACATGGATGAATCCGGCAGAAATGTCTATGCCATCACTGACCTTCTGATCGAGGGACTGGGCTATCTTGATCAGGCCCTCAATTTCGGTGGCGTTTCCGCTGAAAATCAGTGTATTAAGAGAACGGTAAACCACAATCTGGGTAAATTTTGATTTCAGGGGATTGAGGGTGTTCGCAAGTTCATCGGCGTCCGCGTGTTTGAGTTTCAGTAGATGGGTGACAGTTACGTCTCTCTGGTGTTCTATCTCGGTTTTCTTGCCGTCAATTATTACCTCAACGTTTTTCCTGATGGCGTCGCTCATGGGGATGACCTTGATAAGGTTTTTAGTTTCCACCACGGCGAGTCCTTTAACTTCGAGGATGGATTTCATGACATCATAGGCCTGGCTTATCGGAATTTTCTGAGCGGAACTTATCGTTATTTTGCCTTTGACCTTATCATCAATGATGATGTTCCTTTTAATCAACTGGCTCATCACATTGAGGAATTCTGATATCTCCACGTCCTTGAAGTTCAGGGCGAACATACGTTCTTTGGAAGCAGGGGCCGCTTCAGCATTAGAACTGAAGTCAGTAAACAGACCGGAAATATCGATCGAGATAAACGCGGTTAATAAAATAATTATGACAATACCCTTAAATACCCCTGAGCCTTTCATTTTTATTCCTCTTTAATCAGATATTTTAAAATCATAGGTGAGGATCCTGTTATGTCTCTGTATGTCGATAGTAATCTGCGAATCGGTCTTTATTTCTTCCCACATCTGGTAGAGGCCCTGGGTGCTGGTCAATTTTTTTCCATTAATCCTTTTAACGATATCACCGCTTCTCGCCCCGAACTTGTATAAAATGTTATATGGTCGCACCTGTTTCAGCGCATATCCCTGTATCTGGCCGTTAACCCGGTAAGGTCCGGCAACGAGCCCCTTGAGGGCATTGTCAAGGTTGTTAAACACCTTCTGTTTTATTTCAGCCCTGCTGAGTGTCTTTTTGATGACCTGGTTATTTCCACTTGCGCTCCTGGGGATGTTGCTGCTACCACTACTTTTTTTCTCATAGAGATCAAGCACCTTTTTTTCACCGTTAAGAATTAGGTAAACTTTTGAATCAGTGATGCCTACCAGTTTATAGCCGTATACATTGTTGCCGATTTCATTGTTAACCCGGTATAGGGCGAAGAGTTTTGGGTATTTCTCTCCCTGCTTCTGGATCAGGGCCCTTGCAATGCTGGCAGGTCCTGTAATAGTGCCGACCAGGTTCAGGTCATCAACTGAGTCCGCTGTGTTCCCCGGAGGCCCTGAACCGACTTCTGCAACATCACTGATCTTAAAAAAACCTGATTCAATAATATCATTATAATGCATAAAATCCTTATATGCTATCCTCGTATTTCTGTTGCTGGAGGAATGAATGTATTTATGCCCGTCAGGTGATATAACGTGCCGTACGAAGCCGTTTATCGTGGCCGCAAGTGCATATGAGAATAGACAGACTGACACCGCGTTCAGTATATGATATCTCAGAATATCCATCAGGTTTACTTTATTTTTTGTTCTATATATATGATCAGTAATAAAATCAATGGTGAAAGTATTGATTTTATGAAGGTATATAGTTAACTAAAATTTGGTAATATTCCTGTTTAAAAAGATACAAAAAAAGATCTACATTTTTTGGGGACGAATGGTAGACGTTATATTACTACACAGCTATTTCGTTTTTCGGTTCACCCTTTTTCTTTTTTAATATTATAAAAACTATAAATAAAATGAAAATTATGAATAGTGAAAACTTATACAAGTCAAGATATGGGAAAATGTTCTTATAATTGATCCCCACTGTAAATCCAATGGTAAAAAGAATGGTGGATGTGCAAACCAGGGCAAGGAGGTCCACTATCAGGAATTTGGGTACAGCTAGTTTAATTAAGCCAGCAGTAAAGAAGAGTACATTTCTTACCCCAAAGGGGATAAATCTTCCAATGAAGAGTGTTTTTTTTCCGAATTTTTCAAAGTAATCTTCGATTTTTTGGATTTTTTGTTCAGGAAAGGTTTTTTTAAAAAAACTGAATCTAAATATTTTGGGGCCGAGAAATCTTCCGATAGAGTAGGCGACTATATCGCTCAAGTATGCTCCAAGGAAACAACCGGCGAAAATATACACGGTGTTCTGAGGAACAATAGTTGCTGCAATCGAGGCAGATATGATAAAAACAAGATCCTCGGAAACAGGTATATTCAAACCGGCAAGTATCAGTAGACCGAATGAGATATACTGCACATAGGGAGCTGCACTGAAAAGAAGATCTATGATATATTCCATTTAGACAGTACTATTTATTCAATTTTAAAGGGTATTGATTTAATGGCAATCGCTCCCTTTTTAACCCAGATCCGTACGCGGTATACTGTTTCACCGTCTTCCGATGATATTGAGCCAAGGTCCTCGATATTGCCGATAGAATCAATCGAAAATTCATAAAACTCCCCCAATTCACTGTAAGGATCAGGAATTAGAAACAGTAGTTTTTCGTCATAGGGATGCTTCTTTGGAGTACCATCGAAGGCAGAATGTGTTTCATTGATGTTTATATTCTTGAATTTTTCAATATCATAACCACGGGACATTTCCAGAAGTTTCTGAATGATTTGTTTATCTTCCATAACATGACTCCACTTTAATATTCTTGACTACTCATTACAGAATGTTTAATCTGCATTAAGCTGTCAGTTAAAAAATAAGTATACCTCATATAAACGGTTTTATGATTAATACATGACTGGAAAAAGCCAGTTTAAAACTGTGGCGCATCAAAAAAGCAGTCCAGCACCATTTTTTAAAGAATAGCGCTGTATCAGGCTTTATGTCCACAAAGGGACTTCAAAAACACAATTTTCAGATATACCCCTGTATTAACCCGGAAGAAAGGCGCCTATGCAATAAACTTTGGGTTCCATAAAATACCATCAAATTGATGAATCCTGATTTCATCATATGCTGAAACCATGAAATACTATTGAAGTTGATAACCAGTTTTCAATATTTATTCTGAGTAAAACAATAAATAAAAAATTGAAAAAAAAATTTTTTTTAATGAATTATTTCCTGTATGTTTTTAAAAAAAAAGGAATGTTAAATGAATTCTCAATTGAAAAACATAATAATAGGCTTAATTGCGGCTGTTTTTCTCATTATATCTACACTCTCGTCGTTCAGGATAATGTTTGTCGCGATTTTTCCCCAGAAAGAAATCAAAACCATGATATATGACTTCTTCATGGAATCTATTGATAAAGCGGTAAAATTTGAAGAAGCCGAATTTGATTATGAGGGTAATGTTGTTCTTAGAAAATTTAATTTATCCGCTACCAGTGATTTTAACGATAATCTCAGCCTGATTCAATGTGATAAGGCTGTTATCACGTTGAAATTCATTCCACTTCTCACGGGGAGGACAGTGCTTTCCGGTATAGAATTTTATGATCCTGAAGTTAACATTTACAAACGGTATGGGAAAAGTTACTATGAAAGTTTTACCCAGCTTATTAATATGCAAAAGTTATTAAACAATTTGAATCTAAATGAGCATAAATCGATTAAAATAGAGTTCTTCGATGCGACTTTTTATTACCGTGAAGACTTTCTGGACGATAAAATTCTAATCGAGCTTTTTGATATAAACTGTTTCCTTTTGCTGAAACCACAGCATGTTTTCTATAGAATAAAGGGGCTGGTCAAGCCATATAAAAATGAGTTGATTAAACGGGGCTATCTGTTCAGCAGAGGCAGGATCAGTCTGAAGGAGAAAGGAACCTCGGAAATACGTATTGGTATAAACAACGCAGATCTGACCTATTTTAACGAATACATGAAGGAGTATATTACCTCGGAGATTGCAACCGGGGGGGGGCTTTCCATTGACTTGACGGCAATGCTCGAAAAGGGAAACATTCAACTAACGGTAAAGATCGAGACCAGCAACCTTAACATATATAAAATTGTACCGCCACAGTACACCATAGTATCGAATGAAAACATGGATTTACATTTCAATGCTTCAATAAGTCCTGAGCTTGATGACGTCAAAATAGAACACTTCAGATTCAGTAACGGCATTTTTGATTTCAATGGATCAGGATATTATTCCCTGAAAGATAATGAAAAAGATGTCAGGTTTAAACTGTCATCTAACAGGATCAAGCTGGACAAGCTCAGTAATTATTTTTCGCCGGTAATGGATATGCATTACGGAGGGGAGTTAAAGATTGATTCGGATATAACTTATGATCGAAAAGCGAATAGCCTCAAAGATTCATCTTTAAAGCTTGAACTTAAAAAATTCAGGCTCCTAAAAACCAGGGAAGGGGAGACAAGTACTGTTCTCGCTGATGTACATTCCAGATTTAATTTAACTAATGATAAACTTTCCTGTGCAGTGAGCGGAAGATCGGGAAATTCAGATTTCAGTATTTCTAGTTACAGTACCATATCCGGGTTATTACCATTCAAGTCATCAACGGAACTGACAATATCATCAAACCTGCTTGATTTCAGGATCCCTTTTCTCGGTTTTATAAACGGGCTGGAAATGCTTCATAAGTACGCGAAGATTGACAGCAAGCGTGGATATGAGAATATTTTCTTTACCCAGAAACCAGCTGGTATTTTAGTGAATAACAATGACCTGAACCTTAATCTGAATATTAACAGGTTGTATATAAGGGAAAAGGCTTCCCTGAAGAATATCAGCCTTCGTTTAAAACACCATCGAGGAATGCTTACCACTGAAAAGTTCAGCTGTGAAGGGTATAACGGGTTTTATAATTTTTTTACCAGGGGGGTCTTTAGCGTGGAGTTTCCCTTCTTCCAGGTGGGAGCCATGATAGACGACTTTGATGTTGAATCATTTGCCGCTGATTGCGGGTACAGGGGAATGGCCGGAGGAAACCTCGCTGTCGACCTTGACTACCAGCTCACCGCATACCGCATGTCCCAGTATCTTGATAACTCTGAAGGTGTGCTCACCGTTAGGCTTGATGATGGTTATTTCAGGAACTCGCAGGTTCAGAAAAAACTTGAAAGTTATCTAAAGAAGAATGGTTATCCGGATATCAGCCTCGATTCACTTGAATCGGTACAATTTTCCGGGGCCCTGACCCGGATGGGGGATGATTATTATTTCAGAAATATTCAGGTAAACGAGAATACGCTCAACTGCAGGGGGAACGGAACCTATACCTATGACGGTGGAATTAATCTCCCTCTATACTGTTCTGTTAGAAACGAAAACAGTTTTTCCAATATACCCCTAAAGTTTTCACGGGAGATCCTGTCCCCCTGCGTTAAGCTGTACCAAAAGGGGGACAGGCAGGAACTCTGTTTTTCTAAAAAAAAGGGAACCTCTATTAATTAAGCAAGAGGTTTCACTTGGGGTGCGTATTATGCTTTTTTAAATTTGATTTGACCTTGATAAATCAAGGCTGAATCAAATTGTTAGATGTACCCATAAATCTTTTTCGATTTCTATGGATAATTAATCCTTCATATCAACCAGTTCGTATATTTTTACCGGCAGCTCCTTCCCCTTGACCCGGATCAGGTCAAGCTCCCTTACGATAACATGATCCCTGACATGCTGATAGGTATTCTCGCTGATTATGATATTTGTTCTATAGACCTTGTTGGTTCCCTCAAGGCGGGCTCCAAGATTGACGTTGTCCCCCATGAGCGTATAATCCATACGGGCGGCTGATCCCATGTTGCCGACGACCATTTCGCCGGTATTGATTCCTATCCCTATGTTGAGTTTCTTGTAGTCAGGCCACGTTTCATTCATTTTATGAAGGGTGTCCATCATATCAATAGCCGCTCTGCATGCCAGAAGGGCATGGTCTTGCTGGGGTATTGGTGCTCCCCAGAATGCCATTATTTCATCCCCGACGTACTTGTCGAGGGTTCCGAACGACTTGATGACAATGTCAGTCATTGCCTGGAGGTATACATTCAGGTGTTCGACCAGTTCTTCCGGTGTCAGTTTTTCGGAAATGGAGGTGAATCCCCGTATGTCAGAGAACAACACCGTAAGCTCCTTTTTCTCCCCTCCGAGCTTCAGCTTTTCCGGGCTTTTGAGAAGTTCATCAACAACCGACTTTGACACGAACTTCGAGAAGGTCTGGCGGATGTACCGTTTCTCCTGCTGTTCGGTTAATACCCTGTAGGTAATAACCAGGGTAAAGGAGAGGCCTATCTGTATAATCGGTATTGAAAATAGGGTTATGACGCTGCTCAGGTCAAACAGGAGGTATGCGCCGATAATAAATACTACTGCGAGTCCGGCGGTATAAAGTAGAGACATAACGATGGAGAGTCTCGGCGTAACCAGGCCTATTAGCAGTGCAATCACAAATAACAGGATAATGTTCTGAATATCAGAGAATCTATAGAGGAAATCCTGGTTCATTATGGTATTCAGGGCGTTGGCGTGGTGTTCTATGCCGAAGGTCGCACCATAGGGGGATTGTTTTTCATCAGTGGCTATCCCGGTGGCGGCGTATGCGGCAACAAGGACAATCTTGTCTTTGAGCGACGTGTTACCCTCTTCCAGCAGGTTTCCTTCCCGGTGGAAGAGGCTATAGGGATAATGGGTAAAGCTTCCGAATCCCCCTATGAAATTTATATCCATGAAACCGTTTTTGTTGATGGGTATCACAATCTCACCCTCATCGTTCGGCTTCACCATCTTCTTTGTCGGTACGTTTTTAAGCTTTATGTATTTCCCTATCTCAATCTCCACGTCGTCCTGGGTAATCCCGTACCAGTCCATGAGCAAAATCAGGTCGATATTCGGATAGTAATATCCCTGGTATTTAATGATCAGGGGGACGGTCCTGTTAATATTATCGGTGCCCGGGAACACGTTAGCGAAACCGATTCCCTCGGAAGCCCTGGTGAGCTTCGGTGTCGGGGGAACGGGCTCTTCCACTATTGGCGGGACATTATCGTCACTGGCCACGGGAAAACGTACCCTGTTCAGGAGTTTAATCCGTTTTTCCTGATCGTCATATTTCGTGCCAACCTCTTCTGTTTCAAAGGGATAATCGAGAAAACAGACCCCCGCTTCCGCTATTGCCTCTGCCAGGTCATCCTCGTGTTTTTTGTGGTCCAGGAACATGATGTCAAAGAAAATAGCAGCCGGATTACCGGTACCGACATACCTGGTAAACTTCGCGTGTATGTTCCACGGGAACGGCCATTGCACGCCCCTGTCAGAGAAGTACCGGATGGTGTTTTCATCTATACCGAGTATGACAATATTTTTTCGCGCCCGGGGATTGATCTTATGCCGGCGGACACCCTCCTGCAGTTTTTTTGAACGCTCAGCAGGATCCCTGAGCCAGAACCTGAAGTCTATCGACCCCCGCTCCATGGCTTCGAAAATGGTTGTCTGGGAGTAGAGCAGTGAAAGTATGAGGGCTACCGCCAGGGGAATCAGAAGACCTATGAGATGATTGCGTTTAAACTCGAATTTCATGAAAAATCTCCATGAAGGGAATTATTTTTTCAGAATATTCTGCCATGAGTGAAATATAAATGCAAGCAGTATTTACTGAAAATACCGGTAATTATAACTGAGCCTGTGCTGAGAGATTGCTTCGCTTTGCTTGCATTGACAACTATTTGTGAGATACCTTCCAGGAAGCCGGGAGCACGTGCAAAGCGGCTCCATATTATTAGTTGACAAATCATATGGAAAATCCCGATATGTAGCATTTAATAAAAATTGTCTATAAAAACGTCAGGGATAAATCTGTGTACGAGAGAGTAAAAATCTATTCGATAGTAAAAGATGCCATAGAAAGGGCGGTAAAAAACGGTGATTTCCCGGATACAGAATGCCCGGACCCGAAAATAGAATATCCGAAGGACAAGAAATTCGGAGATTACGCTACACCCTTTGCCCTGGAGACAGCGAAAATATTCAGGCGTTCACCAATAGAAATTGGAAACGTTCTGAAAAAGTATATAGATGAATCTGGTATAATAGACAGGGTTGACGTGGTTCAGCCCGGGTTTATCAACATGTTTCTCAATAAGGGTCACCTTTTCCAAAACCTGTTGGAAGTTAAAAAGGAAGGTGATAACTACGGCAGGAATATAAAGGACCAACCGGCACGAATAAACCTGGAATTCATATCAGCAAATCCGACGGGACCCCTGAACGTCGTATCCGCCAGGGCCGCGGCCCTCGGCGATACCCTGGCCAACCTTCTGGAAGCGACCGGTGACGATGTTGAACGGGAATTTTACGTGAACGATTACGGCAACCAGGTCAACATGCTCGGACTCTCGGTGCTGGCCAGGATAAAAGAGATCAGGGGCGAAGATTTCACCTTCCCTGAAGAGGGGTATCACGGTGAATACGTAAAAGATATCGCCCGGATCGTTTTGGATAAACACGTGGATGAAATAAAGCAGTATGATAACGAAGAGGATCTGGTTGCGTTCCTCGCTGAAAAGGCGGTTGATTATAATGTAGAAGGGCAGAAAAAGAGCCTGAGAAAATTCAACGTGGAATTTCATACCTGGTTTCACGAAAGGGAACTCCATGACAGGGGGGACGTAATGAAAACCCTGGAATTCCTTGAAGCCAGAAACGCGGTTTATTATAAAGACGAAAAGAAGTTATTCAAAGCAACGGATTTCCACGACGACAAGGACCGGGTGGTTCTTCGTGACGACGGCAGGCCCACGTATCTCCTTGCTGACATAGCTTATCACAGGGACAAGATAAACCGGGGGTATGACAGGCTGATTAACATCTGGGGCCCTGATCATCACGGCTATATCGCCAGGCTCAGGGGCGCGGTGGAGGCAATGGGTTTTGACGTGAACAAGTTCAACATACTCATTGCCCAGCAGGTCAACCTCATAATTGAGGGGGAAACCGTCAAGATGTCGAAACGCCTCGGCAGGTTTTCAACCATGGACGATCTCCTCGATGAGATTGATCCGGACGTGGCCCGGTACTTTTTCGTCATGAGGTCGATGGAGAGCCACCTTGATTTCGATCTCGCCCTGGCAAAAAAGGAAAGTTCCGAAAACCCGGTCTTCTACCTGCAGTATGCCCATGCGAGAATATGTTCAATATTCAGGGAGGCGGAAAACCGCGGTGTTTCTTACGATCCCCAAAACACTGATCAAGTCCATCTTGACAACGATGAGTCACTTATACTAATGAAAGAGTTGATAAAGTTCCCCGAAGAGATATTCGACGCGGCGGAGAACTGTGAACCCCACCGGATCTGCACATTTCTCATGAAACTCGCCCAGGCGTTTCACAAGTTTTACACTGAACACCGGGTGCTTTCCGACGATATTATTGGAACCAACACCTGCCTTCTCCTGTCTGATGCCGTAAGAACAGTTCTGAAAAACGGGCTCCATCTTCTCGGGGTCTCGGCACCGGAGAGGATGTGACGTGATTCAATGAAACGGATCGCGATTATTACAACCGGCTCGGAATTTCTCCAGGGAAAGAAGGTCGAGACCAACAGCACCTTCATTTGCGGAGAATTGTTCAAGGAAGGATTTTCGGTGGAGGAGATTCTCACGGTGTCAGATGAAACAGGCGCCCTGGAAAAGGCCGTCCGGGATTATACGGAAAGATTCGATATCGTGCTTGTAACCGGGGGCCTTGGGCCGACCGATGACGACACCACGGTGGACGCGGTCTGCGCGGTTTTCAACAGGGACCCTGTCGTCGATGAGGACGCATACGAAAAAATGCTGAAAGTGTTTGAGGCATCCGGGTTGGATATCAACGCATTCGATGAAAAGATGGCCGTCATGCCGGGTGGATCCGTACCCCTTGAAAATACATCAGGTTTGGCACCGGGATTTATTCTTACTTCCGGCGATAAAACGGTCATTGCCATGCCCGGCGTCCCGGAAGAGATGAGGGAGATGTTCAACAGGGGAGTGATCCCCTTTATCAGGGAACAAACCGGGGAGAAGAATAACTCTAATTTTACATGCAGGATAGTCGGCATAAAGGAATCTGAGGTGAACTCCGGCATACGTTCATCCGGTATACCGCTCCATGAATATCAATGGGGAATGACCGCTGAAGAGGGAATCAAGGAAGTAACATTTGTTAAGACAGGCCGTCATAATCAGGATTGGGGTCTCGTGAAATCGGAAATCGCTCGCCTGTTCAAAGATGGAGTTCTCCTCCCGGGATTAAAAACCCCTGAGGAGGAACTGGTTCATCTTCTCGCTGAAAACGGCCTCACCATGGCCGCGGCCGAGTCCTGCACAGGGGGTCTGGTCGGCAAAAGGATAACCGATGCTGCCGGGGCGTCTTCAGTTTTCATGGGCGGGATTATCGCCTACAGCAACAGTGTCAAGGTCAGGGAACTCGCGGTATCGGAAGATACCCTGAAAAAGCACGGGGCGGTGAGCGAAGAGACAGCGGCAGAGATGGCTTCCGGCATAATCAAACGGATGGGGAGCAGTTACGGGATTTCCATAACCGGAATAGCCGGCCCCGGAGGGGGGACGGAGGAAAAGCCCGTCGGCACCGTAAGTTTTGCCATTGCTGACGGCAAAGGGGTGACTGCCTGGACCGAAATCATCCCGGGGGACCGGCAACGCGTCAGGATATTCTCATCCCTTGTTATCATTGATTCCCTGAGGAGAAAAATCAGAAAGGAATATCATGAAAAGGTTTCTTAATATAGTACTGCTGGTCCTCCTGTCCGGGGCAACCCTGTTCGGGGCGATTGAAAGCAAGTCCCTGTATGAGCAGGGGATAGAGTCGTTCAATTCCGGCAATTACGGATCTGCGATTCTTCTGTTAAGGAAGATCATTGATGAGGATGACGAGGAGTACCGGGACAGGGCCTGGTTCCACATTGCCCGGGCAATCTACGAACAGAAAAAGTATAAATCCTCCATATACGAATTCAACAGGTTTTTGAATAAATGCCGGACCGTTGACCTGGCAATCGAAGCGAGATTCTGGCTCGGGGAGGCGCACTACAGGCTGAAAGATTACCTCAATGCCATAGAGGAATACAAGAGGTTTATTTCCAAATCGAGCGAAAAGGGGATGGTCGCCCTGGCCCGTGACAGGATAGCGAGCATTTACTTCATGCAGCTCAGGTTCGACGAGGCTGTTATTGAATGGGAGGCCGCGCTGTCAATTGATTCCGATAAGGAAAAAAACGGAATGCGGATAGTCAGGATAGGAGAGGCCCTTTTTTACGGAAAAAAGTACGACGAGGCCATTGAAAGGCTGGATCCCGTATTAACGGCCCGCCGGGACCCGAAAATAATCGCCAGGGCGCGGCTAATCCTCGGAAGGGTATACCAGCTGAAAGACGATCACCGGAAGGCGATTCTTACCTTTAACGGGATTCCCCAGTACCTGTTGAAATTTCCCCCGTATAATGATGCACAGTATTTCAAGGCTGTTTCGTACAACGTTCTCGGCGATCCCGCGACGGCAAAATCATATTATGAATTTTTTATACTGTTTGGGCAGGAATCCCGCTGGTATTATCATGCCCTGTATGAATACGGGATGATTCTCATACAGAGAAAGCAGATAAACAGTGGCATGGATAAACTTAAGGAAGTAGTGAACAATTCTGACAACGTGAAGTTGAAGATTGACACATCCCTGGAAATCAGCCGCCTTATCAAGGATGATGAGCCGGAGAATGCACTTAAATACCTCGAGAACGCGCTCACCTTTAACGGGGATGCGCAGAAAAACGAGATATATCTCCTCCTGGGGAAAACGTACCTGGCGGCAGGTAATGCGGGAAAAGCGGTTGAATATCTCACCCGTTTTGTCGAGGATTTCAAGTATGACAGTAAAATAGACGAGGCGAAATATTATCTCGCTACCGCGTATATTGAACAGGGTGAAACAGGGAGGGCCATGCGAATCTTTAAAGAGATTCGAAAAGATCACCCCTTTTCTGAATACAATAAAGAAAAGGATTACCAGATGGCGAGGCTCTTCGCCACGAAAGGGGATTACGGAGAGGCCCTTGATCTTCTGAAGCGATACAGCGCGGAAAACGGGAACGGTTCCAGTTACAAGGTCCTGTCCCTGTACGCTGTTATGTACATCGAAAAAGGAGATCTGGATCAGGCAAAAAGGTATGTCGATAGAATAATGAATGCCTATAAAAATGAATCCGATACAGCCGGTCTCATATACCGCTTTTCAACCCTTCTTCGAAAAGAGAATAAAGACAACTCACTCTATACCAGTTACCTTGTGGCGAACTATCCTGATTCCGGGGAAGCGAACAGGGTTTATATTGAATACGGCGATGATTATTTTAAGCAGAAGAATTATTCCAGGGCCTTGGTGTTCTACCAGAAGTACCTTTCGGGCAGTGATACTGATAATCGTGGTTACGCCTTTATAAAATCACTGCAGTGCAGTTTTAATCTCGACCGTTTTAATGATATTATTGCGGCTGTTGAAAATGAACTTCCCGGAGACTTGAAGCAGGAGGAATCTCACGAAGTATTGATGCTGGCAGGGAGAAGCTATTATGAGCTGGAACAGTTTGAAAATGCTTACGCCACATACAAGAGGAGCAGGATAGATAATTTCAATGACATTGACTTGCTCCTGTACATCAAGACCTCTCTCATAGTGGGGGATGTAATTGACGCGGTGGAAACAGTCCGCCTGTTTGATAATACCGGAATAGAGTATGTAGAAGCGCAGTATGCCATCGGGGAATACTATTTTAAACGAGACATACCGGAAAAATCATTAAAATATTTCGGAACCATACTGTCCCAGTTCCCTGATACTGAGTATGCTGATAAAGCCAGGGCCCGCATGGCTGAGATCTTCATGAACCGTGAACGCTTTGAAGACGCGGTGAACATGACTGAGTCGATTTCGAGAACAGACTCCGCCAGGATAAAATCAGCGCTGAAAATACTGATTCTCTATAAAACCGGCGAAAGTGCAAAGGCTGCGGGAATGATGGAAAAACAGTCATTTCTGAAAAATACTGAGTACGATGAGAAGATACTCCTAGAGACAGTACGGTATTATTATAACATCAGGAATATTCAGAAGTTTTCAATCTACGCGAAGAAACTCGCAAGGTTCAGGCAACACGGGGCCTACATGGAATACCTCTACGG
>CAZEPS010000073.1:0-17060 GCA_964514165.1 uncultured Leptospirales bacterium
TGAAGAGGCCTATCGTAAGCGGCTGCCGGTCTATTTTTGGTAGGGGGTCAGAGCCCTTTATCTTTTAACCTCCATGATCAAGGGTTTCATTCCACGGCAGAAGGGTTAAGGGGTTAAGGTCGATATTGAACCACGGAACCGTAACCTCTTTTTAACCGGTAATTGAAAATAATCCTCAAGTCACGGTTAGTCAAGCTCATGTATGACATTGCGGCAAAGTTACCCGGGTTTTGCAATTCGGACCAGTATAACTGATGAAGGTGATGTGATAAAAATTCAGGGATAGAATACACCGGGAAACGGATTCATCTCATGTAAATTTACTGTCGAGTATAGATGCGATACAGGTTGATGCAGACCGTTTATCTCCCGCTCCCGATACCGGCCGATGTGTTTTCTTCCACGGCCTGGCCGTTATCGAGGAGCACCCGGGCGATTATGTTCCCTGAACCGGAACTTTTGTCACAGGCTGCCAGGACAACGAGCATCAGGAGGAGGGCATACACGCTGAACACGACAAATTTAAAATTTAGGTTGATCTTCATAATTCTCTCTCTGGTAATGAACTGTGGATTTTTACATGATGAAAGCCAGATAAAGATTACACCACTAAACTTATTTTCTTTCATACAGAATAAATGAATATAAATTCAAAATTTTATAAATTGTTAACAATGATTAACCACTGAGGCTCAGAGACACGGAGTTTAATACAACATATCAGGTACTCTGCACACTGTCATTGCCACGTCCAGCACCATCTTTTATAAAGTGTCGCAGGACGACGAAGCAATCTATCACCAGGGTTAGATATGACCAATCTGTCTTTTATGAACCAGCGATTAAAATGAAGGATAATACTTTTCCTCTGCGCATCTGTGTCTCCGTGGTTTTTCTTAAATGAGTATACTCTATGCAAAAGATTTCACAACGGGTGCTCGACATCCTGGAATGGCCGGCCGTGCTTGATGAACTGGTGGGCCGGTGCGACACCGGCCCCGGCGCCTCCTTTGCCCGGGAGATTGCCCCCCTGGACCATGAAACGGCCGGGACCCGGCTCCGGCTGATTACCGACTTCAGGGGCCTTGTCTCCCGCGGTGATATCTGCGATTTCTCCGGAGTCGAAGACATTGAAGGGCACCTGGTCCTCGCGGAAAAGGAGGGTGTCCTCAGGCTCGAAGACCTGTTGCTGATACGGGAATTTATTTTCGCCTCCGGGAGGGTACGGAAGTTTTTACAGAACCAGCGTGAGGAATTCCCCCCCCTGGCAGGGGAGTCCCGCCTCATGGACAAGCTCACCGATATCGGGGACCTCCTCATATCAGCGATTACCGACGCCGGCAGACTGAGCGAGTCAAAATACCCGAAGCTGAAGGGCCTGAACGATTCCCTCTTCTCGGCGCGGCAGGAGATAGAGAAAAATCTCAACGGCATCATCTACTCCCCGGACATGGACCCGGTGCTCCAGGAGAAGATGTTCAACCTGAGAAACGGGCGGTACGTGCTCCTGGTAAAAGCGAACATGAAGGGACGCATAAAGGGCACGGTCCACGACGTCTCATCCACCGGGGCGACCCTGTACGTTGAACCGGCCGCGGTCACCGATCTGAACAACGCGGTCATCGTTTTGAACCGTGAACTGAACGCCGAGACCGAACGCATTCTGCGGGAGCTATCACGGGCGGTCGCCCGAAACGCCGATCTGCTCCGGAACAACCTCCACGTTCTCGCCTGTCTCGACTTTCTCCAGGCGGCGGCAAGGTTCAGCATCGCGGTTAACGGCAGCGGCCTGGAAATCGCAAACGGGCCCGAGATAAACCTGGTCCAGGCCCGCCATCCCCTCCTCTCCCTGATGATACCGGGAGAGGTGGTCCCGAACGACATAGCCCTCGGCGAAGACTACCGGTGCCTGATCCTCTCCGGCGCCAACACCGGGGGGAAGACGGTCCTCCTGAAAACCATCGCCCTCTGCGCCCTCATGGCCGCCCACGGCCTTCATATACCGGCGTCACCGGACTCCCGGATAGGGATCTTCGACGACATACTGGCCGACATCGGGGACGACCAGAACCTCTCCCGGTCCCTCTCTACTTTTTCCGGGCAGATAACGATTATTCATGAGATGATCAACCGCGCCGGGAAAAACTCCCTCATCATCCTGGACGAAATCATCGTGGGCACCAATCCCCGTCAGGGTGCGGCCCTGGCCCAGGCGATTCTTGAACAGCTCATCGAGACCGGGAGCATCATCGTGGTCACAACCCACTACTCCGAGCTGAAAGAGCTTCCGGCAATGGACGACCGCTTCCAAAACGGGTCTGTCTCCTTCGATACCGAGACCCTGCGCCCCACCTACCGCCTCCGGACAGGGATACCCGGCATCAGCTACGCCATCGAAATAGCAAAGAACTACGGCCTGGGAGATAACATTCTGGACCGCTCCCGGGAGCTCCTCTCGAGCCGGGAGATCAGCGTCGAGTCCCTCATCGAACAGATTCAGAAATACGAAGAGGAGATGGAGGAGGAGCGGGTGCGGCTCGACCGGAAAAAGAAGGAACTCCTCACCGAGAAGGAGGACTACGAGAAAAAGCGCCTCTCCCTCCAGAAACTCACCGAGGAGATAAAGCACCAGCAGGGGATAGACTTCCTCGAGGAGCTCGCGGAGTACCGGCGAGCCATCGCCGACAAGTTCCAGAGCCTCCAGTCGGCCTCTATGGGGGACGCGGGAAAACTCCAGGAGGAGCTTATCAGCGTCCAGGAGAAGGTCACCGGGGAGATGGCCCGGGAAACGGAAAAGCGTTTCCTCGACCGATACGGCAGTGTGAGAATCGAGTCCCTCGAGAAGGGAAAGCGGATCTTCATCGTCCCCCTCGAAAAGGAGGGTATCATCGAAAACTTCGATACCGAGAAAGAGACGGTGTCAGTGCGCATCGGCAGCCTCCGCTCGCGATACCGGTTTAAGGATCTCCTCATGCCGAAAGAGACGGCGGCGGGGAAAAAGAGGCCGCGCCGGGAAAAAAAACCGACCCGTGAGGCCCCGAAGCAGGAGGAGAAGATTCCGGTCACCATCCAGACGAGCTACAACACCGTTGACCTTAGGGGGATGCTGGCGGACGAGGCGGTCCGGGCCATGGAGGACGGCCTCGACCGGATGCTCCGGTCCGGGATATCGGCCGCGGTGGTGATACACGGCCACGGGACCGGGGCCCTGAAAAAGGCGGTGAGGGAGCGGCTGAAGCACTCCCCCTACGCCGAGGACTTCAGGCCCGGCGGTCAGAAGGAGGGGGGCGACGGGGTCACCATCGTCCGCCTCGCGTAAAATTTATTCGGAATCCCACTTTCCCTGTTCCCTCAGTTTCGGGACCAGGTCCTTCGCGAGTTTCTTCAGTTCCATGTAATCGGTCTTGGCGACACGGTTCAGGGGAAGGTTACCGGCCTTCAGTATCTCTACGTGGGAGGGACGGGAATAGGCGGATATGTCCTGGCACGCATCCAGTACCTCCTCCACGGTCAGGTCGACCCCGTCCTTCGCCTCCACGAAGGCCATGATACCCTCGGTGAATACCTCGTGTTCGGCCCCGACAATGCCGACCATGGTGACCTTGTCCTTCAGCATCAGGGCGATGTGCTTCTCGATGTCCTCAGGGAAGACCTGGTACCCCTTCGGCTTGATCACCAGCTTGGAGCGCCCGGCGAAGTGGAGGCCCTTGTCGTCGTAGGACCCGAGGTCACCGGTGTAGAGGATCCCTTCCTTTGACAGGGTATTGGCCGTGTTCTCCGGGTCGTTAAGGTACCCGAGAAAGAGCTGGGGCCCGGAGAAGCAGATCTCTCCCACCTCCCCCGGGGCCTTCTCTTTGCCTGCGGTGCCGTCCGGGTTCATCGGTTCCCTGATGCTGATGGGGCAGAGGGGCATGTCAAAGCCTATACCCTCGAGAATGGTGTCCACGTTGCCGTACCGGTCGGTGTAGGTGGCGAAACCGGAGGACTCGGTGAGGCCGTCGCCGGTGGCGATGTTCGGGGCCATCTCCATCATCTTCAGGAGAAACTCCCGGGATACGCTCTGACCCCCGTACATGACGAACTTCAGGCTCGTGAGATCGTAGTCTTTGTAGTTCGGGAGGCGCCACTGCATGTTGAAGAGGGCCGGGATCTGCCCGATCATGGTCACCCCGTGCTCCTGGATCGCCTCGAGGCTCTTCTCCGCGTCGAAGATGTGGAGGGCCACCAGGGTCGCGCCGCCGTAGATGGCGGTGGCCAGCTGTTCAGTGACGCAGCCGACGTGGGACGGGGGAAGGTTCACCAGAATTATCTCTTCCTCGTTCAGTTCAAACATGGTGGCCAGGCCCACGTTCTGGGTGAGGATTCCCTCGTGGCAGAGAAGGGCCGGCTTCGGGGAACCGGTGGACCCGGTGGTGAAAATTATCAGGGCCGGGTCCCTCTTCCCCACCTTCCTGCGGGCCCTCTGCACCGACCGGGTGAAGAGGCTCTTGATGAAGATCTTCTTGATGTCGCTGGCGAAGGCGGTAATCCCCTGGGCGCCGTCGATTATCAGGTCCTCCTCCTTCTGGAACTGGACCCAGACCTTCACCGACGGGGAGGACTTCATCACCTCCTGTACCATGGGCCTGAAGTCCGCAACCGGTGTTTTCCCCAGGAAGAAGTAGGCCTTCGGCTCCATCTTGTCCATGCAGTACTGGATCTCCTTCGTTTTGAGGCGCAGGTCCAGGGGGGCGACGATGATCCCTGTCCGGTAGCAGGCGTAAATCAGGTAGATATGCTCTTTCAACAGGGGGAGGGACGTGGCAACGATGTCCCCCTTTTTGAGGCCTGTGGCGAGAAGTTTCGCGGCGAAGGCTGACACGGACCGGTTGAAGTCCTTCCAGGTGATTTTTTCCCCGGTGTTATGTTCGATGATTGCGATTTCGTTCGACCTGGTTTTCGCCCAGCGGACAACGTAATCCGCGCAGTTCCCCGGCAGTTTTTCGTATTCCTCGACGCAGCGGGCACGGCGTTCCTCTAACATGACACAACCCCCAGATATCCATTATCGGCCGCGTCAGGGCAAACCGCCGCTGACATACGGCCCTTATTTTGCTATTTTTTTTTAAATAAAAGAAACGTCAAGCAATTCACCGATTCCGGATCATTGTCAATATGGGAGAACAGTAATCTTCCCGTCACATTACCTCGGTCCGGTTCCGGCCGTCCTCTTTCGCCCGGTAGAGGGCGATGTCGGCCCGTTCCACGAAGAGCTCCGGGGTGTCGCTCATCTTGAGCTGGGTCACCCCGAAGCTGCAGGTGACCCGCCCCACCTGTTCGTAGTCAATTTCTTCGATCCTGATCCTTGTCTTTTCCGCGATTTTCCTGGCGTCATCGATGCTGGTCTGGGGAAGGAGCATGATGAACTCCTCCCCGCCCCACCGGGCGAAGATATCGGCCTTCCTGATGTTGTTCTTCACGAAACCGGACATTTCCCTCAGTATGATGTCCCCCACCCCGTGGCCGTACCGGTCGTTAATTCTCTTGAAGTGGTCAATATCAAAGAACACCAGGGAGAGATCATACCGGTACCGCTTCGATATCTCTATCTGCTTGACAAGCATCTCGTCGAACTTCCGCCGGTTGTAAATCTTGGTAAGGGTATCGAAGGAGGCCTGCATTTCGAAATCCTTGCTCCGCTTTTCGAGCTCGGTCACGTCGGAAAAGGCGATGACGTACCGCTCCTCGTCGATGGATAGCCGGCTCAGGGTCGCGGAGAATATCCTCGGGCTGTCCGCGTAATACGGCTTAAAGGCGAACAGGGCCTGCCGGGCCGGCATCTCGAGGAGTGTGTCAATCCAGTTCCCCTTTTCCATCTTATAGATGCACCCTTCGCAATCCAGGGCGAGATCGCTGATGGAACGGTATTCCCGCTTGAATTCAGCAAGGGTGTCATGGCCGAAAAGGTTAAAAAACCTGAAGTTTCCGTCGAGGATCTCATCCTTGTTGACGACGGCGATCATGTTCTCCTGGGAGTCAAGAACAGACTGGAAGTACTGCCGCTGCTCCACCAGCTGGGCCTGCATCTCCCGCATGTCGGTAACGTCACGGAAGATTATTACGTCGCCGAGGTTGATGCCCGTCTGGTCTTTTATCTCGCCGATGCTGAAGGCCACGTACCGCCGGCTCCCGTTCCGATCGATGAGAACCGGTTCGTAATCGGAGATGCTGGTCCCGCTGTTTAAAGAATCGTTGTATGAAACCCTGAATATGGAATCTATCTTCTTCCCCTTCGCCTCTTTGAAAGAATACCCGAGGAGATCCTCGGCCACGCTGTTAAGCATGATAATCGTCTTGCGCTCATCGGTGATGATGACCCCGTCACCCATGCTCTTCAGGGTAACGGAGAGCCGCTCGAGCTCATCCTGGAACCGCCTGCTCTCGGCGGCCACCTTGATATCGGTCACGTCGGCCCCGATAAACTGGTATTCCATAACGGAACCGTTGTCCTCGAAAAGTGCCTGGATGGTCCATACAATCCACCGTTTCGTTCCGTTCAGGTTTATCTCTGATTCAAAGGATTCAGTCTGTTTTTTCGACGAGAGTTTTTTAATGATCCGCTTAACCGCTTTTCGGTCTTCTTTCGGAAGCACGTCAAAAATGTTTTCGCCGAGCACATCCAGTCTTCTCATGCTGAAGGTGTCGCAGAAGCTCCTGTTGACGAAAGACACGGCCATGTCATCCTCGAAAAAACGAATGATGAGGAGGGACGAATGGTCGACGATTCCCCGGTACCGGTCGTAGTTTATTTTCACGGCACCCTCGAGGGTTCGTCGCTCCAGAAAAAACCGGTGGTGCTGCACCGCGTTCCATATCGTCTTGACGAAAACTTCGTGGGTGTCCTGTGAGTTGAGAAATTCCTTCTTCAAATAGTCCTGGGCCCCCGCCTTGAGGGCGTTGACCGCCACCATCTCGTCGCCGTGGCCGGTGACCAGGATGACCGGCGTTTCGATATTTTTCTTTTTTAGCTTTTCCAGGAGGGATATCCCGTCACCGTCAGGGAGTATGTAATCGAGGATAATACAGTCGAGCCTGTTACTGCCGGCTATCTTCAGGGCGGTTGCCGAGTCCATGGCGTCGAAAAAATTGAAGCTGTGGGGAGACCTTTGGAGAATCTCCTTCATGAGGTTTCGAACTATTTCATCATCGTCAACGATGAGTATATCGCAGGCTTTTACGATCTCACTCTTCATTCCCGTCCCGTTCAAAAAAAACTCTTTCCTCCGGTTTTCTCGTCATCCATTTCTCAAAATCGTCGGGGGGAAGGGGCTTGCTGAAAAGGTTTCCCTGGTACTGGTCGCAGTCGTGCTCGTTAAAAAAACGGAACTGGTCCTCCCGCTCAATGCCCTCGGAAACGACCTTGAACCCGAGGTTGTGGGCCATGACGATAATCGTTTTGGCGATAGTCTGGGACTTTACATCGTGGGGGATGTTGTCAACGAAGGACTTGTCAATCTTCAGGGTGTCAATCGGATAGTCCTTGAGCTTGCTCAGGGAAGAATAACCGGTGCCGAAATCGTCAATGGAAATTGATATGCCCAGGCCGTGGATCTCGTTCAGCCTGTCGATGCTCTCCTTCTCGTTTTCCATGATGCCGCTTTCGGTTATTTCAAGGTCGAGCCAACGTGGATCGAGCTTCGTCTCCCGGAGTATATTCTTGATATCGGTAATCAGGCTCGCCTGCTTGAACTGAAAGGGGGAAAGGTTCACCGCTACCGGCCGCGGTTCCATGCCGGCGTCCTGCCATATCCGGTTCTGCCTGCACGATTGATACAGTATGTTGTTGCCGATATCGATAATCATGCCGTTCCGCTCGGCCAGGAAGATGAAATCCCGGGGCGAGAGAAGGTTCTCGTTCTGTGATGATTTCCACCGAATCAGGGACTCCATACCTATCATTTCACCCCTCTTGTTCACCTTGGGCTGGTAGAAGGGAACGAACTCGTTGTTGCGAACCGCGTACTCAAGCTGTTTTTCGATATGTATGCGCCGTATCATCTCGTTGTGCATTTCGCGATCAAAGAGCTGGTAGGTGTTGCGCCCCTGGTTTTTGGCGTAGTACATCGCTTCCTCGGCGTTCTTGATAAGGGAGTTCTCGTCGACCGCGTCATCGGGGTAGAGGCAGATCCCGAGGCTCGAGGTCACCTTGATGGAATTCCCGTCCACCTGGAACGGTACGGCAAAGACGCTGAAGATCTTTCCCACGACCCCGGGGACGTCCTCCTTGCTGGAGATCTCGGAAAAGAGAATCATGAACTTGTCCCCGTCGAAGCGTGAGATAATATCGTCCTGGCGGAGGATTTCCTCGAGCCTGCGGGCTATCAACTGGAGCAGCCGGTCCCCCGTGAGGGAACCGTACATGTCATTGATGCTCTTGAACTTGTCGATTCCCATGCACATGACGGCGAACATGACCTTCCGGTTCTTCCTTTTAAGGGACATTGTCACCTCGACCTGGAGTCTGGTGAGGAAAGTCTCCTTGTTGAAGGTCTTGGTCAGGGGATCATGAAGGGCGTTATAGATCGCGTGATCGATGAGGGCCTGGTGCTTGTCCTCGATTTCCCTGAGCCTGTCCTCGACGTTCATTATCATGCCCATGTCAATGATAACGAACTGGAACCCGGCCGGTGCCCTGGCGTTCTCAATCCTCGCCGCGAACACGTGGGCCAGGATGGTGGAGCCGTCTTTCCGAATGAAATTCTCTTCCGTGTGGTCGATATCGTCGTTCAGGAGGATGCTGACCACGCCGCCGGTTTCCCTGTACTGGTCCTTGAGAAAGTTCCTGATATGTTTCTCAATGATATCACCCCTCGAATAACCGAATATCTCGCACGCCTTGTCGTTGCAGTACACGATATTCCCGGCAGCGTCGAGCTCGATAATGGTTACCGGGAGGGCATCAACCGGGGGAACACCCTTTTTTATCATTTTAACAATTTTCGATAGTTCGTTGTTGCTGTCTGCCACTGTATCTTTCCTGGTATCTCTATTAAAACATCGTCCCTGAAAAAAGTATACTGGAACAGACCCAAATAGCATATTCCATATATTCCGTTCCCGGGATAGTTTCCGATTGATTGCACCGGTATTTGTGAAGATACCATATACCTTTTAAGTGTCTATATAAAAACATATAATACCGCCCTGTTTTTTTCAACAAGTTCCATTATAAATGGATTATGTTACATGACAGTTGGCCTGTCTTCCATTACGTCAACGGTATCTATGGAAAAAGATATCGGGCAAGGAGGAGTCCGTTGATGCTCGCCTGGACCAGTCCCCTGGTTATGCCGGCGCCGTCACCGGCGGCAAAGAGCCCTGATATCTCAGTTTCAAAATTCCTGTCGGCCTGGATAATATTGGAATAGAATTTCACCTCGACCCCGTAGAGAAGGGTCTCGTCGCTGGTCATGCCGGGAAAGATGTCGTTCAGGGCCTCGATCATCTCCCTGATATCGGTCATAATGCGGTACGGAAAAACAAGGCTCAGGTCCCCCGGCACCGCGTCCTCCAGGGTGGGACGGATATTGTTCCGCATCAGGCGTTTCTCGGTGGTGCGCCGGCCCCGCTTGAAATCACCGAACCGCTGTATAATGATCCTGTTCCCTGACAGGAGATTGCCGAGCCGGGCGATGTACTTTCCGTATTCAATCGGTTCCCTGAAGGGATTGGTGAAGTAGTTCGACACCAGGATGGCGAAATTGGTGTTGCCGGTCTTGAACTCGTCAGACTTGTAGCTGTGCCCGTTCACCACCGCCAGGTTCCCGTCGTAAAACTCGGTGGCCACAACCCCTGACGGGTTGTGGCAGAAGGTCCTCACCCGGTCGTCAAAGGTTGGGGTGTAATAGATCAGCTTGCTCTCGTAAATGGTCTCGCTGATCTCGCCCATGATCTCGTTCTTCACCTCGACCCGCACCCCTATGTCCACCGGGCCGACCCTGGTCTCAATGCCGTAGTCGGCGCAGATTTTATTGAGCCAGCCGGCCCCCTCCCTGCCGACGCTGATGATTACCCTGTCCGAGCGGTATTCCCTGTCGGCCCTGACCCCCTTTACCTCCCGGTTTTCGACGATAAGGTCGGTTACCGGGTTATTGAAGGATATTTCCACCCCCCCGTCGAGGAGGTCCTTCTGTATGCGGGAGTAAATCTCGGCGCACCGCTCGGTGCCGATGTGGCGCACCGGGCATTCAACGAACTTGATGTTGCTCCGTATCGCGCGGCGCATGAGCCGGTTCACCAGCTCGGGCTGTCCCGTGCCGTAGAGCGACCTGTCCGCTCCGTAGGAGAGATAGATCCGGTCAACGTAATCGATGAGTTCCCTGAGCTCGCTGTCGCTCACGTACTCGTTCAGGATGCCCCCCACCTCCGGGGAGAGCATGAGTTTCCCGTCACTGTAGGCCCCGGCGCCGGAGAACCCGGTGGTTATATTGCAGGGAGAACAGCCCCGGCACTTCCCGTCCTCCCGCTTCGGGCAGAGGCGGTCCTCGATCCGTTTACCCTTTTCAATGATGAAGATTTTCTTCTCCGGGGCGCGTTTCATGGCCTCCAGGGCGGCAAAGATACCCGCCGGCCCGGCTCCGACTATTATAAGGTCATAGCTCATTGATTGTCTCTATGTGGCATGGAGTTGGGCTGTAACGCACGCGGCTTCAGCCAGTAACAATATATAGCGGGAGTGCCGTAAGGGCAATTCTTTTTCACGGCATGAGACTGCCGCTATCGGGGATTAAAAGCAATACCGGCCCTGTCAGTGTACGGTGATCGTGACGATATACTTCATGGCCGGGGCCGCGGCATCCGCCCATGGCTGGGCATAGGTGAGGGTCAGGATGCTCGTCCCCTCGGATACGGCCTTGAACCTGAACTCCTGGGTATCCATTCCCCCGGCCTTGACCTCTTCGTCGGACTCCTGGGTCGGCGGGCCTGTCTGCTCCAGGCCGTTCTCCTCGACAGCCGGCTTCCAGCTGAAACCGGTACCGAGCCGGGCCTTGAGCCGCACCGCTATAAGGTCACCCTTTTCAACGGTAATTGACGTGCCGTTGTCAGCCTCGGTCAGCACCCTGTCAGGTTTATCATTGCAGGACATGACCACCGCCATCAGGGCGGCCGCAACAGCCGCGATTTTCATGTGATGTAACACCATCATTCCTCCTCGGTAATAACCGGTTACTGCAGGCTTCTCTCGACCACAATCCAGGCCGCTCCGTAACCGATGTTGTTGCTTCCGTATTCAATCCAGACGTAGCCGTCATCGCCCCACTGGGTCCCCCATGAATTTTTGACGTGCCAGGCCTTTTTGCTGTCGTCCCATCCCACGATGGTGACCGCGTGGTTCACGTCCCGCTCGCCGCGGCCCGGATCGATGTCACAGTGCTCGTCGAACACACCGCTCTTGTAGGCCTGGAAGACCGGGGTTACCTTCATGGCCGCGGCAACGGGCCCGTATTTGCACAGGGCCTCTTTCATCTCCTTCTGTCCCGGTATGCCCCCGTCTCTCTTCACGTACCCCCAGGCGGCTATTTTGTACTTCACTTCGCTGTGCCTGCGGCAGGTCTGCTCCTGGAAGGCGTAGGGAAACTGCCGCTCCAGGGCGGCGCTGTTCCGCGTCAGGTAATCGAACACACCGCCGTACCACCCGCCTCGGCAGGTGCCCGCCTTTGTAGTGCGGTAGTAGACCTGCCCGCCCCGGATCATGTACGGCTGCCGCCCGACGGCGCAGTCGAGGAGATACTGTTCCGAGAGATCGAGTGACCTGTTCTGCCTGATGAGGAAGTTTGACTCGAGAACAGCGACAGAGGTGAAGGACCAGCAGCTGCCGCAGGTACCCTGGTACCTGACCGGGGTGACCATTTTCCGCTCTACCCAGGTGAACCTCCGAAGGTCCGGGGACGGGGGTTCCGATATGTCGGTTTTATCCTCGATGACCTCTTCCTGTTTTTTCTGTTCCGGGGTCACGATCTCCTTCTCCCGGGAATTTTCGGGCTGGTACTGGCGCCGCTTTTCCATCTCTTTCTTTTTGAGATACTCGAGATATTTAATGAGAAATTCCTTCCAGAGGCGCTCCCCCTCGCTCGTCTGGGTCCTGGCCTGGACCTTCATGTTATCCGGCACCAGGGCCCCGGTTATCTGGTCTATCTCGTATTTCATCATCTCGTTCATCTCAACGATGAACTTCAGGTTTTTCTCTTTCATGACGGAGAGGACATACTCCATCTTTTTCCGCATCTTTTCCTCGTCGCTGAAGTACCTGTCCCGCTCCTGTTCGAAATCCTGCATGAAATTCTGGGCCAGGCGGGCGCCAGGCTCTCCGTCCATTGCAAGAAGGGCTCCCGTATTACAGGAATGGCAGTCACCGCTGTTTGAAAAAATCACGGCGGCGACGCTTATAAGGAGAATAACAATAATTCCCCTCGATACTGTTTTTACACTCATACCAATACCTCACACCGTTTCAATCGCGCGCTCTTACCTTAGACAGATTAATACTATACCGGTTCCCTGTTGAAAACAACTTTTTCTCATAACTACAGGGTACATCGAACATCTCAGGATGTGTCATTTGACTCCAGGGTTTCGATGACCCCGGCCCCGACGCTGTCCCCCCACACGTTTATAGTGGTCCTGAACCGGTCCAGGAGCCAGTCCACGGCAAGGATGAGGCCTATCCCCTCGATGGGAAGATCAACCGCCTTGAGGACCAGGACCATGGTGACCAGTCCCGCTTCAGGAATACCCGCGGCACCGACCGCCGCCAGGGTAGCGGTGATGAAGATCACGGCCTGCTGGGCGATGGTCAGGTCGAGGCCGTAGACCTGGGATATGAAAATGGCTGCCACCGCCTCGTACATGGCCGTGCCGTCCATGTTGATGGTGGCCCCGAGGGGGAGAACGAAACTCGACGTGCGCCGGGAGATGCCGTTCTCGCTCTCGATCGACTCCATGGTCAGGGGCAGGGTCGCGGAGCTCGACGCCGTGGAAAAGGCGTTCAGCAGGGCCGAACCCATGCCCGCGGCGAACCTGAAGGGGTTCCTCCTGCCGATAAGAATCAGAATAAGGGGAAGGACGACGAACCCGTGGAATCCCAGGCTCGCGAGCACCGTTCCGCTGAATTTACCCACCGCCGCCAGTTCCGGGATGAACCCCTGGAACCCGCCGGCCCTCCCTATCCGCTCCGAGATGATGCCGAAGATGCCGATGGGGGCGAAGTACATTATCCACCAGACGATGCGGAGCACCGCGTCGTTGAGAACAGAGATGAACTCGATGACCAGCTTTCCCCTCTCCCCGAGTACCGACAGGGCGGCCCCGAAAATGAGGGAGAAAAAAATAAGGGGAAGGATATCGAGGCGCTGCATGGCGTTGAATATGTTCCGGGGTATCATACCCTCCTTGCCGGTACTTTTGTCACCGACGATGACCTCCTCCAGGGTGCTGGAGATGGTCCGCTCCTCCTTGCCCCTGATGTTCTCTGCCAGGGGGAGGTTCACCGCGATGCCGGTGCCCGAGGGGACCGGTTCCCCCCCCTCCCACTCCCGCACCACGGCGGATGTTTCGTCTATGGACACGACCCCGCCCCGGATGTCCTGGTCGGTCAGCTCCAGGATGAATTTCTCGTTGTAGTGCTCACGGCGGATTTTACCTTCTGTGAGAACCACCTTCTTCGGGTTTTCTTCGGAAATAACGTACCGGGCCTTCGGGATCTCCTCACCTGCTGAAAGCCCGGTCCCGGGACTGACCAGGTTCACGAGAACCATGCCGATAATGACCGAAATACTGGTGGTCACGAAATAATACACGATGGTGCGGGTGCCGATGGTGCCGATCTTCCTGACGTCGCCGAGGTTGGTAATCCCGACGATGATGGAAAACATCACCAGGGGAATGACTATCATCATGAGGAGGTTGAGGAAGATCTTACCGAGAATCGATATCCTCATGGCGGCGTCGGGGAAAAACCCGCCCATGAAAAAACCGATAACTATGGCGATAACTATGGCGATGAGAATTTTCCTGTGGCGGTTTCCGCCGTTCACCTGTGTCATTTCCTTTTCTATCATACTGTATCCGATACCAGAGAAATTGTTATTTCAGAGCCGCGGTACATGAGCAGGGATGAGCCGCAGAACCGGTGGGTTAATTATGAAAGAACAAAAGCAATATTTCAACCAAAATTCACCCCCCATAGAAAAAATGGAACCGGGGTAACCGGTTGCCGGGTCATAGACACAATAATAACCATGGAGGACACCATGAGAGCAACATACATGAAAACAGCGGCGGCGGCCCTGGCGATTGTTATCGCAGCGGCTTTCGCGGCGCCGAACCTGTTCGCGCAGCAGGGTAAAAAGCAGAGGTGCCCAGACTGCGAACGGCATCACCGCGGTCCCTGGTTCGGGAACCTCGATGAGATGAAGGAACGCCTCGGGCTTTCCGATGAACAGGTTGACAAAATCAGCGCAATCAATACAGGCTTCAAGAAGCGGATGCTCGATCACCGGGAAAAGATGGCGCCGAAAACCATCCAGCTGAAAAAGCTGCTCCTGGAAGACGACGTCAATATCGGGAAAGTGCGATCCCTGTTGAAAGAGATCTACGACATCAAGATCGAGGTTCGGGTAACCATGATCGAACACCGCCTGGCCATCGAGAAGGTGCTTACCGACAAGCAGAAGAACCTTCTCCGGGAGGAGCGCATGAAGATGCGCCGCCACGGCCCCCCGATGCGGGACATGGGGTACGGTGACAAATTCCGGCCCCGCCCCGCCGGATATGACTACTGAAAATTAAACTTCTGGAGACAGATTTCCGTGACCGGGAATGAATTTTCCGCCATTGTAGAGGACACCAAGGTGAGTGTTCTCTCGGCGGTTGAACGGCACCTTTTTACCAGGTTCTATCACGCCATCGACGACGTGGTGCAGGAGACCTACCTCAGGGCCTACCGGAGCCTCTCAACCGGAAAGTTCCGGGGTGATTCATCGATTCATTCCTGGCTCTACGCCATTGCCAGGAATGAATCGATACGGATGAACAGGAAGCTCTCCCGGGAAGAGGAGAAGTTCACGAAAACCCTGGAGCTTCACCGGAGCGGGACCGGCACGGCCAGGATCGATTTTGACGAGAGCCTGTACGTGCTCCACGAGTCAATCTCGAAACTCCCTGACATCTACCGGGCCGTGCTTGAACTCGCGGCCCGGGGGTTCAGCGAGAACGAGATAGCGGCGAGGCTCAGTCTGAAAAAGGGGACCGTGAAATCACGGGCATCCCGGGGACGGGAGATGCTCCAGAAGCTGCTGCCAGGAGAAATGTATGGATAAGAGCAGAATCAACGCTGTGTTCGAGGATGCCATGTCCGAAGAGATTGCACTTCGAAAAGGGGATCCCGCCTGGAGCCGGGACATTTCGTCGAGGGTCCTGGATGCCCGGCGCAGGAGGACACGGTACAGGGTAACCGCGGGTGTTTCGACCCTCGCCGCTGCCGCGGTGCTTTTCATTGTTATCATGGCCGGTATCGATCAGGGAACGAATGATCCCGGGTACACCGACATGATCAACTCCCAGACCCGGGGGATCTACCTCTCGGTCTTCAATACCGGCACGGCCCGGGGCGACTACCAGGCGAGCGGAACCGATACCCTGCTGTCAGCGGATATCGACGCCATTATCGACGAATCATTGATGATGCGGTAGGGTCATATCTCAGGGGTCAGAGCCCCGTTTTTTCCATCTCCACTATAAGCTTTTCGGTGCGGACCCGCCTGCCGGTTTCGTTGAGGTGGTATATGGTGTCGAAGAAGTATTCCACCGGGTAGACGAAATCCCCGGGCCTTCCGATGGTTTCGATGTCCAGGGGTTTAATCTCCTCCAGGAAAAACTCTTCGAACATTTTTTTCACGTCATCACCGGTGCTGTAGGCCTGAATATGGCCGGGATAGGTTTCCTGGACCATTATCGGGGGGAACGATAGAAAGAGGGGGACGCCCTTTTCCCCGCAGAACTCCCTGAGATCCTTGATGAGATCGACAACCCTTTTGTCTATCTCATCAACCAAAACCGGGTAGGTCGACTCTATCTTCGGAGGGACCCCCAGGTGCTTGACATAGTCCCCGTGTTCGTTGAAACCGGAACGGACGTAGGTATAGGCGTCTTTTTTTCCTGGTTCAGTCATGAGGCCCCGAAGCCGGCGCTGGAAGGTGATGGGGAGGTTCCCGAAGAAGCTTCCGAAGTGTTCCGGGGAAAAGTAGAGAACCGCCCGGGGATAGAATATAGTAAGCTCGTTCAGGGTGGTCCTGCCGTCGAAGTAAAGCCCGGTGTAGAACTCGTATTCCAGGATAAGGATAAGGATGTCACCTTCCCTGAGATGGGGCTTCACCTCGTTCACGTAGTAGAGGGGCCCGAGGCCACCGTGAAGCCCCATGTTCACGGTGTTAAAGCCGGTCCGCTCACGGATCATCCGGCTGTCAAGGCCGAAGGCGAGGCTCGATCCCCCGATGAACACGATTCTCGGCTGTCCGGTTTCCCGGAGGAGTTCCTGCTTCTCAACCGTGGCACCGATATAGGTGTCCTGATCAACCGGTGCGAGGTAAACCACGCCGATCACATACGAGGCGACTATGAGAACGAATATCGAAGATTTTACAAAAAAGCGAATCATGGCCCACCGTTAAAACTGAAAGTATATGAACTGGGACGTCTTGTACACACCGATAAGAATACTGAACACCAGTATATGATAGAAAGCCCACCGGAACCAGAGGGGCTTTTCGTTGACCATGGCCCGGATACTCCCCTTTCTCTGGATGAAATGCACGACAAAGAGGATAATCACCAGGAGAAACATGATGAGGAGTTCCTCCACGGAGAAGATGGAACCCTCCGGCAGGGCCCTGCCGGTCGGGTTAAGGAGGATGTCGTTAAAGTTCACCCCCGGAATATGCTTAACCAGGTACCAGGCGTCGCGTATTGACGTGGCGCGGAAGAATATCGCCCCCAGGGCGAAGAGGTTGAAGGTGACCAGGATC
>CAZEPS010000074.1:0-14311 GCA_964514165.1 uncultured Leptospirales bacterium
ACTGTTTTTTAAGGGTCTGAACGATTTTACGGTAATTCTCGAAAGTCGTGTCAACCGGCAGCTTCAGGATGAAATCGTTCCCTCCCGCCATCAGGAAAACCTTCCCGGGCTGAAGCCGAATTACCTCGTGGAGCCGGGTCAGGATGTTCTCTGTCGTATCTCCCCCGATTCCACGGTTCGTGATGCTGAAATCGTTGAAGAGATCGCTCCAGAGACAGCCGTCAGTAAGACTGTCACCAAGAAAAACTATATCAGCGCCTTTCCTGTCAAGGGTCATGAAATGTGACAGGCGCCCGTCTCTGAAATTCTCTCTACTGAAGTGATATCGATCAAATACTTTCATGTATTTGCGCGCTGTTAAACCAGCGTATACAGCTGTTGCAGCCAGTACTATATTAAGTAGTATGGATATTCGAAATAGAGTGTTCTTTTTATTCATTGTATTCAACAGTTTCAATTCGTAATAATGGAAATAGTATTGTTACAGAAATAAGATCATTCAGTAAAGGATATGACCCGGCCGGTCTCGTTGTATACTTTTCGCTGTTTCATGAGAAATTCAAGATGCCTTTCGATATTGTCACCTGTCACCTTCACGCCAAAATCAGGGGGAACTTTCACGTCCGGTTCGCCGAATATTTTCTTCAGCATCATGTCCCCGACTTTGGGCCTGAAATGAACAACATCGGTGTAATAATAATTGTCAATAGTTACGGTATTAAGGCCGCTGAAATCGTAAAAATCGGTTATGGAAACAAGCCTTCTTTTTGCGGTATTCATCAGTTTCGTGTCTTCATTGAGAAAATTAAGATGATGTATCGGGTGGAAAAGAACATGGAGGTTAATCCCGTTCGCGTCGCAGATTCTCTTTATTTCGCGTACCTGATTAACATATTCATTGATTTGATTACCGTAAACTACCATTGCCTGAGCGAAATATTTTGACTTTCGGTGCCTGTCCGGGTCAAGCTCTATGTCATGCTCAAGCTTCGTGATGTAATAATTTCCCGTGTTCCCGTAATCAAATACGAGCCCCCATTTCTCTATGGGGCGGTACTTTCGCTTAATCTCCACCAGGCTCGGCTGCTTGAACAGGTATCGGGTGAAGAAAACAATCTTTTCCCGGAATGTCTCCGGATAAAACCTGAAGAGAAACTTGTCCTGCCGTTCCTCCGGTTCACTCTTATAGGAAAAGGGGCCGATCGTTATGAGTACGTTCTTTATCTCGACGCCGTTTTTCACGAAAACCTGGATAGACCTCATCCACTCGTAGGGGATGCCGCTCCAGTAATACATGTTATACCACTTCCCGTTTGACAGCTGGTGCGTATGGATGTGCCCGGCCCGGGAAGAACCGAAAGAAAAGGAATCGTACCGGCCCGGGCTGTTCAGAACATGGTTTATCTTTACATACTTGTCATTAGGGGTGACAACAATATTGTCTGCGTCCCTCCTCAGTACACCGTAGAGATCCACCACATAATTGAATATAATTATGGTGGCGAGTACGGCCCCGCCGAGGAGCATTGATTTTATAAAAAACTTTTTTAGCATCGATATACCTAAAACTGAAAATAGTAAAACACCTTCTGGTCGAATTCACCGAAAACGATAATCCACATGATCAGGCCGTAATAGAGGCCGAACCTGGCATAGATCGGCAGCCTGGATACTTTTTCTCGCACGCTGCCGGTCCGTTGAAAATAGTGAACTGTCTCCAGGATAGCTATCGACACAACCATGGAAACAGCCTTGGGAGCACTCATGCCGATATCCAGGCTGTAGGTTGTTATATTCATGAGTTGACTGCCGAGCCCGTTGAATAAATTCATGACAACGTATAGAGCATCCGAAAGATTTTCGGATCTGAAGAATATGGCGCCGAAACAGAAGAGGGAAAAGGTTACCAGCACCTTCCAGAACCGGTCCAGGGCGGGCAGCTTGTCAAGGCCGATGATACCCTTGAACCTGTCCCTCATTTTCTGGGTCATGGCGGATATGACTATCATCAGGCCGTTCATGAACCCCCATATGACAAAGGTCCAGTTCGCTCCGTGCCAGAGCCCGCTCATGGTAAAGGTCGCCAGCACGTTAAATCGGTGCCGCCACCGGGAAACCCTGTTGCCCCCCATCGAAATGTACATGTAATCCCGGAACCAGTTCATGAGTGACATGTGCCAGCGCCGCCAGAGTTCCGCGACTGACTTGGAAAAGTAGGGGCGTTCAAAGTTCTTCATGAGCCTGAATCCCATTATCTCGGCCGAGCCGATGGCGATATCCGTGTATCCGGCAAAATCACAGTAGATCTGAAACGCGAAAAGGACAGTGGCGATAATCAGGGTCAGGCCGGTGAACTGGTGCACGTCTCCGTACACCGCGTCGACGAAGATGGCGCACTTGTCCGCCACCACTACCTTCTTGAAGTATCCCCAGGCCATGAGTTTCATCCCGGACGTGACACGCTTGTAATCGAATCCGTACATATTATCGAACTGGGGGAGGAGGTGCCAGGAACGCTCGATGGGCCCGGCCACGAGCTGGGGAAAAAATGAAACATAGAGGGCGAAGATGAAAAAATCCTTTTCGGGCTCTTTGTCCCCCCGGTACACGTCGAAGGTATAGCTCAAAGCCTGGAGGGTATAGAATGAGATTCCTACCGGCAGGAGGAGCTTGAAATCAGGAATACCCTCTCCCATGGGCATGTATTCTAAAATCATTTTCATGATTACTTCAAAATTCGGGACCCCCCAGGCTATGTTGAACTGCTTAAAAAATACAGAGATAGACTGGTTGAAGAAATTGAAGTATTTAAACAGGAGGAGCAGGCCCAGGTTAAGGGCCATGCAGAGGATGACGTAAAATCGTTTCTTTGCCTTTTTACCGGCCTTGCCGATATAGAAGCCGGTTATATACGTAACAATCGTGGAGGCCAGGATAAGGATAACGTATACCGGGTTCCAGCTCATGTAAAAGTAGTAGCTGGCAACGAGCAGCATCATATACCTGAAACGCCTGGTGGGAATCAGAAAATATGCCGTGATAACAATCGGGAGAAAAATCAGGAATTCTATTGAATTAAAAAGCATGTTTACAATACCGTATTATCCGCATTTTACGCGGCTGCCGAATTCGTGCCCTGCCTGTACCCGCACAATTCGACCATTCGATTCTCAGCTCAACTGCAAAAAATAACAGGTTAAAAAATAGTTTGCGGCAATTATTGTCAAATATATTTTAATTATACTACTCAAATCAGAGGTGCAGTAACGATACATTTCGCGGTACTCCTGTCAATGAAAATACTGGAGACGTGACTCCTTATTAATGCTATTCTGGCATTTTCATTTCTGGCTCATACCACAGATGGTATAATCATCGTAATTATTCAGCGATATGTAATTATATGCACGTTACCGGGAACTGGGTCAAGACCCGGATAATCTCGGAGGTCATGGACTCGGAAAACCTGGAACTGGTGGTCTGGACCGGAGGGAACAATTCGATCAGAGTACGCAATATGATATCAACGTTAATGGCACAAAGCGCCGCTGATCAGGGAATATACTTTTCAACGACCTTTTTCCAGATAAGGTACCCCTCCCCCGTCAGGTGGACCCCGTCATAGGTCAGGTCCTCCCTGAGGCGGCCGCCTTTGTCTTTCACCAGGGATGCGATATCGAGAAAGGTAATACCGTATCTCCGGGAAAGATCCCGCAGGCTTTCGTTGACCCGCTCGATCCTGTCCGGCGGCACGTCAACCCGGTATTTGTTTATCGGGATTATACTCTGCACGTAAAGTTTTGTCCCCGGCGATTCTTTTCGTATCGTTTCGATAATAAGCCGGTAGTTGTTCACGACACGGGAGGGATCTATACCGATAGCGATATCGTTGATCCCGATCATGAGAAAAATTTTATCAGGCTTCATGCCGGTTATCCCACCCAGCCTCTTGAGCACACCGTCTGTGGAATCGGCGTCAATGCCGCGGTTGATGACAGCCGGATTCTCCAATATTTCGGACCACTCGCACCGGGCGGTCATGCTGTCCCCGATAAAGACGACGGCCCCCGGCCGGCGGGGAAGAACCGAAAAGAGGCTCGTCCTTCCGGAGAAATTGTGGCTTACGTGGTGGACTATGGGCCTTCCGTAACTCCCGGTAAAAATCATCACCAGGAGCAGGGCGACAAAGCCGGCGTTGAGAAAAAGCGACACCCTGAAGATATACTTTTTTTTCATGACCGATCCCCCTGATCGCGGCAGTAAAAACCATTGATCGGTTCGTGTCAATAATCTTACTGTTTCAGACTGTTGAGATTCAATTTACATCGAGGTCTCGTTCTACCCTGCATCTGCTGCCAGTCTCCCGCGCACTGCCCTTTCATGATTTTAATTGACGGTATCCCACGAAATGCTACAGTAGTACCGAACATCAAAAGACAGATACAAGGAGCAGTCAATGGGAGAAAAAAAATGTAATTATACTGCCGAAAACGGGGTCGCGGTCATGACCATCGACAACCCCCCGGTGAACGCCCTGAGCCAGCCGGTACTCGCCGACATGAAGGACGCCTTTACCATGGCCTTCAATGACGATTCGGTCAGGGTAATCGTCTTCACCGGTGCCGGCAAGGCCTTTATTGCCGGCGCCGACATCAACGAATTCAAGGACCTTGCCACGAAGCAGGAGGGAAGCGATTACCTGATAAACGGCCAGGAGGTGACCCACCTCATCGAGTCCGGGGACAAGCCGGTGATTGCCGCTATAAACGGTTTCTGCCTCGGGGGCGGCATGGAGATGGCCCTGGCGTGCCACATCTGCCTGGCCGACGAAAAGGCCCAGATCGGACTGCCGGAGATCAAGCTCGGCATAATCCCCGGCTACGGGGGGACCCAGAGGACGACCCGCCTCATAGGAACCGGCCGCGCCATGGAACTGGTTCTTTCCGGGAACTTCGTCACCGGGGAAGAGGCCGCTCGCTACGGCATCGTGAACAGGGCAGCCCCTGCGGGACAGGTGATGGACGAGGCCATGAAGCTCGCCGGCACTATTGCCGCCAAAAGCAGGATGAACGTGACCAGGGCAATGACAGCGATACAGGAAGGTCTTTCCATGGACCTGAAAGAGGCCATGAAGCTTGAACGCGATCTCTTCGGCGAGTGCTGCACCACCGGTGACAAGAACATCGGGGTGGCTGCCTTCCTCGAAAAGAAGGAGCCGGATTTCCAGGATAAGTAATGTAAGGAGCAGCTCCATGACTGACAAGCAGGCCGGCAATTCTCTCATTGAGGAGAGTCTGTCGCTCGCGGAAAAAATCCAGGCTACGGCAAACAGCCTTATCTCAAAGCGGGACCGGAAGATCCAGGACCAGATCAAAAGCTTTCTCCGGGACCCGATGGAGAAGGTCCAGTTCATACAGCTCATCGACCAGGGGCTCAGGATCAGGGACAGGATGTTGGCCGCGAAATACATCGCCCGCCTCTTACGAAATGAGGGTATCCCCTCTTTTCTCACCCCGGTCCAGCGGTTTCTCACCCTGCTCTTCCTCGCGGTGGGAAGGTTCTTCCCCTTTATTTCCGTGCCGGCCATGCACCGGTATGTCCGGGTCGAGACCAGGCACATCATACTCCCCGCGGAGGAGAAACCCCTGAAGAAATATCTCAGGAAGAGGAGCAGGGCCGGCATACTGGTCAACGTCAACCGGCTCGGCGAAGCGGTCCTCGGCGAAAAGGAGGCCGCCTCCCGGTTCCGCGATTATATTGGTGACATTAAAAACCCGGACATACAATTTGTCAGCGTCAAGATATCCGGGATCCTCTCCCAGATTAGACCGATTGCCTTCGAACACAACCTGCGCCTCGTGAAAGAGCGGCTGACGGAACTCTTCCGAGCGTCCCGCGACCACGGCACCTTCGTGAATATCGACATGGAGGAGTACGGTGACGTGGAGATTACCGTCCGGTGCTTCATGGAGGTCCTCGATGCCGATGAGTTTTTCGGCCTGTCCGCCGGTATCGCCCTCCAGTCGTACATCCCGGACTCGAGCCAATGGCAGATGGAAATCACCGAGTGGGCGCGGTCCCGGAAAAAGCGCGGGGGGAGCCCGGTGAAGATACGCCTGGTCAAGGGGGCCAACCTTGAAATGGAACTCTTCGAGTCGGAGCTCATGAACTGGCCACTGCCGATATACGGTTCAAAGCTTGAGGTGGACGCCCACTACAAGGCCATGGTCGAATACGGCCTGCGGCCGGAAAACATCGATGCCGTTCATTTCGGAATCGCGTCACATAACGTCTTTGATCTCGCCTATGCATGCGCGCTGGCGGAAAAGAACGGGGTTCACGAACACGTGACCATCGAGATACTCGAGGGAATGGCGGATCACGTCCGCAGGGGGCTCACGCTGCTGGCACGGGAAAATATGATTCCTGACATAACGATCCTCCTCTACGCCCCTGTCGTGGAGAGGGAACATTTCATCAACGCAATGGCCTACCTGATGCGGCGGCTCGACGAGAACACCGCCGGGGAAAACTTCCTGAGACACTCCTTTGACCTGGTGCCAGGTTCTGGCGAGTGGGACTTCCTCAAAAGGCAGTTTCTCGACTCTCACGAAATTAAAGGCGGGGTCCAACTGGAGCCCCGCCGTACCCAGGACCGGCGCAGTGAGGATTTCCCCGACAGGGGGGCCTTCCACACCGGCGTTTTCACCAACGAACCCGACACCGACTGGTCGCTCCCGGGAAACCGGCTCTGGGCGGAATCGATCCGCGAAAAATGGAAAGCAGGCCCGGGTAACCGCCCTGATCGGATTCCCGTCGTGGTCGGCGGTGTCGAGGTTTATGAGGACCGGGAGACCGGCAGGTCCATCGAACGGATGGCCCCTGACGGTTCGGTCGTCACCGCTGAATTCGTTCTCGGGAACGAAGGGGACATCGAGAAAGCAATCGAGACCGCCCGGCGCGACCCGGACGGCTGGCGGGACCTGTCCCACAGTGAGCGGCACCGTTACCTGTCACTGGCCGCCGTTGAGCTCCGCAGGGCCAGGGGAAATCTCATCGGTGCCATGGCGGCCAACACCGGCAAGGTTTTCACCGAGTCTGACCCGGAGGTGTCCGAGGCTGTCGACTTCACAGAGTTCTATCCCCATTCCGTGGAGCAGCTTGAAGAGCTTCCCGGGTTGGAGTTCCGCGGCAGGGGCGTGGGCCTGGTCATCTCACCCTGGAACTTCCCTGCCGCCATACCGACCGGGGGGGTCGCCGCCGCCCTGGCTTCGGGGAACACCGTTATTTTCAAGCCGTCGTCGGAATCGGTACTGGTGGCCTGGCTCCTGGCAGAGTGCTTCTGGCGGGCCGGAATCTCAAAAAACGCCCTCCAGTTTCTTCCGTGCGGCAGCAGGCTGGCGGGAACCCGTCTCGCTAACAGCCCTCATATCGACTTCATTATTTTTACCGGGGGCACCGAAACAGCATTGAAAATCATCAACGGCCGGCCCGATCTCTATGTGGCTGCCGAGACCGGCGGGAAGAACGCCACCATCGTCACCGCCATGGCCGATTACGACCAGGCAGTGGGAAACATCATCCACTCGGCCTTCAGCAACAGCGGGCAGAAATGCTCCGCCACTTCACTGGTAATCCTGACGAAGGAGGTGTTCCGTGACCGGGGGTTCCGCAGGCAGTTCCTGGACGCGGTTGAGACCTACCGTGCCGGGTCCCCGTGGAATTTCGAAAACAGCATGGGCCCGCTTATCAACCCGCCAGAGGGAGATCTGAAAAAAGGAATCGACGAACTGGAACCGGGTGAGTCATGGGCAATTGAGCCGGAACAGATTGACGGCAACCCCTACCTGCTGAAACCGGCCGTTAAGTGGAACGTCAGGCCCGGGAGCCACTGCCACCTCACGGAACTCTTCGGCCCGGTAGCGAGCGTCATGGAGGCGAAAGACCTGGACGGGGCGATAGAAATTGTGAACGCCACCGGGTACGGCCTCACCAGCGGCCTTGAGAGCCTCGACGAGAACGAGCAGGAGACATGGAAATCGGGAATCCGGGCCGGCAACCTCTACATCAACCGGGTCACCACCGGGGCCGTAGTACTGCGGCAGCCCTTCGGGGGCATGGGAAAGTCCGCCTTCGGGTCCGGCATAAAGGCGGGAAGCCCCAACTACACCTCCCAGTTCATGGAGTACAGGGAGACCGGTCCCCCCTCCACCGGGCCCGTAACGATTGATCATCCTATCATCGAGGCCCTCACCGATCTTGAAGGAGCAGCAGGTACCGTGGAATGGGAATGGCTCCGGGGCGAACTCCCGGCTGTCAGGGAGGCGGTCATGAGCTACCTCTGGAACTTCCAGGAGATATTCTCCCGGGAGACCGACTACTTTAAACTCCGGGGGCAGGACAACATCCTGAGATACCTCCCCCTGGAAAAGATCGCCGTCAGGGTCAGCGAAAATGACAACCCTTTCTCGGTTTTGGCGCGGATTGCCGCGGCCCGCATCGCCGGGTGTAGCCTGATGGTGAGCGTCCCCCCCGGCCTTGATAATAATCTGACCGGTTTTCTCTCCAACGAAAGAGGCAGAACCTGGACCGGAGGGCCAGGGGTAATCCTCCAGGATGACGCGGAACTGGCATCCCTCTTTGAAGAACTTTCCCTGGCCAGGTACGGTTCCCCGGAAGCGGTCCCGGAATACATTTACCGTGAAGCGGCGAAAACCGGCTTTTATATTTCCCGTGAGCCGGTCCTGAAAGAGGGCCGAATCGAGCTCCTCCAGTACTTCCAGGAGCAGAGCATCAGCCACAACTACCACCGCTACGGCAACCTGGGGAAAAGAGGGATACAGACCTCATGAAATACAAGGCGGTCCTCTTCGACCTCGACGGTACCCTCCTCGACACCCTGGCCGACCTGGCGTCGTCCACGAACCAGCTCATGGCGGAGCTCGGGTTTCCGGAGCATCCGGCTGAATCGTACAAACTGAAAGTCGGAAACGGCATCGTGGAACTGGTCCGCAGGGCCCTTCCGGAACAGGAAAAACACGATGCAATCGTCATGCCCGCGGTGGAACGGCTGAAGGAGATCTATGCCCTGCATTGTTACGAAACAACATGGCCATACGACGGCATTTCCGAAATGCTCGACCGCCTCACCGATGAAGGGTACCGTCTTGCCGTGCTTTCCAACAAGCCCCATAATTTTACTGCCGCCATGGTGGAACGGCTCCTCAACAAGTGGAACTTCGAATATGTATACGGTTCCCGGGAGGGTGTCCCGAGGAAACCGGACCCGACAGCTGCCCTGGAGATTGCGAAAAAAATGGGGCTCACTCCCGGGGAATTCTTCTACCTGGGAGACACCGGCATAGACATGAAGACCGCTGCGGCGGCCGGCATGTACCCGGTAGGGGTGCTCTGGGGGTTCCGCGGAAAGGAGGAGCTCGCTGAAAATGGCGCGAAGAGGGTTATCAGTTATCCCGGGGAACTGTTTGACATACCTGGCTGAATCATATCGAATCAATCAAGCCCTTAATTACTACCGGCTTTCAACAAACGTCATAATGTCTTCCGGGTTTTTTTTCATGGCCTTGACCCACTTCTCAGCGGCCGCAGGCAATGTATCCTGCTTCATTAAAACGATTGTGCCGCCAAATACCACGCTAAAGAAAACAATGAAGAAAACCTGTTTCATTTTCATCGTGATCCGACATAAATATTGTCATGAAAAGACGCATCGTGCAGGTACGTGACTTCGCGATCATTCATCATGGCCCGGTATAACCGGAAGGATGATATGAGAAGGATATACTGCGTAATGCTACATTTGGGAGAGTTCGTTTTGTATGGCCTCAACCATCAGGTTCCAGCCGGAACTTTCGGCAAGAGCCAGGGCTTTTTGTAACTGTTTCTTTCCGGCATCAGTCCTGTTCCTGTCTATGAGATATTTCCCGTAATTATGCTCCGCCGGTATAAGCGTATTAATGAAATGTGCGTTCTTACTTACTTCAATTGCTTTTTTAAAAAAATTCTCAGCGTTGATTTTCTTAATGCCGGCAAAATCAGCAATAGTTTTCAGGCGTTTCCGCAGATCCTCATTTAATTCCGGTTCCTTTTCCAGTATCATGGCCACAGCAAGGAATGTTCTGCCGTTTTCAACGTCGGAACCGATTTTTTTGATGTTCTCAACATGAAGGTACGCTGTTCTCAGGGCGAATTCCGTATCCCCCCGGGAAGCGTAAAGTGAAGCCAGGTAGGACAGGGCGTATCCGAAATAGCCGTAGGCATTGATGCGCTTCATCAGCGTGTACGCTTCCTTGAGGTATTCGACCCCTTTCCGGTAGTCACCGGTCTTGTAGTATGTTGCACCCAGGCTGAAAATGGTATAGGCTATAGCGAGTTCTTCACCCATCCGTTCTGCAATCTGCCGGGCCCTGCCAAAATATTCGATCGCCTCATCGAACTCACCCCGTCTGTCCTTGAGAACACCCAGGTTCAGGAGGGCTGCTGACAGGCCGCTTTCGTAGCCGATTCTTTCATACACGTCTGCGGACTTCATGAAATAGTCCCACGACTCCTCGAGTCGACCCTGGTACTGGTACACAACCGCCAGGTCATACATGGGATAGGTTGCCAGCCGGTCGTTTTCGAGGGTATTGAATATATCCAGTGAGACCTGGTATCGATCAACCGCATCATCATATCGCGTAGTATCCCTGAAGACCACACCTTCATAGTAATATGACAGGGCCTCCATCTCCCGGTCGCCTGCTTTCCTGCTGTGTTTTGTCGCGTTTCCAAGGGCCTTAAAGGCCTGCTTGTAATCACCGGTACTCCACCTGGCCCTGCCAAGGGAGACATATGATTCTGAAAGAATTTCACTGTCATTCATCTCAGTGGCCTGTGCTATTGCCTGCTCCAGGACCGCTACCGCCTTTGCAGAGTTCCCCTGTTTCTGATAAATGGTTCCGAGTCGGGCCAGTAGAGACGATTGTTCCCGCACGAGTTTTCCTACAACGGATATACCCAGGCCATAAATGAGACTTTCTATTGCTTTATCCCAGTTCCCGGTCAGCTCGTATATGTCCCCCTTATGGCGAAGTAACCTGATTCTGCTGAATTCATCGTCTTCAAGAACAAAAAATCTATTTATAAACTCCAATGCCTTCTGATTCCTGTAGGTACCCATGGCATAATCAATCGCTTTTTCCAGGGCCCTTTTGGTCTCATCAACGATTCCAGCCTTTTCAAAGTGATATGCCTGGTCTGCGTAATGCCGTGGATCATCATGGTGTCTCTTCTGGATTACCCGGGCAATCTTTCCGTGAATACTTTTTAAAGCGGATTCAAACTGCATTGAATAGGCTGTTTCCTGTAAAACCGGCTGCCTGAAAAAATATCTCCCTTCAGAAAGGATAATAAATATTCCTGCATTGACCCCCTCCAACAGGAACCTTTCAGTATCATCGGTGTCCATCAAGTCCTTAACAACATCGGGGTCGAACTCCTGTCCGATTACCGAAGCGGTCAGAATGAGATCTTTCAGCCCTTCCGGGAGCGAATCTATTCGGCTAACCATGATTGAACTGAGGGTCCTGGGCATATCTATCTCATCACGGGCCAGAAAAAAGGTGCCGTTGCGGCTTACAATATACCTGTTATCGCGGAGGTGGGAAGTTAACTCTTTCAAAAAAAGGGGATTCAACCCGGATTTTAATTCAATAAAATCAAGGAGGTTCGAATCAATCTCCCCTCCAAGGAGACGCATTGCCATTGATTCAGCGTTATCGCGAGTCAATGGACCCAGGATGATATTTCGCTCATCTACCGGATCCTGCGTGGTTATGCGGGGACGGTCCTGTTCCTCTCCCTCCCTGGAAAGAGCCAGTATGGCGAGCCTGTATTCGCTCCCTGCCGTTACACGGTCGAAAACAGCCTTTGAATCGTCGTCAAGGGCGTGGGCGTCCTCTACAACAATCAATACAGGCATATCGAGGCTGAGTATGAAAAAAAGGCGGGTTAGAGCAGATCGCAGCATTTCGAATCGTCCCTGAGGGTCAAGACGGGCCCACGCTTCATCTTCAACCGGAATCCCGGCCAGGCTCGCAAGAGTTGGTGAAGAACGGTTGAAATCATTGATAAGGTCCGTATCCATGTTTCTGTATTTTCGCAGGAATTTGGAAACAGCATCTTTATACCTGGTGTAAGAGAAACTATCATTGATTTTTAAAATTTTCATGACAGCGGGAACAAAGGGACTCAGACTTTTGCGGAGAATCGCGTCAGTGTATAGCCTTATGACTTGCAGTTCGCCAACATGTTCTTTCAGGATTGAATCAACAAGAAAACTCTTGCCTGTACCCGGCTGTCCATAAATATAGAATATTCCCTGGTTGCCGGCCGGTATCAGAGAAAGCCAGTCGGTCAGTAGTTTTTTTTCGTTATCACGGCCGACAAATGTCTCTTCCCCAATGTAATCACGAGCATCCTCCCGCCTGGATACTAACCGGTAAACCGCAACCGGTTTCGTAAAACCCTTGACTGATCTTTCGTCCAGGCTTTCGAAAGAATAATCTTTGGAAAGATTTTGGGCGGATTGGCCTGACAGTTCAACAGCCCCCCACCGGGCCTCCATTGCCAGCCTCGCTGACAGGTTTACCACAGAGCCAAGGGCGGTATAGGTTTTTCTCATGGTTCCGCCGACAATCCCTGCGTAAGCTGTACCGGTAGAGATTCCGGCTCGTATCCTTTTGCCGAGAATCCGGGTAACCTCTTCTGCAAAGGATACCCCCCGGTGCAGATCATTCTCGTGAGAGGTGGGGGCCCCGAACAGTACCAGAATGACTCCTCCCTTATCGCCGAAGTCCACCATGTTGAAGTACCCTCCAAAATCGTCGGCTGACGAGAGAACGTTTTCAATTATATCATCAAGTTCTTCATGACTTTCAGTATCCGGGAATGAAAGAAAAACACTGGTAATTTCCCTGAATTCCCCTCCCTTGAGATGAAGAAACCTGTTCACCGGATAAAAAAACTGTTCGCTGGATTCTGAAGCGGCTTTATAATCCGATTCGAGCTCTTTTTTCAATGAATCACGTCTTATCGGTTGAAAATCCTTTGTTTGATAGATGAGTTTGAAATCATTGAAGGCGGATATTTTTTTGGCTGAAAAATCCTCAGGGAACTCACCGACCCTGTCTGTTGCAATAATCTCCCTGCTTGAAGCGTGACTTTCAGCCTCAGCCGCACCGTCAACAGGGCTACCGCGAAAATAATATGTGCACCTCTTTTTATTGCAGATAATCCTCCATTCGACTTTACCAGCATCAATGCCCATTTTAACGTCAAGGGCAAAGTCCCCGAATGGCGTGCGCTGAAGGTGGTTATCATCAAATATCCTGTTGATTTTCGCCGCAGCCCGGTAAACATTTTTTTCAAATGGGGCCGCGAACACTGCTGTCGCAGCATCACCGGCAAATGTTGTAATAAATCCCTTCTCGCTGTATACAACATCCACAACGAGTCCGAAAATCTCATTTAAGATGTTTGATAAAACTTCAGCGCCGTTTTTGCCGTGAACCATCAGGTCAGAGGTCAGACGGGTGAAACCGGATATATCGAAAAAGAGGACAGTTCCTTCAATAGTACCAGCATCATCTTTTTGATAACAGGTGTTTATTATTGTTGGAATAAAACCATGTGTTATCATAATTTTTGACAGATAGTATTATAATAGATAAATATCAGGACCGGTCACTGCGAGTGCAATTGTCATACAAAACGGCATTCAAAGTAGAGCCGACCAATCATATTATAAAGCATACACACATGTTTCATCAATCACTTTTTTTTGTGAGGAAACTGCATTTCACAAAAAAAAATATGAATTGTTATGCCGCCCCGGCTTTCGTATTATATAACTAAACCGGCAGGAGGGACGAACATGAGAGTGGAAACAAAACTGTCTTTCGCGGGATTTCTGTATTTCTTTACCCTTATCACCGGCCTGTGGGTCAGCAACCTGGCTGGCTCCGCGCGAACCGCTGCATTTACCGTGCATGTAATCCTGGCGGTCTCCGCGGCGGCCTTCATAATCTGGTCGCTTTTCAACCTGCTTAAAAAAACCGGCCTGCGGTCGGCATCGCTATTGCTGGCCACGCTTCCCCTCCTCTGCCTGGTTGCCCTGATCAGTTCAGGCATTTTATTGAGCCAGGGGTTGGCTCTGGGATGGGCGAATGCGGTACACGGTACCATGGCAATAGCAACAATCGCTGTCACCGCCGTTTCGATTTATCTTCTATACAGGAAATCCAGTCAT
>CAZEPS010000074.1:14321-17016 GCA_964514165.1 uncultured Leptospirales bacterium
ACATATCTGAATAGGTTTCTGCTACCTATCGCTTTTTTTCTGGAGCATTATTTCGGACAGGTGAACCTCTTATTCCTGTGTTATTAAGTGTGAAACTCTTTGTGTCACCCTGGATGGTTTCCTCAAAGCTTTTACCAAGTGTAAGGAGGTCATATACTTTTTCATTTGTTCAAACTAAACCATCAAAGTGAATATTCCTAATTGAATCGACTGCTGCATTGATATTACTGTTTGAAAAGTCATATTCTTTAGATTTATAGTTTATCTTGTTTATTTTTCTTAACTGTTCATCAAGGACCTTTTCAAGAATAACATTTGATGTTCTTTCATTACGAAATTCATGTGCTTCATAAGGAGCAAGATATGTATACCCCATATTGATGAGTAACTGCAGAGCAGGTATTTGGGATATCTGGTCTTCAAAAAATGATGGGTTGTCTTTCATATATTCAACATCCGTATATAATCTTTTTGTGTTTCATAAACACATCTGGCAATTAACTCAAGAAATTGCTCATCGTTCTCATGGGCCTTTTCGATTGAAGAAATATAATTCGATCTTAAAACCGGAGGTATTAAAGCAATAGTATATCCTTCCTGCAAAAGTATAAGGTTCATAAGCAACCTGGCCACCCGTCCATTCCCATCAATAAAGGGGTGAATAAATACAAATTCAAGGTGTGTTTTTGCCGCAAAAATGACTGGATGTTCATTTATTCTTTTTTTATCGATATTATTAACTAATTCTTTCATAAGACCTGCCACCTCTTCAGGAGCGGGAAGAGGATATTTTGAACCGGATATGAAGACCCTGCTTTTTCGATATACTCCAGCATTATCACCATCAATTTTTATAAAAAATAATTGATGCAACTTCAGAATGTCTTCTTCCGTAATAATTCTCTTTTGTGTCATTCTTATCATTGCTTCATAGGCATCGGCATGACCGCTTGCCTCAAAATGATCTTTCAGAGGCTTGCCTCCAATAGTGAGACCGTCTTCTATAACAACCTTTGTTTCTGATTCTGTCAGAGTATTGCCTTCAAGAGCATTACTTGACCAGGTGAGGCCAATCTTGTAATAGTTCTTAAGGGAGACAATCGTTTCCCTGTCCAGGGGGCGGATGCTGTTTATCTGATTTTGCAGTTCATCTATTTTCTGTAATATGTCTTCCATAATAATTATCCCTCTACTCTTTTCTTCCATTTCATTATTCTTATCATCAATTAAATCTGTTATTCAGTGCTTTCGTTATTCATACTTTTAATTTTGAAAGCTCGTCCATAAATGCCAAACGCCTTTTATAATGCTCTTTGAACTCATTGATTAACAGTTTTGCTTCCTTTTTTCCTCCAATTATAACAAGTCCTTTGATGCTTTGACATACAGACTTATATCTTTTACGATTATCTGCTCTTCTTGCTTCTTCTTTGATATTTGCCATGTGCATATTGTATATTTTCAACTCATTCCATTCAACAACCATTTCAAGGGCAAGGCTTTCAATGTTTTCACGGTCTTTCATTTTTTCATAGGCTTTCAGGCGCCACTCTTTCCATTCATGTACCAGCCCCGCGTACTTCTCGTCATTTTTCTCTCCATCAAAGGCGTGTTTTATGATACCGTCATAATCCTTTTTCTTTAACAGCCCGTATTTTATCATGCTGTATTTTTCCAGTTTGTAGCTGGAAAATGATTCCCCCGCAGATTCAGCCGCTATAATTTCTTCAACGATGTCAAGGACTGAAGTGACTTCTTTTTCTGACTTTGACACCAGTAACGCAAGTTCAACAAAGAGGTGCTGCCAGCTTCCATAGTCTTCATAGATTTTTTTCTCCGCCTGCTTTAGATAATACGCAAATGTATTCTTCCTCAGTCCATCGGGCAGGTCATCTTCAGCCACGTTAAGCAGAAGCTCAAAAGCGTCTTCAATAACCATTCCCTGGCCGCCCAGTTTTATACAGGGGGCTTCGTGAGACTAAATGTCGTCCTTATAGCCTTGTGTCAACATAGTTGTCGTCTAAAATGACAAGGAGTCAACTATGAAATACAGTCGAAGGATCAAAGAGACAGCACTGCGCAAGATTTTACCGCCTGAAAACCGTAGTGTTTCAGATGCAGCCCGGGAGATGGGGGTATCAGACCAGTTGGGAAACACTGGCAAAACCGCGGATATTGCCTTTTCCATTAGGATTTTCATTCCGCCACTGTCTGGCGGTTTTACCGAAGAGCGCCATGTTGAGGATGTCTGCCTCGGATGCATAGACCAGAATTATTTGTTCCCTGCTCAGCTCCGGTGGAATCAGGTGTTCTTTGATGGCATCGGTATTGACCAGCTCCTGGTCACTCCTCTTCGCGCTGTGTCAGCGCATTTAAATTCTGATCAATCCACGTCGTAACACCCGATATTCCGTGAAATAACAATCCTCTGGATCTCAGATGTACCCTCGCCGATGGTGAGGAGCTTGTAGTCCCGGAAGAACCGCTCGATGTTGTATTCTTTCATCAGGCCGTAACCCCCGTGGATCTGGATTGCCTCGTCAACGACCCGGCCCATCACCTCGGAGCAGTAGAGCTTGGCCATGGCCGCCTCTTTCCCGAAGGGTTTATCCCTGTCTTTGAGCATGCAGGCCTTATAGAGAAGGGCCCGGGCCGCCTCGATCTCCGTCGCCATGTCGGCCAGCTCAAAGGCGTT
>CAZEPS010000075.1:0-16679 GCA_964514165.1 uncultured Leptospirales bacterium
GGCGATCCCTATCATGATGAGTCCCACCATGTACTCCGGCTGGTTGCTCAAAAAGGCAACGGCCAAAGCGAACATCAGTATGGGCCCAACGACCCAGTTCTGCACCAGAGAGAGGAGGAGCACCCTCCAGTTTCTGAACACGTCCCCAAGCTCCTCGTATTTTACTTTCGCCAGGGGCGGATACATCATCAGTATGAGCCCGACGGCGATGGGGATGTTGGTGGTACCGACCTGGAACCTGTTTATGAATTCCGCCGATGCCGGATACAGATACCCCATGCCGACGCCGACTGCCATGGCGAGGAATATCCAGAGGGTGAGAAAGCGGTCGAGAAAGGAGAGTTTTTTCGTAATATTTTCGCTCATGGAAACCTCATATTGCAGTTGCTTTAAATATATAACTGACGGTGAAATATATTCCGATTACGATAAATACCGCGCCGGTTATTCTTCTTATGACCAGTTCTGCCGCGGACACTTTACTGAAAGCGTCCCCCAGGCGGCGGGCGCCTGTCGCGATGAGCGCGGCGAAAACGACAACGGGGACGGCGGTGCCGAACCCGTATACCGCGGGAATCGTCAGAAACGATTGATGTTTCAGCGACAGGGGTATCATGCTCCCGAAAAACAGCGCCGCGGAAACCGGGCAGAAGGCCAGGGCGAAGAGGGCGCCGATAAGCACAGAGCCGATATAGGGGCCTTTACGGGCGAGCTTTTCAGCGAATTCCGTCTGATACCCCCCGCCAACGTTAAATTCAGGGGACTTTTTAGAAGTCCCTTTAGACGCACAACGTCTGACAAAACCAGTATCTGCAATTTTCTTAAAAATTGCAGATACTGGTTTTAGGATGTGCCCTTTAATCAAACCGAGAAGAATAATTCCGGTTATGATGAGCACCGGCCCGAGAACCATGTTAATTTTCGACTGCAGAAACATTGACAGGGCTGGTATAGAAACAGCGCTGAGTACGACAAGGGCAGCGATGCCTGAATAAACGAGCATCCTCCCCAGGGCGTATAAAACACCGGACACGAGGGAACTGAACGTCGACTCGATATTTTTCCCGATAAACGAAACCGCGGCGATGTTCGTCGCCAGGGGGCACGGGCTTATAGAAGTCAGAACTCCGAGCCAGAATGACGATGCCAGGGCGATGATAAAAACTGAATCCACGGCGTTACCCCTTGTCCATGAAACGCGTCACTTCGTCCCTGATATACCGGTAATAGGCATCCCGGTCTCTCATAAGCTGCCAGGTGTCGTCCAGCCGTTTCCACTTTCCGGCGCCCCCGTCCGCGTTTTTTGCCAGGACCACGGTTTTCGTGAAGAGCTGGTAGTCCCGTATGAAATGTTTGTTCTCATCCAGTTCAACGTTGACCTTTTTGAACACGATCGCCCTGTTTTTCAACTCTTCACCGAATTGATCAGTCAGGGCGTCCGCCGTCAGCTCTTCAATTTTTCTGCACGAATAGCATCGGAAGGTCGTGTGAAAATAATAGACGATCACCCTCCCGCCTTCTTCAGCGGTGACGGCGCCCGGCTGCGCCGGGTTCTGTTCGTTTTTCCCGCCCTGCGCCGGTTTGCCGCATGAGCCGAGAACCAGGGCCAGGGCCGCGATACCGGCGAGGAGCATAAGAGGTGTTTTCATGGTTCTATTTTCGCGTAAGCGAGATGTATTCATCGGTTACTTCTCCGTTTACTGTATTTTGATTTCCGCGCCGCTTTTTACGGCCTTGACTGCCCGTTCAAGGGAATCATCCATGTCAGGGACCTCCCCCTTTTTGAACCCGTAGTCGCCGAGCATCACCGACACCGGCTTCACGCCTATCAGCTCCAGGGACTTTTTCGCGCAGAGGAGGGGGCACCCGTCCAGGGCGATGTTCAGGTCAGCCCCCCTGGCGGACTCCACGAAACCGGACAAGCCGGCCCCGACCCCTGCCAGGCACGTTTTCATCGCGAACCCCTCCGCCCAGAGTTTTCTGGCCACCCTGTCGGCGAGCTCGCCGACGTCGGAAGCCCCGGAGCAGGAGTAAAGCAGTTTCGTTCCGTTTCCGCAGCAGTTATCTGACATTTCGAGCCTCCAGAGACTGTTTATTGAGACAACAGTTTTTTAATTTCATCGATGGGGGGTACCTTCCCCGCGACTCTGACTTCTCCGTCAACCACCAGGGCCGGTGTGGTCATGACCCCGTAATCGATAATCCTGTTGATGTCCTTGACTTTTTCCAGGGTATATTCGACGCCGAGTTCTTCAGCCGCTTTTTTCGATATCTCTTCGAGTTTTTCGCATTTCGGGCACCCGGTGCCGAGAATTTCCAGTTTCATGGGATATAACCTCCCTTTTTTTTTCGCCTTTACAGCAGTTTCTCAACGATACCGTAAAGGTCCGTGACTTTGTATTCATCAATACTGTCCATAGGCCTGCAGTCTGAATAAAAAACAAACGGCACCCGGTAATCATCGGGATGATCAGTGCCGTGTTCCCTGCCGTGCCCGCCGTGATCGCTGGTTATAATCAGGATGAACCCGCCCCTTTTGGTGATATCGTCAACAAGGGGGGAGAGCTTCCGGTCAATTTCCCGCAATTCTTCAAGGTATTTCGGCGACAGCCAGCCGTGGTCCATTCCGGCGTACTCAAGCCCGCTGACGTGAAGAAAAACAAAGTTGTTTTCGCCTTCTTTCACGAAATCAAGGGCGTAGTCAGCGGAATAGTCTTCGTTGAACTCGTACTTCATTATCCATCGGTTCGCGAGAAAACCGAGCTTTTCCTTTGAATAAAAGAAACCGCAGCGGAGCCCCTTTTCGCGGGCGCGGTGAAATATCGTTTCGCCGCCGATTCTTTTTTCGCCCGGTTTCCAGGTATTGTCGGTGTAACCGGACTGCTCAGGCGCGAGGCCCGTTACCATCGCCGCGTGGGCGATGAGGGTCTTGGGGGGCCTGACGCTCGTTCCCCGCAGGGTGTATGTCCCTTTTTTCATTATCGAAACAATACCCGGCGAGTTTTTGGCGCTGATCGCGTCAGGGTGGAGCGCGTCGATCGAAATAATCAAAAAATTATTCGGCGCGTCCGCCCCTGGCTCGGGACGGCATGACGGCGCCGCGTGCAGGAGAGTTGCCGCCAGAACGAGTAAAAGGGAATTTTTCACACGGGTTTTCACGTTCTTTTCTCCCTTTACATAATAGCCCCGTACAGAAGACCGCATACCGTTGACATGACGACGACCAGGACCAGGTACACAAGGGTTTTTTGCGTGCCGATGACGCTCCGTATCACCAGCATGTTCGGCAGTGAAAGAGCCGGACCGGCCAGAAGGAGCGCGAGGGCCGGACCCTTGCCCATGCCGGCGCCTATCAGGCCCTGCAGTATCGGTATCTCGGTGAGGGTGGCGAAATACATGAAGGCCCCAGCCACGGAGGCGAACAGGTTCGCACCGACACCGTTGCCACCCACCGCGGCGCTGACCCATGCGGACGGTATCATGCCTTCATTTCCCGGCCTGCCGAGGAGGAATCCCGCGGCCAGGACCCCGTAAAAAAGGAGGGGGAGAATCTGCTTCGCGAAACCCCATGTCTGCTGAAGCCACTCGCGGGTCTCCACATTTCCCGTGCCGGTGATCAGAGAGAGGCCGACGACCCCGACGGTAAAGGGGACCAGCGGCTCATCGCCGAAGAACACCGCCAGAACAACCACGGGAACGCCGGCGAGTGCAAGTTTCCACCACGGTACCTTCAGCCAGAGAACAAGAAACAGTCCCAGCAGGCCCGAGAACACCGCGGTGAGTATCCATTTATTGGCGTACAGCGCGTACCAGAAGCCTTCGGCCGCTTCCGGTTTCCCCCAGTTTGCGAAGACGAGAACAGCAACCATGGAAAAAAAGTAGAGCCCGTTCTGCCAGAGGGGACGGGATACCTCCGGTTGGGCCAGGCCGGCCAGGGCGCCGGATTTCTCAAGTTCTTCTTTACGATATATGAAATGCATCAGGAGTCCGATAATTATGCTGAACAGTATGGCCCCGACGGCCCTGGCGATTCCGAGTTCAAACCCGAGGACGTTAGCGGTCAGAATAATAGCGAGTATGTTGATTGCCGGCCCTGAATAGAGAAAGGCCGTGGCAGGCCCCAGCCCCGCCCCCATGCGGTAGATACCGGCGAAAAGGGGGAGCACGGTGCACGAACATACCGCAAGCACCGTTCCCGAAACCGACGAAACCCCGTATGCCAGCACCCTGTTCGCGGCCGGGCCCAGATATTTTATCACCGAGGCCTCGCTGATAAACACCGCGATGGCGCCGGCGATGAAAAACGCGGGGACAAGACAGAGGAGCACGTGCTCCCTGGCGTACCATTTCACCAGGGCGAGGGCCTCCATTATCGAACCGTCAAAGCGCTGCCACCCGATTGGGAGAAAAAAGAGGATCAGAAATAATCCAATAATTGCGGCCAGTGGTTTCCATTCGTCTTTCCAGAACATGTTCAGGTTTCTCCGTGATTACTGGTTATTTGGCAAAATAGCCATATAATAGTTAAAAATTATTTCGCCCTGCACTGCAGTAAAACATTGAGCTGTTCACTGGTTTTGGTTTCAATCACGTCTTCAATACACCCGATGAAGCTGAGTACGCAGGGGCACTTGAGGTGATATACTATGGTCGTGCCGTGCCGTTCGTCATAAACGAGACCCTCGTTTTTCAGTATACTCAAATGCTTGGACACGGTCGAGACGTCGGAACCTATCATTTCAGCCAGTTCGCCGACACTCCGCTCTTTTTTTTCGAGCTCTTCCACGATAAACAGCCGGCTCGGATGGGCCAGGGCTTTGATTATTCTGGCCCTGGCGGTGTACTGGGCATGTGTTTCTTGGTCCATTTAATATATACCTTTTTGGCAAAATAGCCAAAGAGGTATACGTGTCAATACTTTTTCGAAAATAAATTTTGGGGAGTCCGAAAATACTGTATCATAGTTGCCAGAATGCAGGTATCGTCAAAAAAAAACAGCCGGACAGTACATCGAACCGGTCGGTTGCCAAGGTTTCGATGACTTCTTCTTAAAATCACCGATAACAATCGGTGTTTCCCCGGTTTTCAGCAGTAACCGGTCGCCTTCCGGACCCCTTTTTCGTAATCGAGTACGAGTTTTTCCTTACCAAGACCGATAGTTATCGGTCCCGGGGGGAATTCCGCCTGAACATAGGGGTTGTCATACCGGGGATAATCGTGAAGCTGGACATTTTCCCCGTTTTGTTTAAATTTTCCCCTCCAGCCGAACCGGACCTCCCCCTGGGACGGAGACTCATACACCACCGATTCACCCTTGAACCTGATTGGTGCCGCGCAGATCCGTTCCATGAATTTCTCGAAGGAACGGTCCGTTTTTTTGCGGCCCATCTCGCAGATCCAGATGTTGGTCTTTCCGTCGGCGATGACCTCTTTTTCTGCGTCGGGGCCCTCCTCACGCCACCGATAACTGTTCCTGGAGCGAAGGGCCGCGTACCCGTCCCCGCAGCGCCCGAAGATCCAGCCGTCCCGCTCCGCCACCTCGTCGAACTGATCCCGGGGGAACCAGGCGTGGGTGTAGAACAGCCTGTTGGTCATGTAGATACCGGGCATTTTCGAGATGTTATAGACGGCGATGACGAGACCGCCCGCCTGGGCGACCCTCGGCAGGGTGCCGGACCCGACCCATGCCCCGCCGGAATCATGCTCCTCCTCGGCCGGGTGGGTGGTGAAGACCACGGCTTTCGGGGACAGGGTGGCCTGCCAGATATGCTGCTGGTTGCCGCCGTACCCGGCCCGGTAGTCCTGGGCGGTGCTGACCATGTAGTCCGGGGTCCGGAAGGTGCAGGTGTTCACCTCCTCCCGGGTGTTCCGGGTCATGTCTTTCTCGAAAATACGGGTCACCAGGCGGTGAAGGCCGGTTTTCAGGAGAACTTTGATCAGCCATTTCATTTTCGAAAGGGGGGCGTAGAACTGGTTCTGCCACCACCGGTACCGGTCGAAGAGTTTCATCACCGGCTTGAAGGTTTTCGGGTGGGCGTAGGCCTCGAGGCTCAGGAGCACCATCACGTCCTCGTGTTTCGACAGGTCGAGGCCCCACCGTTGTGCCTCTTTGATTTTGATTCCCATTCTCTGTCGGTTGGCCACGCTTTCCCGTTTATAATCGTTCGCGATATCGTAGATGACCCCCGGCAGGCGGTAGGTTTCGCTCAACGCGAAGCATATCCCGCTCATGTTGTCAACGAGCGAAAACGTCCCGGTGCCGAACATGAGTTTTTCCGTGTCGGTGGTGGCTTCGACGAAGGCGTTCCGTTTTTCATCGGCGTAGCTCCGGCCGTGGGTGGAACCGAAGACCCCCCGGTAGCTGTTCAGGGCCATGTCGAGAAACATGAGGTCAAGGATGATCTCGGCCCCCCGGACCAGTTCCGGTTCCCGGGCGAAGTCGACCAGGTTGATAAGCGCGGTCAGGTCCTCGTCGTAGTAAACGTGGGATAGCCATTCGCTGAAACCGGTCTTGTACCGAAGCTCGTACCACTTTAATATCCGTTCCCGGGCCTCCTTCATCTTTTCGATGCCGGTCATGCCCGAGTTTGTGAAAACCTCGTCAGGGAAGAGCTGGCCCGCCAGGTATTCACACGAAGAAAACATTATCTGGTGGTTCTCGGTCCAGGTGCACATGGAGTCGATTCCCGGCTCGTCGGGCCAGTACTTGAAGTTGAGGAGTGTCTCCCTCGCCTCGTCCAGGAGTTTTTTACTGAGAAGGGGGCTCTCCCCGAACTGGTAAAGTATCCGTACGATACCGAGCATCACGAAATCGGAACAGTCGAACCGGTTGTCGATGAACGCCAGGGAGGCCCGGAGGGCCCCCTCATCGATCGGTTTTTTCCGCGCCTTGAGGCGCGCCAGTTCCACGTAATACCCCTTTTTATCGCGGCGGGCCGGGTTCTTCAGGCAGTGGCGCAGCAGGGCGTTTCGCCTTTTGTCGTACGTTTTTTCGAAGGGGGTGTCCGCGTAGCCGTCGCCTACCCGCTTCTTCGGGTATCCCCGGGGCGGGGGGGGAGCGTTCCGGTACACGAATTTTATCGCGGATTTATCGTCAAAAAATTCTTTCAAGTAGACCGGTTCATTTTCATAAGGGGGATTGCCGCGCTTCATGACTTCCTCCTCAGGGTCTTGTCGAGATACTCCTCTTCAGCCCTGTCCCCGCCCTCACCGGAGCGACGCTTCTCGAGGAAGGTCTTGAGGCGGCCGTGAAGTTCCGGCGTCAACGGGTAGCTGAAGGCGACGATGAGGGCGATTGATATGAATATTATCGGAAGGGCAACGAAGATTATCCGCAGCATGAGGATAAACTCGTCGCTCTGCTCCTGCTGAACCATCTTTTCCATGCCGTCCACAACCTCACGTACCGGTTTTTTGTAGCCGGCGAAGGCGATGGCGTTCGATATGAAAAAGAGGCCCACGGCGGAACCGAGCTTGCGCATGAAGGTGTATATGCCGGAATAGATACCCTCCCGCCGTTCCTTTGAATAGAGCTCGTCCACGTCCGGCACGTCCGGGAAGATGGAGTAGATCATGATGACCACCCCCCCGGTGCCGACCCCGAGGACCGCGCCGAACACGTAAATCACGTATCGCGGAACCCCGGGCCCGATGAAAAGGCTCGTCAGGAGCACCAGTATCCAGATCACCATGGCGAAAATGTACCCTTTCTTTTTGCTGGTCTTCTTGCTCAGCTTGTAATAGAAGGGGAGGGATATTATCTGCATCACCATGAGCGTCCCGAGAACATAGTTGGACTCCTCCCCCCTGCCGATGTAATAGGTCATGAAGTAGATGACAATGGACATGACCATGTCGATGGCCACGAAGGCCAGAAGGTACATCATGAGAACGTGGAGAAAGGTCGGGGTCTTGAAGGGATCGGTAAAGATCTTGAATATGTTTTTCCGGGCCTGCTCCTTCTGGAATTCCGGGCGTTCCCTGGTGGTGAAGAAGGTCATGATGAACGGAAGGGCGAAAAAGATTCCGATGACAACCCCCATTGCGACGTACCCGGAGCGTGCGTTCGGGAAGAGTTTCACTATCTCCATCGGGAGCACCGCGCAGAGAAGTGACGAAACAGATGAAAAGAACATGCGGAAGGTCGTCAGGGACGTCCGCTCGTTGTAGTCAAGGGTCAGCTCCGAGGCGAGTGCGTTGTACGGAATCATTACCATGGTGATTACCGTCGAGAAGAAGAGGTAGCCCGCCATGACGAAAGCGAAGCGGTGCATCTCCAGGGCGAAGTCGACCGGATACCACATCATGAAAAACGAGGCGAAGATAAGAACCACGCCGGCCAGGAAATAGGGGCGCCGCCTGCCGAAGCGCGACCTGGTGCGGTCGGAAATGTATCCCATGAGGGGATCGCTCACCGCGTCCCACACCTTGCTCACCAGGAATGCGATTCCCGCGAGCCTCGGGTCGATACCCACAACGTCGGTGAGAAAATAGAGGTAATAGAAACCGACGATCATCATGGCGCCGCCGCCGTAGATATCCCCGACCCCGAAACCTACCTTGGTCAGGATACTCAGCCTCTCAGAATTGTTTTCTTTCATGGAACCCTCTCCTTTATGATCATGCTAAATATTAATTTAACCACGGAGGCACAGAGTCGCAGAGAAAAGAGGTATTTTCAATTCTTGCCGTGACTCATGGGTTATACTTAACTATTCTTCAAAATACCAGCTATCTTTATGAAAAAAAATCTTATAAAACTCTGATTAACTACTAACCCTCCGCGTCTCTGTGGTTAATATAAGGGCACATCTAAAAACCAGCATTTACAATTATCCTTATAATTGTAAATGCTGGTTTTATCAGACTTTGTGCACACAAGGGGACTTCAAAAACATAGTTTTCAGAAGTCCCCATAGTTCACTCATTACGATTATAATACTCCAGATACCGCCGGTCTACCTCTTCCATCTTCCCGGTCTCCGCTGACTTGTAAATGCAGGTAACCGCCGCCAGTACCGGCAGCGCCTCCTCCGCCGGGGTCAGGTAGGGGCTCTCAAAGAGTACCCACCGCCGGAAACCCTCCATACTCCGAAACAGGGCGTGGAGCTGCCAGACCGGGGGTTTCTCCTTCTTCACCTTTACCCCGTAGAATTTCACCCTCGGTTTTTCCGGTCCCGAGTAATAACCGTTCCCCCTGCTTCCGTAGACTTCTATGGCGACCGGCATCTCGTGTCCGATTGCCATGGAACTGGTCACCTCCACCAGGCTCCCGTCGTCCATTTCGACGATTCCCATGGAGAGATCCTCCACCTCGATGCCGGTGAACCGCCGCTGTTTGGAAATTCCCATGGCGGCAACCGGGGTCTTCCCCTTCATTGCCCAGAGCATGACGTCCAGGAGATGGCTCGCCTGGGTTATGAGGGTGCCCCCCCCGGATGTGCTGCAGTTCATGTGCCACTCAGCCTCGGTAAAATACGTGTCGTCCCGGTGCCAGGGGAGGTTGCACCTGCCGTAGTACAGTTCACCGAGATCTCCCTTCCGGGCAGCCCGTGCAAGGGCGTAGGCCGCCACGTCATAGCGGTACTGGTAGTTGATGCCGACCTTGACCCCGGTCTTTCGGGCCGTTTTACAGATATCGAGGGCCTCGTCCATGGTACAGGCTATCGGCTTCTCGCAGAAGACCGGGATCCCCATCTCCAGGGCGTCCAGGATCATGGGGCGGTGGAGGTAATGGGGCACCGAAAGGTAGACCGCGTCCATAGCTTCGGTTTTTTCGTAGAGCTCACGGTAGTCGGTGAAGGTCTGTTTGATTTTATGTTTCGCGGCAAAGGCCTCGAGGCGCTGTTCGTTCGTGTCCGCGCAGGAGGCAATCTCCAGCCGGAAATTGAGTTTCGCCCCCAGGGCCACGTAGCGGCTGATGTCGCCGCATCCCACCATGCCGAGCCTGAATTTTTTAGCCATAGTTATCGCCCCTCCCCTGATCTGCTCACCCATCTGAGTCCCTTGAGGATTACCTCCCGGACCGCCGGGTTCTTCATGGTACCGGCGCAGTGGCCCGGCTCGAAATAGAAGATCCGGCCCGCGCCGTGTTCCTTTGTCCAGACGATCGGTTCCCTGTTTCCGCCGTGTTCGGCATAGAGGCGCGTTGTTATCCCATCACAGGTCTCGTGGATGTAGAGTTCGTCCCGAACGGTGAAAGGTTTCATGTCACCGAAGATCTGTCTCCCCTCGTCCGCTTGTTTAATCTCAAATTCCATAATCTTGTCGTGGGTGGTGAACCGCCCCCCCAGGAAGTCGAAATACTCCCGGCACTGCTTGAACGACGCTGAGGCTGAATGAACAGCCAGGAGCCCTCCCCCGTTGTGGACAAAATCTTTCATGGATTCCAGGGCTTCGCCGCTGATTTTTCGCCGGTGAAAGTACAGGAGCACGGCATCGAATGGCTCTGACCCGAGCCATTTGGCCGCTTCGATGGTACCGGCGGACACAACGTCAAACTCCCTCGAGTCCTTAATGAACTGGAGGAGCCGATATCGGGCGATAAAAATCGGGTGTATGATCCCGGACGTAATGGCAAGGAGCTTTTTCATGTTATTCCTCCGCGGTTTCGTATAGTGTTCCATCCATATACCGACGCCAGACCGACTCGAACCAGGTGTCCGGCCGGGGCAGGGGCCGCACCGGTTCGGACCTGGTGACGACTTCGCCGTTATCCCGGTAAGACGATTCAAAGATCGTGTCGTTTAAGGAAAAATCCGTTTCAACGGGATTAATGCCGGTACAGGTGCCGTTGTTATCGCATATATAGATATCTTCAGGTTTTCCCAGTACCCAGGAGCCCCTCCCCCCCTTGAGGCGCGATAACAATACCTCCGCCTGGTGAAGAAACAGCTTTTCGGTCAGAAGGAGATCACTGTTTTTCAGATAGGAGAGGATCTCATCCCGGGAAGAAATTCCCGACCGGTCGTGGTCATCCAGCATTTTCCGGTTTTCATTAAGGGCGGATTTGATCTTCTCAGGATTCCGCACGATCCCCATGGATGCGGACATGCGGTTTTTTATCGCTTTCCGTTCCCTGGCGGGGGAGAGTTTCTTTTCAGCTGATAAAATCGACGATAACAATGACATCAGTCTATTTACAGCAGCTTCCAAATCTGATAAACCGGCATTGTCATCCCCCTTTTGCTGCTTTGTTATATGATTTCTGATGTATCGGGCACTTCGCAGCCCCCCAACCTGCCCCGCATTGAGGGCGCTCCCCCCGGGGCGGTAGACGCCGTGGGTCCCGCAGCACTCGCCGACCGGGAAGAATCCCCTCATCGGCGACTCCCACCAGATATTTGCTGAGAGCCCCCCGTTCAGGTGCTGGTTGCACACCGCGATCTCCAGGGGCTCCCGGGCGAGGTCGATGCCGTTATCACGGTAGAGCTCGTATGCCGGCAGGTTCATGGCCCTGAGCCGGTCTACCGGTTTTTCCTGTAGAGCGTTCGACTTTTCCAGGTAATCCCGCACAAGGTCAGGAAGCGAATCAATGGAGAAGGCATATCCTTCATATGACGGATTTTCCCTGAAATCAAGATACACCCTCCTGCCCCGGACCTTCGTCTCATAATAGACCAGGAGATCGATGACCGAGGACCCGAAACCAGCGACCCGGCGCACGTCAAAGGGCCACTGGTACCCCTTGAGGAACTGGGCGGTCACCATGGTATCGGCATCGGGAAAAACATGCCGTAAAAAATCATGTTCATCATTGTTATCGCTGTTTCGTGAAAAATACCGGGGCAAAACCTGTTGATAACTCCCTGAAAGGTTCCACCGGACTTTTGTTGAAGCGATTCCGAACTGGGACTCGGTCACGTTCCTCGCCGGGATTCCCACCCTGAGGGCCATTCCGAGGGAACCGGTCTGCTGTGACGGGTACACGGTGTCGGCGTACAGGGCCGCCGGGCCCCCGGTGCCGCATATGACATAATCGCATAAAAATGTACATATTCCAAAATATGTATTGTTAACTTTATCCTTTTCAATGGCAATGAACCCGATGCACCGATAGTTATCGGTGGATCTGCAGATTTCCACGACCTCATAGCCCTTATACATCGGAATCTGCAGTCGATACGCCTCATCAAGAAGGCATCGGTACATATCAATGGAGGTCTTCGGCCCTGAGGAAGTCCCCCTGGACCGGGGGTCATGGTCCGTCTTGAAACCGACATACTCACCAAAACGGTTAGATGGGAACTGCACTCCCAGGTTTACCAGATTAAAAAAAGATGGCAGTGAACCGGCAGCCTCGGCATGCGCCAAATCGCCGTGCATCGCTCCTCCGTCAAAAAGATTCCGGGCCATCTGGCTGACGCTGTCCCCCTCTTCCCCTGCCGGGTTGCACCGGTAGTAGGTCTGCTTGTCGGAACCGGTGTTGGCCGAGGTCCCTCCGCCAGGTTTATCAGTGACGATAACAATATCCGAGATGCCGGCCCTCCTGCATTGGACAGCGGCATTGAGAGACGCGGTGCCGGACCCGATTATCCCGACCTTTGCCCGGACAACCGGCACGAAAATACCGTTCACTGTTATCGTACTTTCAGCCATTTCACAGTCTTCTGATATGGAATCCCCCGTCAATATTGATTACCTCGCCGGTACTGTAGGGAAGATACCCGTTGACAATCGCTTCCACCGCCCGGGCAATATCCTCCGGTTCTCCCCACCGCCTGATCGGCAGAAGGCCGTCTTCAATCAGGGCGTCGTATTTATCGCGGACCCCTGAAGTCATGCCAGTCCGGATAATGCCGGGACGAATCTCAAAAACGCCGATATTACTGTCAGCGAGACGGACGGCAAACTGTTCGGTCATCATAGACATGCCGGCCTTGGAAATACAGTAATCCGCCCTGTTAGTTGATACGGTATACGCGGAAATAGATGATATGTTAATGACATGGGACCTGCCGTGAGATTTCTCCAGGAAGGGGACCAGCGACTGGGTAAGCATGAACGGCGCGACAAGGTTCACAGACAAAAGGTAGGACATATCCTTCTCTTCAATATCAAGGATGTCCTTCCTGCCGACAGTCGTCATCCCGGCGTTATTGACCAGCAGCGATAAAAAACCAAATTCATTTTTAACAAAGCTGATTATTTCTTCCCGTGTTTCAATCTCAGCCAGATCCCCACTCACGTATAAACAGGCTTTCTCATTCTTTGCCCTGTCTTTTATCTCATCAATCAGGGTTTCTACCTCATTCTTATTTCTTCTTCCGGTAATAAGAATCGAAAAGCCGTTATTTGCAAGGTTCAGGGCGATGGACCGGCCGATACCCGCAGTTGAACCGGTAACGACCGCAGTTTTTTCGTTCATTGCTGTTCCTTCCTCTGTCTCACGGTCTCGCCCGCGATCAGCTCACCGTCAATCTCGCAATGGAGCCTCCTGAGGCTCTTGTTCACGATATTATCGTAGAGCCACCGGGCAGCCAGGAATCCCATCTCGTATGTTGACAGGCTTATGGTCGTAATCAGCGGTTTGAACAGTTTCCTCATCGGTGTGTTATCAAAGCCGGTAATTGAAATATCATCGGGTATCCTGACGGCCTTTTCCCTGAATTGATTTATGAGACGGATGGCAAAGTTATCATTGAAGCACATGACCGCGTCGCAGCCCTCTTTTATGAAATATTCCGCCGTACCTTCGGTGATAGAATCAATTGAATCAACGTTCATGACCGGGCCCTTCTCTGGGCCGCTGTTCCCGCTGCAGCTGATTTCAAATCCAATCCGCCTCTCGTAATTGACGGGATGATCAGTATAGCCGAGATACCCGATGCGCCTGTGGCCATTGTACAGAAGGTGCCCGTACAGCCGCATCATCCCCTTGATATGGTTACAGCTAACGTAATTGTAACTTTCCGGGGACCTGTTGAGAAAGATACAGGGTATTTCCATAGTCGTGAGGATTTCGCGATCTTCCTCCTCGATGCTGCCGAAGGCGAAAATGATACCGTCGGTATGATAGTCGTCTGAACGAATCATTGCTCTAAATTCGGAAAAGGTCTGCACCTGGATCGCTTTCCTCGTGGTGTTGAAAACGCTGTTAATCGCGTTCAGCAGTTCGTTGATATCATAAAACGGGTTCAGCGCCATCTCCGACTGCTCGGGAATGACAATTACCAGGTTCATCAGGACCCTGGTCTTCTGTTTCTTTCTCTTCCTCAGGAAAAAATTATACTTTTCAACCGCGGCAAGGATTTCCTCTCTGGTCCTGCCGGATATCCCGGGTTCGTTATTCAGAACCCGTGACACGGTACTGGTAGACACGTTGCAGATATCAGCGATGTCCTTTAACGTCTTGACGCTTTTCCTGTTCATCTCACCCGTATACAGTGCAGCGTACCCTTTCCTGTCTTTTAAGCAGGCGGGAACAACCGCCGCATAGCGTACAACGATTGAAATCACCGCCATTCATTATTTTCAATGGCATAAGGGGATCGGCCAGGTTCTGCCTGCCGAACCCCGCGAAATCGGTATACTGTTTCGTGATATTTTCCGTGGCGAAACCAAGGGAGTCGTCAAAACCGGCGGTATACGCGGAACCGATGACCGCCGCGCCGGGAAACGCCTCCTTCACCAGCTTCGCGTACCTGAAATGATTATACAGCAGAAACTGAGTTCTCTTATCGGGCCTCGTCAGGGCCGGGGTCAGGGCCGGAATGCCGGCCGATATATTGATGAAATCGAGTCCCGCCCTGACGAGCAGCGACAGGATTCCCATGATATCGTCAAGGTTTTCGATTACCTCATCCGGGGCGGCGGTCCCGGCCCCGCCGCGGATTCCCTCGTACAGGGAGATCCTGGTCCCGATAAACTTATCCGGATAGAGGCCTTTCAGCTCCTCGATTATCGACGCGAGAAACCGGGCCCTGTTTTCCGGGGAACCGCCATACTTGTCCCCCCGGCGGTTGGTCTGTCTTAAAAACTCGGCTCCAAGATAGCCGTGGCAGGCTTTGATATCAACTCCGTCGGCGCCGGCTTCAAAGGCAAGATTCGCTGCGGTGATAAAATCAAGTTTAATCTTTTCTATATCTTCTACAGAAGCTTCGGGAACGTCTGATCCATTATTGTTATATATTGTTATCCTCTTATCAGGAACATGGTTCAATCTGCCCGGGTGGGTAATTTGAAAAAACAACCGCCCTTCCTTGTTGGTTTCTATGAAACATGAAACCAGTTCTTTATAGCCGTTAAGATTTTCCCTGGTGATAACAAGACCGTTTTTTCTGGCTTTCGCGTCAGGATTAATTCCTATGGCTTCCAGAAATACAATTCCCCATTTCCCCTTCGCCAGGTTTTTATATCGCTTTAAAATTGAATCGGTTACGCCTCCATTGTTATCCGCAGCGTTTATCTCCATGGCCTGGGCGACAAGGCGGTTCGGGGCGCAAAAGGGGCCTTTTCTATACTCATGGAAAAACGGATCCTGCGGTGCGGATGGACTCATGGCACCGATTGTAATATTGCATGCAATAAATGCAACAATATTTTATCACTAATCAGCATACCATTGAGAAATGATCACAATGAAATCACCAGCATCACCTCATGACCATTAAGGGTGAGATGTACAATTACACGGTAACCTGTAGACATGCTGGGCCGACCAGGTATGGAAGGGGAAAAAATGACCTTTAAAAACCTTATATCGCGATTATACTGTATCCTTCATTAATGTAACCGCTCATGCTCGGGTGCCCGGACATGCCAGAACAGAGGGGGAGGTCCTGGTCTATTGCCGACTCTAAGGTCCCCATCTTCCGGGCGTGGGCGAAACACATCAATTCCCCCTGGAAAGCGAATATGGCAATTTTTTTCATAATGTTTGCACCTGATTAATGGAATTTTAAATCTACGATAGTATTATTTTTAACCAACTGTCACGCAGCTGTCATTGCCATGTCCAGCACCACTTTGAAAAGATGGTGCTGGACTCCCCGCGGTGGCATAAATATCATTATATATCCACATGAAATCTACAATTGCAACTCCATATCAAGGGGAGCGCTGTGAAATCCAAGTTTTTCATATATTCTTCTGTCCTTTCCAATTGCCCTGAGTGTTATCCTCCTGGCCCCGTTCTCTTTTGCGTAATCGATTATGTCCTTTAACAGCTTGCTGGCTATCCCCTCGCCCCTTCTATCAGGATCAGTAAAAACATTCATTATTACAGCTTCTTTACCGGTTATGTTATCATATAGTGGAGGACGTTCTAAAAACTGAATGCCTGAAACACCGATAATTTTATCATTTTGTTCCGCCAACCATACTTGAAATTCACCGGTTTGGAACTTTTTTATGAAGTAATCACGGCTTGCCGAACTAACGATATTGGTATCATTTTCATCAGTTGCATTGCCGACTTCATGTAACATTTTTATCCTCATATCGACAATTTCATCAATATCGCTCAAATGCGCCACACGGATAGTAAACATAGCATCCCCCTGTTTTCACCGGATAAGAATCACCGTATTGTATTGTACTTACAATATAAGCACATCATATATCCCAAAAAAAATACCAATCTTTGTCAATATAATTCTAAATCATTAGGAAACCTCTATTAATTTTTATGGCTCATTCCTAAAAAAAAGGCTCTGACCCTCGATTTTTTTTTAAAAATT
>CAZEPS010000076.1:0-16647 GCA_964514165.1 uncultured Leptospirales bacterium
ACGTCGAAAGCCTGAAAACGGGGGACGTACTGTTTGTCCAGGGCGAAACCCCGAGCGAAATGTACATGCTCAACAGCGGTACCCTGGAGATACTCTCCACGTCGGACGAATATAACGGCCTGGACAGGGACATAATCGTCTCGAAGAGCAGCAGGGTCGGCCTCATAAAGGGCAAGTCCCTGATATCGGGGCTGAGCAGGCTGTACACTGCGCCGTACGAGAAGAGCGTCAGGGCGGTGGAGGATTCATCCGTGACCCGCTATCCCCTGATAAACGGCGGGTTCAAGGGAATTATCGTGCAGGACATGGCCCAGGCGTTAACGGTACTGCGCCAGCTCTATTCGAGCCTGAACAGCGCCATGAGCAGCATATCCCGTTACGCGAAGCTCTATCAGACCCTGAGCATCATGAACGACAACCTGGCTGTCATGTACATAGCGATGTCAGAGACCAATGCCACGGACGATCTCCATACCAGGGCGGAGAGCATTCACAGCAAGTACAAGGCGAACAACGGCCCTGAGCCAGAGACCTTTGACACCAGGTTCCTCATCACCGATAACGGCCGCTTTTTAAAGAAGCGGTACGAGCTCCCGGACGGCAATATCTATTCCACCATTGACAGGAAGACGAGCGATCTCATCATGCGCTTTCTAAAGCTTGATCAGAACCAGTTCGCCGGCGTGATAAAGGCTGACCCGATGATCGGCCTGAACATGTTCGAGATTTTGACGGACAACTACATCGGCATCCTGGACAGGATAGAGCGTATCCGGGTCTATATTGACGGCGAGCTCAAATTCATCTTCGGGAAAGCGAACAGCTGGATCTTCTATCTCGCCGATTCCGGGGGGAGCAGCGAGTGGATGAACAGCGGGAAGCTCTCGAAGGACTTTTTGAAGAACTTCCAGTCGCTAATAAACAAGATCAACACGATGTACGACGAGCTTACCGGAACCGGCCTCGGCGAGGCCTTCCCGGCGATAAACAGGTTCAGCGAACTCTACCGGGAGGAGAAGCCGGCAGCGGCGCTGGTTGCCGAGGTGAAAAAACCGCGCCAGGCGACGGCAGCAGCAGGGGGAGGATCGCTGAACCGGTCATTGAACCAGATCTTCGAGTTCTCCATGGCGGACAAGGACTTCCAGGGCAGGTTCATCAAGTTTATGACCGATTTTAAGAATTCGAAAAACCCCTTTAACACCGACTCCGAAGGGCGTAAGCTCCGCCGCCACATAACCAAGATGTACTGGGAACTGTACCAGCAGGCCTACGTCAGGAGCCTGAGCGAGGCGAACGTGCCGCTGCCGGTGCAGTTGATGATACAGTTCGGTTTTCTCGACGAGGAGCTCCTGGATGATGAACAGATCGCGGACCTCAGCGAGCTTGTCCGCATGAGAGAAAAGACCGGGAAGATACCGGTTCTCAAGGAGCTGGAATTCCTCAAGCTGATACATGAGGGAAAGGTTGAGCCGAGCATCACCGAGATGGGGCTCAATTTCGACGGGTTCCTCAAGGAACAGGAGAAGCACCGGAGCAGGAAGGACCGGGACCTGACCAGGGGTATGGACGAAAACACCCAGAAGGTTTTGTACGAGATCCATCAGCGGCTGGCAAGCACCGCGGCAGTCTGCTCCGGCTCCACCGCCACCGCCTTTCCGATACTGACCTCTTACGTTGTCAAGGGCCACCTCAAGCAGTTTTACGTCCCCAAGCGGAAGCTCGAGCACATAACCAACGAGATACGGAACATTGATTTTTCCGTGTTCTACCGGGAGGTGGTGCTGAAGCTCGGCGAGGCAAGGGAGATCATTCACCATGAGGTGGTCCCCTATTTTATACTCCTTCCCATATTCGGCACCAAGACCCTCCTCTGGCAGGACCTCACCGGCACGAACAAGCGCTCCCGGGGAAGGATAGTCGTGCCGATCTTCTTCATGGGAGATCTGAAGAAGAGCCTGCTTCACACCTTCGCCTGTTTCAGGTGGGAGCTCAACCGGACCATCCGCGGCGCCATGTGGGCGGACCCGATCGAGGGCGGCATCACCGGGGAGTATTTCGATTACGTCAACACCTACAAGAAGATGTCCAAGCTCTCCCAGGAGGCGAAGGAGAAGATATCGGAGCGGTTCAAGGCCCTGAGGACGAACCGGGACCGGTTCGCCGACGATTACATTAATTGGCTCCTGTACGAGAAAGACGGCATCATGAAGCAGAATTCCGTTGTCAGGGAGATGTTCTTCAAGCACATCCCCTTCGTGAAGGAGATACGGGAGAAGCTTGAAAACATGCCGGCCTTCACCCAGAGCGCGACCCGCTATAAGAACATCCACAAGCGGGAGGTGGACGCCTACGAGCGGCGCTTCAAGAAGTACATGGACGGCGAGGGCAACTATCCCCCGGATATACAGAAGTTCTTCGAGTTTTTGGGCAAGTAGCCGTCAGTAGATGAGGTATCTCTTCCTTGTCCGCTTGTACTGCTTTATTTTTTTCCAGTTGCTATCCTCGAATTCCTCGTAGCTTTTTCCGGCCGAAACGTATTTTCTGAACCGGTCGGTCCCGGCCAGGGCGTCAACGTTGTACGAATTCTTGTACCGCTGCCATTTCAACTGGGGATAGTTCTTCCGTAAAAACGAGAGTATCCGGTAGGAGATCTCGGTGGGGCTGAACCGTCCCCCGGTGTAAAAGATCTGCACCCCCCCGCATACCTGCCCCGCGTACTTGGAAAAGGTCGGGCTGAAGTAAATCGGCCTGAACCTGAAGTTTTCCAGGTTCAGCTCCCGGAGGCCCTCGGCGAAGTCGTCCGGGTTGATCCAGGGGGCCCCGATGTACTCGAAGGGCTTGGGGGTTCCCCGGCCCAGGGAGAGGTTCACCCCTTCCAGGAGCACCACTGCCGAATAGACGATCGACGACTCGTAAGTCGGCAGGTTCGGCGACGGTGGCACCCACGGAAGCATGGTCTTGAAATAATACATGTTACGGGAGTAGTTGCCCATCCGTATCACCCTGAGGTCAACATCCTTCGCGTACTCACCCCGGTAATACCGGGCCGCCTCTCCGATGGTCATGTTGTAGAGAAAAGGGGCCGGGAAGGCGCTTACGTATTTCGTCGCGTACCGCTTTTCGAGGAATGCCCCGTCTGTCTTGAGAAAGCCGAGGGGATTGGGCCGGTCGAGCACGATGAGTTTCGAGCCGGTCCCCCTGAGGGAGTCCATTATCCACTTGAGATTAGATATGTAGGTGTAGCAGCGCATCCCCATGTCCTGGATGTCGAAAATGACGATGTCCGCGCTTTCGAGAAGGAGCCTCATGGAGAAACGGTCAAGCCGGTGCATGTTGTAGACGACCGAATTGAGCCGGTAATCGTACTTGTACAGGTACTTGGAGTATTCGTTCTGGTACCCGTAGAGCCCGTGTTCCGGCGCGAGGACCGCTGATATTTTGATTCCCTTTTCCTTGAAGAGCCGGATGTTATTTTTCAGGTAGAAGTCAACACCGGAGTGGTTCGTCACGATGACGGCCTTTTTTCCCTCGTAGCGGTGAGCGTACCTTTTTATGAACCGCTCCAGGCCGGTGTGGACCCGCCTGCTGCTGGTGTGAAGGTAGTATCCCTGGGTGCATGAAAAGAGTGTCAGAATCAGGAGGATAAATAACGCGCGAAATCTCATGGCAATCCGGAAAAACGAAAATGTACTTCAGGGGAACTATCCCCATACCGTGAAAACACGTCAAGTAATAATAGGGGCCCTGGCCGTATCCTGCTTGACAGGGGTGGCATTTTTTAATTAAATACTCAGCAGCCATATTGATGCGCCCTTAATTCAATATCGGTCTGACCCATCAACAGAATGAGCCCTGTTTTCGGAGGATCTGACATGAAGTACCGCTTATTTTCCCGGATAGCCCTGGCGGCAGCCCTGCTGGTCCTGACCACCTGCGGTTCAGTCACCATACAGGAGGACCGGGAGCAGGAGATCCTGAATAAATACACCCCTGAAACGAAACAGAAATACGATGACCTCCTGGTGGAACTGGAAAGCTACACCACGGCCGGTGACACCTACCAGAAGAGGTACCAGAAGCTCCTTATCGGGATAGCCGGTGATCTCATCGAAGAAAAAGAGATGTCCATCGCACGGCACAGCATCGGGTTCTACTTCGACAGGAAATCCGGCGACACCGAAAAGCTCTACCTGGGGCTTGATATCGATTCCGGCAGGATCGCCTCCGGGAGCTACGCGAACGTGGTCATCAACCTCCTCCAGAAAGACCTGGAAGACATCATCGAGACCCTGAAATCGTGCCGGTCTATTCTCTACGAGGACGACGTCATCGGGATTGTCATCGGCTGGAAATGGATAAGCGGGAGCGTGAGGGAGCAGGTGAACATCTGGATCTCGAAAGAGAACGTGATCCGGTTCGAGGAGAACCGCCTGACCCTGGATGAGCTCATTCAGCGGAGCACGGTGACCAACACCGAGGGGAAGATCATCCGCCTTCTAATATAGACTCGATTTCAGCGATCAGTTTCTTTATCTCCATCATCGACCCGATTGAAATGCGCACGTAATCGGAGGTTATCCGCCCGGAAAAGTGCCGCACCAGTATCTTCCGCTCCTTGAGTTTCGCGTAGAGATCGTCAGACGGGACGCGGCTGTGACGGGTGAAGATGAAGTTTGCCCGGGAGGGGACGATGACAAACCCGAGGCCGGCAAGCCGCTCCTCCAGGTATTCCTTGTTGTTTCGGATCATGTCCATGTTGTACTTGAAGCCCCGGGGCTCCTCCAGGGACGCCAGGGCCCCGGCCATGGCGAGCCTGTCAACGTTATACGAATCTTTTATCTTCATGAAGCCCCTGATGATCTCCTCGTGGGCAAGGGCCAGCCCGACCCGGAGGCCCGCCAGGGAATACGACTTCGAGAACGACCTGGTCACGATGAGGTTGTCGAACTCCTTGATGAGATCACCCGCGCTCCCGCCGTAAAAGTCGATGTAGGCCTCGTCCACCACGAAGAGGCCGTCGAACTTTTTTAAAAATTTACGTATCTCGCCAACCTCGCAATAGGAGCCGGTCGGGTTGTTCGGGTTCGAGATTATCACCAGGCGGTACCCGCCCCCGAGGAAACGGGTCAGGTCGTAGGAAAAGTCCATGTTCAGGTCAACCGTGTCGCAGGGGATCCCGTTGATCTCCGAAAGGGTGTAGTAGAGGGAGTACGACGGATAGGGATAGGCGGCCCGCTGGTCCGGGTCGATGAATCCCCGTAAGATGAGGGTGAAGATCTCGTCGGATCCGTTGGCAACGAACACGTTCTCCGGGCCGATGCGGTTCTTTACCGCGAAGGCCTCGCGAAGGGGCTCGGCCGTAGGGTTCGGGTACCGGCGCAGGTTCGCGTCGCACTTCTTCCGTATCGCCTCAAGGACCGGCCCCGGGGGCGGAAAGGGGCTCTCGTTGGTGTTGAGCTTGATGAACTCTTCCGGGTCGTCCGGCTGCTCGCCGGGGGTGTATTCCCCGCTTTCGAGGAGCCGCCTGTTCCAGTATTTCATATTCCCAGTACCCCGTTTTTTATTCAACGTGGGCGGCCCCGACAATCTCCGAGTGGTCGTGAATGCCGTTACGCGCCATGTAATTTTCAAGGCCTTCTATCAGTTTCACCGGGCAAAAGGGGTCTACCATGTTCATGGTCCCGACCGACACCGCCGAGGCACCGGCCATGGTGAACTCAAGCAGGTCGTCGATGGTCGCGATTCCCCCGAGCCCGATTATCGGAACGCGCACCTTCTCGTATATCTGGTACACGCATCGTACCGCCAGGGGCCGGATCGCCGGTCCGCTCAGCCCCGCGACCCGGTTGTCGAAATGGGGCCTTTGCCGGTGGACGTCGATCTTCATGCCGAGGAAGGTGTTCACCGCTGACACGGCGTCGGCACCGAGGCGCTCGGCCGCAAGGGCGAACCCGGCTATGTCTGTCACGTTCGGCGAGAGCTTCACGATGAGGCCGCACTTCGTGGCCTCCCGCACCTTTGCCACGAGCGACATGAAGGAGCCCATGTTCGTTCCGAAGGCCATGCCCCCCTCCTTCACGTTCGGGCACGAGACGTTGAGCTCCAGGGCGTCTATTCCCTCGACCCGGGAAAGGACACGGCAGAGCTGGACGTTCTCTTCTTCCGTGTGCCCCGCGATGTTCGGGATCGCCGTGGCGTTCTGTTTCCGCAAAAAGGGGAGCTTCTCCTCGAGGAACCGGTCGAGCCCCACGTTTTCGAGGCCGATGGAATTGAGCATTCCCGAGGGGGTCTCGAGCACCCGGTTGCCCCGGTTTCCTTCCCGGGGCTCGAGGGACAGGCCCTTGGTGAAGATTGCCCCGAGCCGGGAGATGTCGATAAACCGGGAGAGCTCCTCCCCGTACCCGGCCGTGCCCGACGCCACGGTGACCGGGTTTTTCAGGGTCAGCTGTCCGATGGTTACCTGGGTGTTCACTGTTCCTCCGAAAATTATGGTGCTATGAAAAGATATACCGGGCGCCCGTCAAGGAATAAACTTTCCGGTTTTGTATTTGACCTTGCGTAAGATATAAGAAGGATCAGCCACAGAGACACAGAGATTAAAAATGAAAAATTCATTACCTCTCTTTTTAATACTCCTCCTTCTCTCGTGCGGGGAGGGGGTCCACCGGGTGAGCAGGCCCCAGATCGGGACGATAATCAACCTCACCATGATAGGAAGGGCGGATCAGGCCGGCAGGGCCGGGGAGGCGGCATTCGCCGAGATTGAAAGAATAGAATCACTGATGAGCCCCTATGCGGCCGGGAGCGACATTGACCGGATAAACAGAAAAGCCGGGGCACCGGCGCCGGTAAGCCGGGAGACCTTCGGCCTGATAAAGCGGGCAATGGCCATCTCTGTTGAGACCAGCGGTGCCTTTGACATAACCTTCGCCGGCATCGCCGGCCTCTGGAAGCTCCGGGGCGATAACTTTTTCCCGCCGGGACCTGCCACAGTGAGAAGCCTCCTCCCCCTGGTCGATTACCGTAAGGTCGTTCTCGACAGTGACAGGGTGACAGTACGGCTGAAAGAGCCGGGAATGCGCCTCGGCCTCGGGGGCATCGCCAAGGGGTACGCAATCGAACGGGCCTTGGCCGTGCTGAACGATCACGGTATCGAAAATGCAATCGTTGACGCCGGGGGGGACCTCCAGGTGAGCGGAAACAGGCAGGGCCGGCCATGGCGCACCGGGCTCAGAAACCCCCGGGGAGACGGCGTCATCGCCGCCATCGACATGGAGCCGGGAGAGAGCGTTGCCACGAGCGGGGACTACGAACGCTTTGCCGAGTACCGGGGGAAGCGGTACCACCACATCATCGACCCGCGCACCGGGTTCCCGGCCGAGTCAGGGCTGGCGTCGGTGTCGGTCATCACCAGAGACCCGGTTATGTCTGACGCACTTGCAACGGCCATTTTCATCATGGGGAGGGACCGGGGACTGGCCTTCGCCGCGGAGCGGGAGGGGGTGAAAGTGATACTGGTTGACGAAAAGGGGGCGGTCCATGCTTCGAGGGGACTTGCTAAACGGTTACAGGTTCTGGATGCGGGACTGTCGGTGAGATGGTATTAGAAGGTACCGTCGTCGAGGATGTCCTCGTAGTAGATGTCGATACCGGTTGCCCCCGAATTTCTGAAATCATACCAGATGGGTATTATCCCGAACGGCGGCGTTCCGGCGTCGTCGTCATACACCAGGGTCTTACAATACAACTCGCCCACCAGGCCGTAGGATGTTGCCGATCCGTAGAACAGCTCTTCTCCGAGGACATTGGACCAGTTACCTGCTGTGCTTTTTGTTCCATTGGCGTCAAATCGCTGTGCGAAAAGGGCATAGCCCGCAGACGAATAGTACCGCCCGTCAAACCAGGTGATGTAGAAGGTATTTTCCGCGGTGAGGCTCGTGTCGCTCACGGCTATGGACGGGTACTCGCAGTTATAGGCCGCGGTGTTGTCCGTTACATTGGTGGACGCGAATGAATTGGTATTATCGTAATTAATCCCCTGCATTGTAACGTGCCGGTAGGTGTTTCCTCCGCTGAGGTGGGTCGGGGTGTAGGCGATGATGGCCCGGCTGCCGTTTGATTCCCGGTCCACGGCGATTGTGGGGTTGTAGCCGGTGAAGTTTCTTATCCAGTCGGTTACCCCGGTTCCGGTGTTTATTCGTCTGAGGGAAATGTTTGTCGCCCCGTCATAGGTGAGGAGGTATACGCCGCTCTCGCCGGTCCCGGCAGAGGAACGGTCGGGGAGTACCTGCATCAGGTTCCCGGCGCCGTAATTGGTACCGTTGACTCCTGCCGCGCCGCCCCAGATGAAGGTGGTTGAACCGGCGTCAGGATCGCGGTAGATTTTCTTGCCCCGGATGTTCCCGCCGTTTTCGTAGAACACGAACACGTTGCCGGCGCCGTCAGAGACCGCTACGGGGTTGCCGCAGCCGCCGCCATTATAGATCGGGAAATCGGTTCCTTCAAGGGTCGCTCCGGTGTCAAGGTCGAAGAGCCTTCCCATGACATCGCCGCCGGATATGTAGGCCACCATGAAGGCCTTGCCCCGGTAGATGAGGTATTCCTGGTTGGCCGCGTTAAAGATGTCCGCTGACAGGTTGAGGGTATCGGCGTCTACCCGGGAGGTCACTTCTGCTGAACGGCCGTTGGCAATGTTATAGGCCACATCGCCGGTTGTGATTCCTGACACGGCAAAGTCAACATAGGTGTCGTCAAAAAGCTGGTGCTGTGAAGTTCCCGTGCTTCGACCGTACGCCAGATAGGTTGGCAACCCGGCCGAGGGGAGGCGCCATATTTCGTAGTTTTCGCTGTCATCGAAGAAATCGTCGTCGAGCTGGATGGCGTAATCGTTTTCTTCACTAAAGGTGCCAGTAGGGTCAGCGACCTCGGTTTTCGTGATATCGGTCGTATTGAGGACAATATCGTTTTCAAAAACCGTGACCCCGGGATTTAACCCGCCGTCATTATCCCACAGGGGATTCGAGATTGCTTCAGAGGTATATCCGGCTAAAGCCCCAATTCGGGGGTATACCCAGAAGGGATTCGTGACGGCCATGCCGTGGTTGATGTTTGTCGTTATACGCCAGACATTGCCACCAATATTGACGGTACCACTCACTATGGCCCAGGTACCGTTGCAGTTTACCGTATCACCCTGGTTGATGGTACCCATGTAGGTTTCATCAGCGTCAAACTGGTTTGCTGCCGGGACATTATCTACTGTTCCGGGAGCGTATGTGTTAAAGCTGTCACCGGCAGCCATCCCGTGGTTCGCGGTGGTCTGGATGCGGTAAATAGTTCCCGCAACAAAGGTATTGCTGACAACGGTGGTCCAGAGGGCGCCGTTGCAGTCGATAACATCCCCGGGACTGATGATTGATACATAGGGCACGACCGTTTCGTCCACATCGAATTCATCTGCATCGAAAATAGAATCAACCGTACCGGCTGCCGGGGGCGTTATTAAAAACGTGTCTCCTACAGCCATTAAATGGTTAACGGTTGTAGTGATTTGATAGACCCCCAGTCCAAGGTCCAGTGTCCCTGAAACCGTGGTGGTTAGTGCTCCGTTGCAGTTTATATTATCTCCCACGGTTATAGAGGGCATAAATGTTTCGTCTGCCTCAAACTCATCGGGATTAACGGTAAGTGTGTCGACGATCCCTGAAGGGAAGGGCCCTCCCAGGGGCGTCTGATCAGCCAGGAAGTAGGCCCTGGCCTCAAGGTCGGTGCCGGTGGGGGCGGGCTCGGTGTTGATAACAAAATTGAAGAGGTTCCACGAGTCGGTGTTCGGTATGAAGAACCGGTTCCAGGTGCCGGCAGGCTCTTCCCAGATGACCAGGTCGTTGTCTGCCAGGGTCAGGGTTGAGAAGTCGTTGTCTTTATCGAATATCAGGTTGGCCGGGCCGCCGCCAGCCGGCATTTCGGTGGTACCGGAAACGATAAGGGATGGCCTTTCATGGGTCAGAGCCGCTGAAAAAGTCGAATCCAGGTCTACTGTTGTGGAGAGGTCAACAGTACCGGCCCAGGTGTCACCGGGACCGCCCCCGTCCGGGATGAGGCGCCCGTAGAGTGCGTTCCCGTCTTCTACTATTACAATGACGTCGTTGTTGGTGGAGTAGTTGCCGCTCGTAACCGTAAAGGTATTGCCGTTTCTAATGGAACTCCCGGTTCCGGCACCCCACTGCTCGCCGCCGCCGGTATCGAAATGCTGCCCCCAGACAGATGCGTTGTTGTTTATCCAGAACACGTAGGATGAGCCGTCATCGTTCTGGACGACATCGAAGGCCGACTGGTTATTGGCGGCGTCGGTCAGGACATTGTTGGCCACCCCGGCGGTACTCGTTGTGACGAAGGTTGATTCAGCCGTTGTTTCGAGGCCGCCCGGTGGCAGGCCGGAACTGTCAAAATCAACCCAGACCCTGAAATAATAGAGGGTATTTTCTGTCAGGCCGGCCAGGCTGACCTGATGATAGGAATGAAGGGTGCTCCCCCCGTCCCAGTTTACCTCCACCTGGCTGCTGCCGAACGCCCCGGTCGTCGTATCATATTGTACGAAGCAATCAGTGATATCTTTCGGCTCATCAGTGGTAAATTCAATCACGGCCGTGGTATTGCTCACTGAAATGACCCGCACGCTGTCTATATTAGCAGGGTTCGGGACATCCGACACCGTGGTGAAGGTCCAGTTATATATATTGTTGGTCGGTGGATCAGTATCGGTCAGTTGTTGTAAACTTGAGTCGGTGATGGCGGTACAGTCAAGGGCAACAGTATAGCCGGTTCCGTAGGCAAGTGGATTCAGGTTAATGCGCCAGGTGTTACCGGACGGATTGAACGGCGCCCCGGCTGCCACACCCCCGGTTATGGTAAAACTTGCCGCCCCAACACCGAGTACCGGTTTCGTGAATGTTACTTCGACATAGGGCAGGGAGGTAGAAATGTTGGTACTCAGATCGGCCGGGTACGGGGTCCCTGGGATGACCTCGGGAGCGATATCCCCGGTGTAAGTTGTGCCTACTGTAAAAGTCCATGGGGGTATGACTGTCGTTGGAGGCCATTCAAGTGATTTAACCGGTGGTGGCGGTGGAGTCTGAATACCGGTACTCAGGGTAACGGTTATATCCTCAAGTGGATTATAAGTCACTGTTGGGCTGAAGGTCATTACCCGTCCATCTCCAACAGGATCGATATATGGAATTGGCCCCGTTAAACTACCGTTAATAGTGACATTGCCGGTTGCTGTTGCAACTGTCGCATCGTCTATTTCTTCTGAGAAAACGATAACAATCGGTGCGTCTACAGGAATATTTGTATCGCCAACCTGGGGATATGCCATGAAGGCCTGGACATCGGCGGTCCCCTGCAGAGAGGTTGTTGTGCTCTGGAATGTTTCCAGGGGCGGTATCGTCGGTGACTCCCGTGAACAGGAAAGGGTGACTGTCAGCAGAGCCGCTGACGCGAGTAGTAAAAGTTTTCTTGTCATGATGACCTGTTAATATATACCGCCACACTATAATAAGGTGCAATACTACTTGATCTTATCAGTTATTAATTGCACTATAAGTTTCTGCATGGGAGGCACGATGCACCTCTTATGCAGAAACCATGAAAATGCATACTCATGCATTTTCATGGTAGTATCAACCTGTTCTATATGTAATATAAAGTATAAAACTATCATAAAAAAAAATTATAGATAATTTTTCAGTAATTATTCCTAAATTATTCTTGTTTATTTAAAGCACTATTTTAGAACAATTTTTCGCCGCCGAAGGCGGCGGGGAATTAATATACAATTATTGTGCTCTAAAAAAATGTTTGAGAATTATTATTGATAATTTTTATGAAATGTGGCAATATGTCAATACTAAAGTGTATACAAAAAAATAATATTGTAAATATATTCTCAGTATAAACCATGAAAACGGGTATACTCCAAAAAATTCTTACCGCAATTGGCATATTTACTCTATTTACCGTTGTTCTTTCTGACCGATCCGCCGGGGCAATTTTATCGGTCACCCTCACCCCGGCGCCCCCCACGGTCATGTCCACCGGCCAGGGTTTTTATTTAGCCGGGAATTCCTATGACTTTGACGTACGGGTCATCGATCCGGCCGCGACGGCCTGGAATGGGGCCGGGGGTTTCAGCGAGGTGCGCCTCATTATTCCGAACAGCACTAATATTAACAGGTGGATTGTGCCGAATGGAGTCGGCGCCCAGGCCGTTAACGTGACTTCAGGTACAGCTGACGTAACCGCGGCGATTCTTGCCGGCGGGACATTCAATGATTTTACCGTTCGTTTTACGGTGGCCCTGCGCTGGAATACCCAGGAATCGGCCTGGGCTGCGCTTCGGGGCATCCAGGCCAGCGCTACATCGAGCAATACCCTTTCCACGACGGTGAACGTTTCCTACGGGGTGTGTACCAGTGTCCGGTGGAACAACGCCGCCCAGAACGGGGACGCCCTGGACGGATTTGTCAGCTCCTGGAACAACGCCTTTACGATTACCGGGGCCATCATTTATAATTTTACCGGGGCGAACAACAACGACAAGGTCTATTTCGTGAACGGCGGGGCGGAACTGACCGGGACCACCCTCTTTCTTGACGGAGCGGCCGCGCCGGGGGGGATAACAGACAACGCCTTCACCAATAATGCCATCGATGATATCACCTATACTATACCGATTGATTATTTTACCGGTATCGGGTTGGGTAATCACACCTGGTCGATTCAGGCTTCCTTTACCACTGCCGGTGGACCGGAGGTAACAACGAATACTCTCTCGATCCGCCACGACCGGGTTGAAACAACCAGTGTCCAGTTTGTCAACGGGGGCGGGGTTTTCAATCCCGCACCTGCTCCTGGTAATTATTATAGATCCCTGGATGTACCCGGCACCCAGATTCGGATCAACGCCAGGATGGAGAGTGGACTGGGGGGCGGTAATATTGTCGGGAATATAACCGTAACCGCCCGGGATACAACCGATGGGTTGAATTACACCTTCAATATCGCCAATGGAACAGCGCCTGCAACGCCGGTGGCGGTTAACATCAGCACCAATCCGCCGGTAACCCCGGCAGCCGCGGATAACACGCTGCCCCATACATACCAGATTATATCGGTAACCGGGGGCCCCCTGGACGACCGGCAGAATGCCGCCGGGCGGATTACGCAACCGGCTATTCCCCAGGTTTACTGGGACAACCAGGACCCGCCGGGAGCGGCGGCACTGCCCTTTAACGGCGGGGCAGGACTCATATCCACATCTCAAACCGCCAACTCATTGACAATAGACTGGCCGCCTTTGGCTAACGCGCATCCTGACCTGGATTTCGATTCGTACCGTATCCGGTACAGGGAAAGTCCTGCTGGTACTTATTCTCTCATAGACCGTAACACGCCCGGTTTTGCGGCCCTCGGGACCATAACCACGGCAACAGCAACCATAACCGGGCTTTCACCGTTGACCGCCTATGACATGGAACTTTCCGCGGTGGACGTATTCGGAAACGAAGTGAATTTGGCAAACCGGCCTTCAGTCACCATTGCCACAACTCCGTTCCAGATAGACGTGGCCGTATCGGACGGTGTCGCCCTGTACAGCAACCAGTCTTTCACGTGCGGGAATATAAATCCGGCGCAATTCCCGGTACGGGACGCAAATATAAAGGTATCGATTAATATCATAACCGCCGGAAATCTCCCTGACCAGGTGAACCTTATCATCGCGGACAATGATTCAGACCTGGGGCCGGGCCCGCCCCAGTATGGGGTGACCGGCACCAATAACGATGTCCTTACCCTTACTGACGGGGTGGACCGGTGGAGAATTCCCTGCGCCAAGACCGGGGCGAACCTGTACGAGGGGTACATACAGAGCGATCATCCCCTCATGGAGCAGGGGAGGAACATCCGCTTTATTATAGAAACTGTATACGCAACCGGTCCGTCCTATTCAGATTGCTCAGACGAGGCAACACCCCCCGGTGATGCCACCAACGACGAATGGCGCTTCCAGGTAAGCACCCCGACCCTTTTCATCCCCTGGCCGACGCGGATTCTCAATAACGTGCTTACCAGGGCCCAGCCCTGCGCCTACCCGGCCTATTTTCTTCCGGTGGACGCCCTGGTGACTATCAAGGTGTATGATATTAAGGGAAGGCCCGTAGCCACCATTCTTGACCGCGCTTACCGGAAGGGGGGGCAGAACATCAAGGACCTGGGGTGGTGCGGAACCAGCAGGGACAACAAGAAGCTCGGGGTTGGGCTCTACTATATCCATATCAGGGCGACCCTTGGGAAGCGGGTCATCCTCAATGAGATTAAAAAAGTTGTCGTGGCCCGGTAGATCTTACGAAAAGGGGAAGATAAGAAAAACAGCAATGTCCCAGAGGACGTGGCTCACCACATTGAGGGCCATGGACCGGTATCGGAGATAGAGAAACCCCCAGAAGAGCCCGCAGACCAGGGCGGCCATCACCAGCATGATGTTTCCGCTTCCGAGATGGACCAGTCCGTAGATGAGGGAGGCGGCAACGTACCCGGGCCAGTGGCCCAGGTGGCCCTGGAGCCTGCGCTGGACGAATCCGCGCCAGAGGAGTTCCTCCCCGGGACCGATAACTATCACCATGAGGAGACCGATCCGCAGGGCGGAGGCGCCCCCCCGGAAATCGTAAACTCCTTCTATGCCGCTTCCTGCGAAACTGAAGAGCCACCGGGACACGATGTTGCCCGCGTAAAACAGACCGTAGAGGAAAATGGCCGAGGCCAGGGCCAGGAGGAGTTTTTTCAGCAGGGTTTCGTTGAGATCCTTCCTGACTTCAGGCCAGTATTCAGGGTCAACAAGCGTAATAACACCGATAAGAATCGCTATATTTACCGACATCCACCACCAGAAGTCAAAATATCCGATCCCCTTTGTGATAAACAGGGGGATAAACAGGGCCGCCGCCAGGATTGTTATGGCTGCGGTGGTTATTTTTCTGTTTTTTTCTACCATATATACTGTATCAGGGCGTCAACGCCGAGAGCGATGCTACAGAGGAGGCCGAAAATGAGGTTCAGCTGGGCCGTTGCTCCGTCCAGGGCAACAAAGTCCAGGGGCTCTTTCGGATTTTTTCGCTGTTTTGCTTTTTGTATGAGTCTTATCGCGGGAAACAGCGCCAGGAACACGATGAGGAATGAAAAGGGCATCTTTGGTTCCAGGTTAAATATTCTGGTAACGGCGATAATCCCGACTATTATGACGAACGGGGATGTGAGCAGGAATGTATAGTAGACCTCTGAGCCCCGGTCACCGAGGACACTGGCCATGGTGCTGATGCCGCCCCCGGTGTCGCTCTGGATGTCGCGCCAGTTGTTTGCGTGCAGGATGGCGATGACCAGGATGGACATGGGGACAGACCATACTGCGGGGAGCAATGATATTTCGCCGGTCTGGACCGTCCAGGCCCCCATTGCCCCGAGGATTCCGAAGTTGAGGAACACGGCCAGGTCGCCGAGTGCATTGTATTTCAGTTCGAGCGGCCCCCATGAGTAGAGGATACCGATAACTATACCGGGCAATCCGATCCAGAGAATTGGTGTTCCGACCCGCCAGAGGACGAACAGGCCGATAAGCCCGCCGATAATAAACAGGATAATCGATGCGTTACGGGCCTGGTCCGATGATATCCAGCCGCGGACCACGGCACCGCTTACCGGGTTCACCTGGCGGTCTAATTTTTTTCTGTAGTCGTAGACGTCGTTCAGGAGGTTTGCCGCGGCGTGGAGAATTACCATGCCGAAAAATGCTGCGAGAAATAATATGAGATTAAACCGATATTCACCGATAGTTATCGGTAGAATCGTGCCGAAAATTACCGGCATGGTGGATGCGGAAAAGGAAAAAGGCCTGACAGCTGTAATCCAGGTCTTAATAAAGCCGGGTTTTTTAACAAATTCCTTAAATTCTGGTCTTTGAGCCTCTGTCATCGGTATTTCCTTTTCATTTATCAAGTCTGCATGGTGAAAATAACGGCAACCTGTCTCAGGTTTCTAAGTATCTCATGCTTGTCAACCAGTATTTTCACATAAACATATACGTCAGTATGTATATTATGAACTTCAAAGACACAGGTTGACTGGTGATGTGGGAACATCAGGGTGTATTTGTCGCTAATTTTCAATCAGGCGTAGATTTTTTTCAGCAGTTTTAGTTTATTCCAGGTGTTTTATCAGTTCTTCCTCCGGTGGATAGTCCCAGTATACGGTATAGGAGAATACTTTCCCCTTTGGTTTACTTATACAGATGTAATTCCGCCGATTCTTATCGGTACTATCACCGTTTTTCAGTTCCTGGACTACCGCATCGAAGTATTTTCTGTACGCAACAGCAATAATATGGGACACCGACATCTTGTACAGCTTCCGCATATCGATGCTTTTCTCGTACAAATCCGGCTCCAGCATGATATGTGGCCGTTTCCAGGCCGCATTTTTGTCCCGTTTCTGGTATTTTACCCGGGAGAACCGATTCTTATCGGTGTTTTTGCTCTCCAGCATCCGTTTCAGGAGCAGGGAGACCAGTTTACTCCTCGAAATTGAGAACATCCT
>CAZEPS010000077.1:0-16512 GCA_964514165.1 uncultured Leptospirales bacterium
ATAGGAATAACTACTGATTTCTATTTATGAAATAGTATTTCATAATAGTCAACAATAATTTCAGCCATTCTGAATCATGCAATACAGCCCGGTCCCCCGTTATGAAGACCAGGCTGTTGAAAATTCAGTACTGTATGGTAAGCTTGGGAACTACCGCAAAAAACAGCTCGGTTCACTGACGTGTCAAATACGGTATTTTCCTCCTGCCCTGAGGACCACCGTGTCCGCGTCCAGTTCCCTGTCGAGGCGGTCGAGGGAATGGTCACAGGTGTCGTGGGCCGAGAGGAACACTGATTTCGGAGCGGCGCCGTTTATGGCGTCAATGGTGCCTGTGAGATTGTCGTCCGAAATCTTCTTCCACGGCGGCAGGCCGGTTCCGATGAGCATCTGCATCTGGATGCCGGCGTACTTCCCCCGTCCCCGGGTAACCGGAAAGTGGAGGCCGCCGCCGATGGCGTGTACCGGCTCGCCGGAGAGCTTTTTCACCATGTCCATAATGACCTCGATGGTGGGATGGCCGCACCCGGTGAAGACAACCAGTCCTTTGCCCTTGACCCTGGCCACCAGGGCCAGTTCCTCGGTGAGACCGAAGAAGAAGAGGCTCCGTCCCAGGGGACCGGTGGTGCCCATACCGTTTTTGAAGATCATCGGTCTCTCGACTACGGCGGGATCGAAACCGGGTGCGCCGCACTGGTCCGGGAGCCAGCAGGGCATGCCGCCGGGACTGCCCAGTTCTTCGGGGAGCCGCACCTCCCTGGCGCGCACAGCCCCTGTCCCTCCCATGTGATCCGGGTGGAGGTGTGATATGACACATTCATCCACCTTGTCCAGGGTAATCCCCAGTTTCTCTGCGTTGTGGGCCAGGGTCTTGTGGTCCGGGCCGAAGCCCACGTCAAAGAGGAGGGAGCCCCGGTCTGTCTCAAGAAGGTACGATACACCGGGGGACCCAAGGAACCCCTCTTCGGTCTTCTCCTCAACCAGGACCGTCAGATCAATATATTCCAGTTCCGGAAGGTCCAGGAGAGAGGCTTCGCTGATGCGTTTACTGTTGGCGTCCGAAACCTTTTTCAGGTTCTCCCGGTATTTCCGGTTTTTTTTCATCACTACCGGTACCAGTAACGGGGAGAGTGCGGTCAACAGGGGCCACCAGAGTGGGTTTATTCGCAGCATGGTATATTCCTCCGTACAATATGAATTTCAGAATGATTCAGCACTACTTAAATATATTCTATGTCTGTGCCAGACAGGCAATCGCCTCAATTTCAACCAGCCCACCCTTCGGCAGGGCCGCAACCTGGTAGGCCGCACGGGCAGGGAAGTCAGTTGTGAAAAACGTTCCGTAGACCTCGTTCACGGAAGCGAAGTCCTGTATGTCATTCAAAAGCACCGTGGTCTTGACCACGTTATCAAAACCGAGTCCCGCTTCCTTCAGGATGGCCCCCATATTCTTCAGAGACTGTTCCGCCTGTTCCGCTGCGGTACTTCCTGTCAGTTCACCTGTCCGGGAATCCAGGGCAAGCTGTCCCGAAATGAAGAGAAAATTACCGGCTCTGACCCCCTGGGAGTAGGGTCCGATGGCCTTTGGGGCATTGTCTGTGTGGATAATTCTTTTCATTTTGATACTCCTTGATTATAAATTATTATATATAATAATAAAAATACCGATTGTTATCGGTGTTTTACCCGTTCATCCCCCTGAAAAACCGCCTGTTCCCCCGGTAGAGCTCAAGGAACATCCGGTACATATCATCGTACAGTTCCCTGTTCCCTTCGTCAGGGGTGAAGGACTCGTCGAATTCAACCAGTTCCGGCAGGTCGTCGTAGCTGATTCGGCCCATACCCACGGACGCGATAAATGCCGCCCCCCGGGCATTGGCGAGTATGGGGTCTTTCACCCGGCAAATTTCCCGGTCCATCACGTCGGCGAATATCCGGCACCAGAGATCAGACCGGGCCCCGCCGCCGACCATGTTAATGGGGCCGAAATCCTTCCTTATGAATTTCTCGACATAGTTCTGCATCCACCGGGTGTTGTAGGCCACCCCTTCCATGACCGCCCGGGCCAGGTGGTCCACCGTGGTATTCATGGAGAGGTTCGCCGCCATGCCCCGGCAGAGGTTGTCCTCCACCGGGGTCCGCTCCCCGTTGAGCCACGGGGCGAAGATCAGTTTCCCCGAACCGGCCGGCACCGACTCGGCAGCTTTGTTGAGGCGTCCATACACGTCATCAGGGGGATCAGCCGGATTTATGGTTTTATTATGAAAGAGGATGTTCTTCACCAGGAAGGAGTAGGCCCCCCCGGCGATGTCCTGCTCGTTGATGACGAAATATTTTCCCGGCACGGAATAGGGGAACGAGGCGATGGAATGGAGTATGTCGGTCTTTTTGTACGGCACGACGCATTCGAGCCAGGAGGAGGTGCCGATGTAAAGGTACCCCTGGAAGTCGCGGACAGCCCCGGCGCCGAGGCCGGAGCACTGGTGATCAGGTGACCCGGCGAATACCTTTATACCAGCCGGGACTCCCATCTCTTCGGCAACGGCCGGCAAAAGCCCGCCGATTTTCTCATGGGGATAGACCATGTCCGGGAGTATGGCGCGGTCGAAGCCGAGGCGCCGGATGAGCTTCTCGTCATAGCGCAGGTTGTTGATGTCACGGGTGTCCACCACCCAGAAGAGCATCATGGAGTCAAAGGTCGAGGCGGCGGTCCCCGTGAGGCAAAGGTTCAGGTAATCTTTGCTCCCCAGGACCTTCCATGTCTTTTCGTAGACCTCGGGCCGCTCGTGCATCACGTAGAGGAGGTGGGCGATGTCGTCTTTTCCCGAAAGGGTGGGGGCGCCCCCGGTCTTCGGGAGCCATGTTACTATTGCCCCGAGTCCGTATCCGTCAATTTCTATGGGGCCCCCGACGATCTTCTTCACGTGCGCCGAGCCGCGGCTGTCCATCCAGGTGAGGCAGTTCATCAGATGACGGCCGGATTTATCGACAAAGACCGTGCTCGAGAAGGTACTGGACACACAGAGGGCTGTTATGTGTTCCTTTACATCCCGGTTCCGGGAGACCAGGTGCTGCACGGCCGCGATCAGGGCCCGGTACCAGTCGTCCGGGTCCTGCTCTGACCCTCCCCCCTCCGTGAAAAAAACCGGGGTCGGTTCCCAGGCGAAGTCAAGGGACCTGCCGTGGATATCCATGAGGGCGCATTTGATACCGGATGTCCCATGGTCAACGGCGATGATGTATTCGGTTTGTCCCTGGCCTGTCACGGTTTTATATGTCTATATGGCTTATAGTGCCGTCCTCATCGACCTTCTCCACCACGAAACCCTCGAAGGACCTGCCGTCGCCGCTGCTCTTGAAAACGGTCTTCGCCAGGGAGAGGAAACTGACCGGGTCAACGCCCCCCTCGGGAGGGTACACCCCCTTTTCGGGTATCTTGCCCTGGTTCATGAGTATTGCCCCCAGGGCCGCCGGGATGCCGGTCCCTTCCCCCAGGGCCTGGTTTTCCGATGACATGTGGAACTTATAGGTGAGTTTCTTTCCGTCCTTGACCCCCGTTGTTCGCACCAGTACGGCCCCCCGCTGTTCACCGAAGTTCAGCTCTTTGAGAATCCGGTCACGCTGCTCTATTATGTAGGAAACCGCGAAATCATAGGGAGCCACGCTCTGACCCCTGACCACAAGAGGCGGCTCTTTCCGGTAAAGGCCGAGGCGGACCATCTCGGTTGTCAGGTTGAAGTACTCCTCCGGGAGCACAGACCCCTTGTTGGTGACCCGCTTCAGGCTGATGTATTTCGGAATGGTCACCTGTTCCGGGTGGGGGTAGGGGTAGACCTTCGTCAGCCCGATCCGCTCGAATTCAACCTCTTCCCGGAGGGCGATGCCGTCCGGCTCGAAAAACTTCATGAATTTCAATTCACCGTCAAGATACATGGGGATGTCGATGGTCATGCAGTGGAACCGGTGGGCTATGACCCCCTCCCCCTCGAAGGGCTCGCCCCCGTGGGTGTGGAATATGTCGACCGATTCGGTCTCGTCGAAGAGGTGGTCCGCCGCGAACCTGGCCAGGAGGTTGGTGACCCCCGGCGAGCTTCCCATGCCGATAAGGGCGGATATGCCGGCCTTTTTCGCGGCATCGTCCATGGCCAAAACGTCACCGGTGACGTCCACGTCGTCGCACACGTCCACGTAGTTTATCTTCTCTTCGATGACCGTGGAGAGAATGGTCTTCACGTATTTGTAAAAGGGGCCGCTGCAGTTCAAAACCACGTCCGAGCCCTTGATCGCGCTCCGGATGCTCTTCGGGTCCAGGGCGTCCATCTTCACCGCCGATACCCGGTCAGGGCCGAGTTCTTTTACCAGTTTTTCAGCCCGGTCCATGTTGATGTCCCCGATAATGACCCTGTCGAATTCAGCGCTCTCAGCCAGGGTCCTGACCGAAACAGACCCGACAGCTCCGCACCCGCCGATAACAATGACCTGTGACATGGTATGCTCCTCGTGTGGTTTTTTTATATATGTTTAGAATTGTATATGAAATGTAGAAGAGTTGCGCAAGCACTTTTTACAGTGAAGAACGAATCGGTCAGCCACGTTATGTGACTGACCGATTTACATTACATTCAGTATATGAAAAGATGGCTTTTCTTAATTAGAGAGTACAGATAACGCTGAAAGTAATGCCGTAAAAGTGATCATAATTCATGTTGTATGAGTTTTTCAGGATATAATTTGCGCTGGAATTTTCCAGAAATAATCCACCAAGCGAACCAGAAAATAGATAACTGTTGTTCAACCCTTTAAACGTTGTGTTGTGGACAATGTACCGGTAGAACTGGTATCGGGCACCAAGAGATACTGTCAGAGATGCTTTTTTAATAAAATAACCGAAAGCGAGATTCGAGTTAGCTCCATATATATTTCCCGTCAAAGATAGATCATTAATAGTCAAATAGGGTGACACTGGGGTTGTCATTGCAAACTGACCGCTTCCTGTTATTTTGGACCGCTGATAGAGCCCGGAAAATGAGCAAGATAGAAAGAAATAATCAATGAGGGGTACAGTGACACCAAACCCGAGACCAGCTCCGTGGGCGTTGTTTTTTGCCTTATGCTTTTCATACATGTACGCCGGTGAAGTACTGAATATATCTCCATCACCGCGGTAACGGTATTGTTGGAATTTATACCCGGCGAAGAGATAGAGGTACCTGTTTATGATATAGCTCAGTGCGGTGTCCGTATCGTAACGCCTAATGTCGGTTATACTCTTACTAGTGAGAGTATGATTGTTTTGTGAAGTTTGCCTGCTGGTGAGGTCTTCAAAATTGAACTGTTGAGAGGTAATGAAGATTGATGATATCCGCCATTTCTCGTTTACAGTAAGGGAAACCATGGGGCCATACAGGAAAGCCTGGCTAATGTCTGTTTTCTGTCTTAATTTGAACGTTGAAGAATCAAGGAAAAACCGCTGGGGATCGAGAATATTATCCTTGAACATCGGTTCCCACCAGGCGTACATGACGTTCGCTCCGAATGAAAAGTGGACAGATTTTTTTGAATCATCTTTGTTTTTCTCAACAGCAAAAAGGGAGCATGGAAGAGTAAGTATGCTGATAACTAAGCATAGTATTATTCTTTTCATTTTCGACCCTCTTTTACAGAATTTTTATGAAAATAATAATACTATCAAACTGCATTTTGTCAATAAAAAATTAATCTATAAAATAGGCAATATTGTCACAATTAGCTTTGATTGCGCAATGTGTCAGGAGAGGAGAGCAGGGTCAGAAGGTGACCGTAAACCGCGTCCCCCTGTCCGTATCAACCTCCACAGTCCCCTTGAGCTGCTTCGCCAGGGCGGTTACCATGGCATGATAGACGGCGTCAGGGCTATGTCCGGTAACCGGGTAAAGGTGGGTGATATCGGCGGTACCGGGAGATCGGCAATCTCGAACATGAACTCCGCCATGCCGACGATAAGACCCTGTTTGATCTCGACGAAAGCCACCATCTCAGGAACCAGTTCGACGGGGCGGAGATCAGGCTGAGGCACCAGCGTATAATCGACGTTGTGAGCCGCAGGGCGAAGGTTCTGCTCATGATCGCCACACCCTACAGCAGGGACATCTCTGACGTGAACGCCCAGCTGGCCCTGCTCCCCGGGAGGGAATCTGAGGACGGCCTTTTCAGGGAGCGGGTGATGAAGGTTTGGGAGGTCGCCGAGCCGGGAGAGCTCTCCGAAACCCCGAGCTGCGTGGTGCTCACGGCCACCACCGCCATGTCAGAGGGCTTCAACTTCCAGGACGCGTCGGTCCTTATAAACTTCGATCTTCCCTGGACGGTACTGGTCCTGGCCCAGCGCATGGGAAGGATCCTCCGCCCCTGGAAAGAACCGAGGGAGATATACGTGTACAACCTGATCCCCTCAACCATGGAAAACGGCAAGATCAGCCACGCCCTCAGGTGGAAGGACAGGCTTGCTCAACGGGGAAAGGAGTACGCCACCTTCGCGGAGAGACCGGTGGTGGTGGAAAAGGGGTCCGAGTTCGAGATGGCCGAGCTCGATTCGAAAATTGCGGCCCGCATAAAGAGGCTGCCCCCGGGAATAAAAAGCTTTAAAAGCGGCAGGTGCGACGGGCGGTACCACTATGTCTTGTTCAGGTTCAGGGACCGGGCCTATCCTGCCCTGTTCGACGAGAGGGGTACCATCTTCAAGGACAGCGAGATGATGGATGAAATCATGGTTTACATACGACCGCGCCCTGATGAAGAGGCCCGTTTTCCCTCCGATGATATCGACTTTTACGACCGGTGGCTGCAGCTCAGCCGAAAATCCTGGACCGCCCGGCGGCTTTTGAAACCTGACGATGCCTCAATAATCCGCTGGATGGGTCTGGGCTAGAATCACCGGGTGGTTCCAGGCGCGGAATAACAGACCAATATGACTTGACAGAACCGGTGTTTTCGAAAACTGTAGGGTGTCACACGCCAACATAGCTCAGATGGTAGAGCAGCTCACTCGTAATGAGCAGGTCGCCAGTTCGATTCTGGCTGTTGGCTCATCGTCACTGAAAAATTCAGGGGTCAGAGCATCTCCCTCGTATCGGCTGCATGGCCGGTTCGATTCTGGTCGTTGGCTCATTATATTAACCCTGCTTCGAGTAGTCCAACAGCCGCTGCTCACCCTCCAGTTTCCGCTTCTCGGTCAGGTCCTGACTCACCTCAATGGTGCCGAGGTACTCTCCCATGTCATTCCTGAGGGCGAAATATTCTATATGGATAAACCGTCCCTTCATGGTTATCCAGAACGCGGCCCGGTGCTGTTTCCCTGCTTTGAAATCTGCAAGGATCTGCTCCACGACGTGGACGCTACTCGGCGGGTGGCACTGCTGCACCTTCCTGCCGATGATTGCCCGGTTCCGATCGAAGATCCTCTCATTCCCCTGGGTGAAGTACCGCACCCGGTCGTCGCTGTCCACAAAGGTGATGTCCGCCGGCATGGTGTTCATCAGGGCGGTGAGTTCCATGACGGAGAGGCTTCCGCTCGGGAGCTGGACCCTTCCGGCCTCCATGGTCATCTTCTCGTCGAGGCCGGGGGCTCCTTCGGGTTTCCACTCGTCGGAAGGATCATACAGGCAGTACCCGATTTCAGATTCCTGGCGGTAGATGGAGTACCATTCCTTCTCAGTAAGGGTGTCCAGGCTCATGGGGAAGAGGATCTGCTCCTCCTTGTCGATCATCTCCACGATTGAATGTGATGCCGGGTGGAGGACCGTGTCTATGAGTTCGGCCGCGTCGCCGCCGCTCCACTCGGCGAGCTTTTGGTGCGCCTTCTTCAACAGGTCTCTCGTCTCGTCATGCTTCGCCCACATCACCTGGGGGGGCGCCGTTACGCCGTGCTTTTCCAGGTAGGGGAAAAGGAGGTTTTCCTTCTTCCGGTAGTGGGTGTCAACGTCGAAGAGGTTGTTGAAAAGGCCGGCAAGGGCGTCCGTTACTTCCCCGGTGAGAGTTCTGTTTTCTGACTTGATGTCCCGGTAGAGGTGGACCAGGGACTCCACCTCGCGGCCCAGGGCGGCGTTCTCCTGTTTCCAGGTGTGGACCGGGTGCCCCGGGGGAGCGTTCTTTGCCCCTGCCTGGCTGATGCTTCCCTCCAGGACCTCGGTGTGTACGTCGCAGAGCTTAATTACCTCCTCCTGGGGCAGGCCTTCGGCGATGAGCTCCTGCTCCACCTTTACCACCTCGTCATAGGGGATTGCGCCGAGAACATCCTTCAGCTCCTTTTTAAGCTTTTCCGGCGACTCTCCCTCGTGAATGCGAAGGATGAGTTTCTTGAGGGTTTCCCTCTTCTTTCTGGAGTTGTCTATTAATTCACTCATTGCTTCCTCTTTCCTTTGTAATAGTTATCTATAGTATATGGATATAAATAACAGCGGGAATTGATATAAGTCAAATGAAGGGGCGGAATCAGTTGATTTGGTTCTACAAAAAAATGGAAAATGTGCGTAAACGTATGGATAAAAGTGGAAACTAAAAATGTTATTGTTATAGAAAAAATCTGGAAATTCCCGGGCCATACTGTCTAATGGCTGAAAATCTGGCAAACACAGGGTTAGTTATCGGTATGGATCTGAGAAAAAATAATCTGCTTGCGGTGGCGGCTATGTTTCTGGCTCTCCTGGCCGTCTCCTGCTCGTCAAAGAAGTTTGACGAGAAAACCTACGCCGTTTTTACGGTTAACGATAACAATAGAATAAAATGCGACCTGGTGCGCAATCCATCAGGGACGGGGAGGAGTTTCTCCCTGGGGAAACTGGACGGCCTCCCGGAAGAAGGCTCCCTGGAGATACTGAACGTGGTCCCGGCCGGCGAAAAGAAGGTCCTGGCCGTGACCAGGAAGCACGGCCTGTACGAGACTTCCGACTTCGGCAAAAACTGGAAGCGCATCGACACGGGCCTTCCCCCGGAGGTGATCTATCCCTTTGAAAAGAACGGCCTCACCAAGCCGGTGGCGAGCCATTCCATCTCCCGGGACGGAGGCATGGTGGCGGTGCTGGTCCCGTCAAAGCTCTACCTCTCCAGTGACGGGGGAAAAACCTTTACCGAGGCCCCGCTGAAAGGAGTGCGCCGCTACACCGAACTCCTGTCAGTGGCGCTCCATCCAGATAACAATCGCCTTATTCTCCTCGGAACAGCAACCAGCGGGGTATACTATTCCCTGGACGGGGGCGCCACGGTGCGGCGCATCAAGGGGGGAGTCCCCGGTGAGCCCCTGCGGCACCCGAATTTCCTTGAGGAGATCCGCTCCCTCTGCTTTGGCCCCGGTGAGGACACCTTTTTCGCCGGCTTCGGCAGCGGCAACGGCGTGTACAGGGGAAGCATTTCCCGGCGTGTTCTTGAGAAGCTTGACGATCCCTCCCTCTATACCTACCCGGACGGGGATTTCCACCGGATAACCAGCCTCGACTACTATCGGGGCAATCTCTACGTGGGAACGAACCGGCAGTGGCGCAAGGTCATCCCGGTGGGGAATGCAGGGGGCAGTACAGTTGAGAAGGAGCTTTCAGAGCGTTTTCTCGAACCAGGGGGGCGGATTTTTATCCATTCGAAAGAGTGCCGCATCGCGGCGGCCCCCGGGTATCAGCCGAAGCGGGATTTCGAGCCGGACAGGCGGGCCCTGGGAAAACGGGCCCTCTACATCAGCTACTCCTTCACCCAGCGTGACAACTATGATAAACTCATCAGGCTCCTCAGTCACCTGAAATTCAACGCCGTGGTCATAAATCTAAAAGACGACTACGGAACCATACGGGTGCCGGTGGACGACCCGATGATTACCGCAGTCCCTGATGCGGTGAACCCGTACATAAACGTTGCGAAAACCATCAAACGCCTCCAGAATGACGGCATCTACGTCATCGGCCGGCTTGTCGCATTCAAGGACGGAAAGCTTTATCCATACCAGGATTATAAATACGCCATCAAAAACCGGGCCGGGTATCCCTACAAAAAGGGGCCGGAGAAGTGGGTCGACGCCCACAGTGAGTTCGTGTGGGACTACAACATCGCCGCGGCAAAGGCCCTGGTGAAGGCCGGGGTGGACGAGGTCCAGTTTGACTATATCCGCTTTCCTGATGTCAGGGGCGATAAGGATTCCCGCACCTATGATTTTAAGCGGGAGCATCAGACCATGCGGGAGGCCCTGGTATCCTTCCTGAAAAAAGCGAGAACGGAGCTGGACGTTCCCGTATCAATTGATATCTTCGGCTACAACGCGGTCTTCAAGTGGGGGAACTGGATAGGCCAGGACATCGCGGAACTGGCCCGGCATGTGGACGCGGTAAGCCCCATGTTCTACCCTTCTCATTACACCGGGGGGTACGGGGCCAGTTACGGCGACAAACAGATCTACTATATCATCTACCTGAGCTGCAAGCGGGCCATAGAACTGACAAAGGGGGTCCACATTCGCCCCTATATCCAGGGCTTTTACTACAAGGACAACTGGGACAACTATAGCGTCGACTATCTCCGGTGGGAGCTGGATGGCCTGAAAGACAGCGGCCTGTCAGATTTCATTCTCTGGAATGATCTCTCGGAATATACTATTTTTATCAAGGGTCTCAGGAAATACTACGGCCTTGGTGAGGGCCCTATCCCGGATGAAATTAAACAGAGTATTCCGAAGAAGCTGAAGTTCAGCGAGATGGTGGAAAAACCGATTTAAGACCGATAACTGTTCTTCTTATCACGGCGACCCGGGTATTACGCTTCATTTTTCAGGCACGTTTAGGCCCATTTTAAGCATTCAACCGGTATTCTGACGGGGTCATGCCGGTAAACTTCTTAAAAACCGTTTTAAACGAGGATTTTGAATTGAATCCGGCCTCATAGGCAATACTCAGGAGACTGTTATCTCGGAAGGATTCATCAGACATCATCTCTTTTGCCAGTTTGATCCTGTATTCGTTCACATAGGTATAAAAGTTCTTATTTAAACGTTCATTTATGACCCGGGTTATATGATGACGCGGTATTTCAAGAACCGCGGCAATGTCCACTATTGTAAGATCACCATCAGTATAGGGCTTTTTATCATTCATATAAGATTCAAGAATACTCAGGTACCTTCCAGCTTCATCATCCTTCAGGCCGGATTCCTCATATTTCCGTTCTTTATCAACCCCGCCAGAAGATAACTCCATTTGGTATCTATAGATTGTTGGTTGCTTCAAAGCGAAAAAACTGAAAACAATGATAAAAAAGGTCAGCCCTATGGCGTGGATATGATGTGGAGGCATTATATCTCTGTTTGGTCCGGTATCAATGACAAACTCAGAGATAATAATAAAGAGATAAGTCAGGATAAAACTGATAATAATCCAGAGAAGCCAGTGAAGAGTCATATTCCTCATTTCAGCCGTAAAGTAATCTTTCAGGCGTTTTTTGTGGGAGTTAACAAGGGTTATTATCAGCACCGAGTAATAGATGAATGACACGAGTATGGCTATATTCTGAAAGTGCATAAAAACACTCTCCGCAGGGACCGGGCCCGAAGCCCGCAGACCGGGAGGAGGGTGTGGTGTATTTATTTCCCTTGTAAAGACAAGGCTCACTGCCGTAAAGAGTATAAATGGAAGGAAATGAAGGAGATCCTTCTTCTTTATAACCAGGGTCTCGCTGGTAACCGCGCGAGCGTAGAAATAGATGAGGGGGCCATACGTAAAAGGAAAACTGGTTAATCTCATGTACGGTGGTATGCCTATCCCTGGTCCACCGATGGACATTGTCAAGGTTATCCCTATGACGGGAATAACCAGCATCATCATAAAGACCGATACCACCTTATCAGAGATACGGTTCGGGTGATTAGTCATGAAAAAGAGTATGGTAAAAAGTGAATGCGCGATTCCGATGTAAAGTAGCGATATCATTATGTGTCCTGTTAATTCGCCGGGGAAGACATTCCCTGCGATTCAAGTTCATCCCATATATCGGACAGATCAAGATCATGCATCTGTTTTCTTGTCTGGAGGCCTGTATTCGTGTTCCAGCCCCTGAGTTCATAATATTCCTTTAGAATAGCTGTATAATCATCTTTATTTACCAGGGACCCCTTGCGGGAAACCGGTTCCCGGTCAGCACCGGGAGCGAGACAGTCAGGATCCGCGATGTGGGACTCAAGGGGCTGGGTGTGCCATTCGTCAGGCAGCATGTCATCTTCCAGGGCCCTGTGTCCATCGCGAAGAAGCACGGCACGCTGGAGGTTGAAGACTCGTTCGCCGTATCTGTTCAATTCATCCTCAGAAATATCCTTTCCCATAACAGCTGATATGACTTTGCTTTCCATGTCCGGCTCGCCGACCCTGTCCTCCATGTTCGGGCGGTCCAGGACAGGATACATCCAGTCACAGGTAATAAGGCTTTCTTTGGCGTATTGTCGGTCCTGGATCATCCTGGCTGCCAGGGCCTTGCCTTCGTAGGTGGTCATGTCGGCGGCCTTTTCGCTCCCCCAGAATTTTTTCGCTATGCCGAAGAGAACATCAGTGTCGATGCTGGATCCCGGTATTCCCTTTGCAGACGTGGCCCACTGGGCAAGGGAGAGACCAACCTCATGAACCTGCTGTATCGGTTCCCGTGGCTCGAAGGGGAAAATAAGTGCGTTGGTGAGGTAAAGCCGCGGTTCGTATGGATCCACGGAGCGGATGAGCTTTTTACTGTCTTCACCGAATTCTTCTGCCGCACGGTGGACTCCCCCCGCAAGGATGTCACCGATCCCCTCCCTGAAGGCGATCTTCCGTGTCAGGGCTTCGATAAACTCCCAGCTCCCTACCTTTGAAAGCGGGATTTCAGCCTCTTCCTCGGTTATCAATCCTTCATGATAACAATTGATAAACCACTTCATGGTTTCTTCCAGGACCCAGGTGTCGATGCCGTATTCATCGCAGAGCTTGTTTGCCATAAATGGGACGTCGTTGTCTGCCTGGTGGTAAATGAGGGACTGCGCGAAATAGAAGAACCTGGACTGGCACATGAACTTTCCCTGTTTGCCGTTATCAGCGGTATAGTTCACCCTGAGGCAGTCGCCCATGCACCCGTAGCAGGGGGCTTTTTTCGTCCTGGGGCCGTGGGCCATGAAGTCAACACCCCAGACCTTTACGTTTCCCCGGCCCAGGCTGTGGATGTATTTAGCCAGTTCCCTGATTCGGTCCATGTCTGCGACCGGCACCTTCCGATTTGTGCCGGTTACCGCCACCGCCTTGCAGTTTTTGGAACCCATGACGGCTCCAAGTCCACCGGAGCCGCTGGCATCACCATCGGCAAGAACTATGGCGTTGGAGACAAGATTTTCTCCCGCCTGGCCGATGGACACTACCCTGGTTTTTGGTCCGAGTTCCTGTTGGAGTATCTTCCTGGTTTCGATACTGTTTTTTCCCCAGAGATGGGAGGCTGATTTAATCGTGACAGAATCATCCTGTATATGAATATAAACCGGCTTGTCTGATTTCCCCTGGATGACCATGCCGTCATATCCCGCGAACTTGAGCTCTGCTCCGAATGTTCCACCAAGGTTGCCATAATTGAAAGAATGTCGTATGTTCAGGGCGGATTTTCCGTATACCCCCCATCGTGAACCGCCGATTGCCGGGATTCCTGCCAGGGGGCCCAGCATGAACATCAGCTTGTTTTTTTCATCGAATGCTTCAGTTTCAGGTTCAACCTCGTCCCAGTAAAGTTTTGCGGCAAATCCACGACCCCCCAGGAAAAGGGGCGCGTATTCTTCAGTGTTGATGGGAGATGTGATGCCTGTTGCGAGGTCTACCCGGAGTATTGTGCCGGCATATCCGTATTGCATTAAGCCCCTCTTCTAAGAAAAATAATCTATAGTTATCGGTAATTTTTATGCAGGTATATTTTTTATCACCATGTTTGTTGTGTCAATAAAATGCTAAAAAATATATGGTGATTGCATAAAAGATATTAGAAGCAGTACATATGCTTCATTTCATTGATTTTAACCAACAGGTTCTTTCTCCTTTTTCTTTACATTTAATTTCCAGTATTTAACTATTCCAGCACCCTTGATTGAGGCCGTATGATTTTTACTGAAATTAAAACCTTTGCCGGTTAAATATTCCTTAACTGTATCAACTTGAATAAAATCTTCTGTGAAGACTATCTCCCCTCCATCGGCGTAACTCTGCAGTTTCGCTACAATATTTACCGGCTGGCCGAAATAGTCTATTGAACTGTTCAGATTTACAGCAAGACACGAACCTCGGTTGATTGTTATACGGACCTGAAGCGGGGTATCGTCTTTTTTCCCATCAAAAAAGGTAACAAACCGGATAGATGACCTGAGGGCGTCTATTGGGCGGTTAAATGTAAGAATAACCGCGTCTCCCATTGTTTTTACTATAGCACCATTATATTCACCGGCTATTTCATGACTTTTCTGAAAGTAGTGACGCATCAATGAAAATGCTTTTGTATTTCCTTCAAGCTGGTACAGTTCAGTTGACCTCACAACATCAACAAATACAATATTTTGAATCCCGACATCTATTGACAAATCAACAGCCAGAGATTCATCTGAGAAGAGGTCTCGAAACTCCTGAATATTGAAAATGTCCCTGGGTCGCAGCGCGTCAGCGTCTGTCTTGTTTTCTTCTATAATGAAAGTTTTCGTTTGCTGATCATTATTCTCCATCAAGATAATCGAATCTGGTCCGCAGGTTATATCCTGATCAGCCATTTCATTGGTCCATAGTATTGTTCGAATTTCATCATCAGGTTGTATTGCCAGATGGTTGTACTTTTTTTCACCGAGTATCCTCATTCGGAAGAGACCGTTTATGGAAGGTATTGTATATGATGTTTGTTCTTCTGGCTTAAGATCTCTCTGGTATTTTATATGATTTTTTTTAACAGGCTCAGCGCTGCAGTAGAGGACTTTCTCCACTTTTCGGATGTCCGGATTCGGATAGAAGGATATTTCCAGTGAATTGATACCGGTCGTTTCGAAATCAATTTTGCACACATCACATGAGCTGACTCTTCTTACATCCCATAGGTGATTTGCCCGTTCGCGAACACCAAGACAGTGCGGGCAGATGATGTCCCATGTCATATTTAACAGACCAGTCCTGGTGGAGTGCAGCATGGTATTTATTAATTCCTGTTCATCCATATTAAATTTTCGTGCAAGATATTTGGGGCGCATTCTGTACAAGTCATTATTAGGGCTTTTAATAATATAGTCTGATAATAAATCCAGAATACCATGATTTATATTCTCATTTTTTAGAGATTCTACAATAGAATATATTCTTTTCATATCAATCCATGTTTTATTACTGCTTTCTTTCACTGCGGTAGAAAGACTGATACCTGAATCAATTTTAAATTCAATTTTTGAGTTGTCTTTTTGCTCCTCCAGCATTTCTCTCATGACGTTTGTCATTCTTTTTATAAAACTGTACCTCGCAACCGTAAGGAGTATTCGGTTTTTAAGATTCGTTGGTATCATGCCAAAAAATACGTGTACATCTGTTTCAGTGACGGATTTTTCTTCCAGTATAAAGTGCCCCTTCATATAATGAGCGATTCCTTTTGTATATATTCTTTCTCCAAGAAGGAATTTTCCTTCTTCCCACTGCCAGGGAACCTCCATCCATTCCTGTTCGATGCCCGCCATTTTGTTCTTTCCAACAACGTTTCCATCTTTCTCTGTGAAATGCATTTGAGGAAGATTCATCCTCCCGTTGACTTCAGAGGTGTTCGCAACAACAGGCCAGACTTCTGGTACTGTTCCGGGAAGGGCAATAGTAAAGAAATAATTAACTGGCTTGCCCCTTTTACTCCATCTTTCATCCCAGGGATTTTCCAATAAATACTCATTAAGTGTCATTTTTCAATTTCCTTAAATGTTGATATAAGGGCACATTCAAAATTTTCTATTAATGTGCATATAATTACATATAGCTGAATAGTTACCCTTTCACAATTTTAATTAGGAAAGATATGGGGACTCAGCTATTGATATCATGAGAAACCCTTATTGTAAATAGTGAAAATCTAATAGGACTGGGCTCATAAATCAAATAGTAGTATTTTTACTTCAAATTTGTCAACACCGATATTTTAATGGCGGTTAGAAACAATCTGCTATATCAAGGTTTATATTTTACTCAACATAGGAAACCGTAAATGATTTTTATTGTCATGGGTGTATCTGGATCAGGTAAAACACTAATCGGATCAAAACTGGCTAAAAAGTTATCGCTTCCATTTTATGATGGTGATGACTTTCATTCAGATGAAAATATTAAAAAAATTATTTGCTTTAGGTATGGTTTTTATTGTTTTCACAACTGCACTCACAGGATGCAGATGCAAAAGCAAAGAATCTGGTGGAGAAAAAGCAAAAGAGGAATCTTCTGACACTGGAAAAGCAGAAAAAGCATCGGAACATCCAACATCAGAGCACCCTACCCACGAACATCCTGAATAAGC
>CAZEPS010000078.1:0-14955 GCA_964514165.1 uncultured Leptospirales bacterium
ACCTTCTCGATACACCGGTAGATTACAGCACCCTGGTTGAATCCGGCGCCATGATGGGCTCCGGCGGCATGGTGGTCATGGACGAAACCACCTGCATGGTGGACGTTGCCAGGTTCTTCATGAATTTCATTCGAAACGAGTCGTGCGGCAAGTGCACCTTCTGCCGCGTCGGGACCCGCCGCCTCTACGAGATCCTTGAGAGAATAACCCGCGGCGGGGGGGACGAGTCTGACATTGACAAGCTCGAGGCCCTGAGCGGGGAGGTAAGGGACAGTTCCCTCTGCGGCCTCGGCAAAACAGCGGCCAACCCGGTTTTGACGACCCTCCGTTATTTCAAAGACGAATACATCGAGCACGTGATGGATAAAAAATGCCGGGCCGGGGTCTGCAAGCCCCTCCTGACCTATACCATCGACCCCGGTGCGTGCACCGGCTGCACCCTGTGCGCGCGAAACTGTCCGGCCGGAGCCATCTCCGGTGAAAAAAAGGGACCCCACGTGATTGACCAGAACGCCTGCATCAAGTGCGGTGACTGCGTTACCGCATGCAGGTTTGACGCGGTGAATGTGGAATGAACGTAAAAGAAAAAACCGACATGGTGAACGTTACGATAAACGGCGGGAGCTTCCGGGTCGGTAAAGACCAGACCATACTCGAGGCGGTCCATGAACTCGGCATCGACACCATCCCGACCCTCTGCCATAACGAACAGCTCGAGCCATTTACCTCGTGCTATATCTGCGTGGTCGAGATTGAGGGGGAGCAGAACCTGAAACCGGCATGCGCCACCCCCATGCGGGAGGGTATGGTGATTCACACCAGGAGCGAACGGGTCCTTGCTTCGAGAAAGGCTAACCTGGAGCTCCTCCTCTCGAACCACCGGGCAGACTGTTACCCCCCGTGCCGGGTCGCCTGCCCCGCCCATGTCGATATCCAGGGGTATATCGCCCTCTGCGCCCGGGGCCTCTTCGACGAGGGCCAGAGGCTGATGCGGGAGACCAACGCCTTTCCCCTGGTGTGCGGCAAGATTTGCTCCCACCCCTGCGAGGACGTGTGCCGGCGTAATTACATCGACGAGCCGGTCGACATAAAGAACATCAAGCGTTTCATGGCGGAGCAGGACCAGGTTTCCGGCCGTGACTACATGCCCGAACCGGGGCCGGACACCGGCAGACACGTGGCCATAGTGGGGAGCGGCCCCTCGGGCCTCACCGCAGCCTATTTCCTCAGGCAGTACGGCCACCGGGTCACGGTGTACGAGATGATGCCGAAGCCCGGGGGCATGCTCCGGTACGGGATCCCCGAGTACCGGCTTCCGAAAAAAGACCTGGACCGGGAAATCGATCTGATCCTTTCCATGGGAGTCGATATAAAGTACAACTGCAAAATGGGGCGGGAGGTGTCCCTCGGATGGCTCCAGACGGAATATGACAGCGTCTACCTCGCCATCGGGGCCCAGCTCGGGAGCTCCATGGGTGTCCCGGGTGAGGATCTGCCCCAGGTGATCCAGGGGGTGGACTTTCTGCGGGAAGTGGCCCTTGGAAACGACACCGGCGTCTCGGGGAAGGTCGTGGTCGTGGGGGGCGGCAACACCGCCATAGACGCGGCCAGGACGTCACTCCGCCTCGGGGCCGAGAGTGTCACCGTCGTGTACCGCCGCACCGAGAAGGAGATGCCCGCCCACTTCGAAGAGATCGACGACGCCCGTGACGAGGGGGTAGACATCCGCATATTGACCAACCCGGTGGAATTTATCGGCAACGGGGACAAGCTCACGTCGGTAAATCTCCAGAAAATGGAGCTCGGGGAGCCGGACACAAGCGGCAGGCGGCGCCCCGTACCGGTGGAGGGGAGCGAGTACATAGAAGAGGTCGACTGGGTCATCGAGGCCATCGGCCAGAAGATTGAAACCGTCTGCTGCGAGGGTGTCCGGGAGACGAGCTGGGGGACCCTGGTCTACGACGAAAAACTCCTCCTGACGAACCTTGACGGGGTATTCGCCGGGGGCGATTCGGTGACTGGCCCCGGCGTTGTTATCGGGGCCATCGGCCACGGCCGGGAGGCCGCATTCGTCATCGACCGGTATCTAAAGGATGAGGATCTCACCCCTGAGAATCTGCTGAAGTTCCATATCCAGAAAGAGGACTTCGGCACCATTGAGCGTGAGGAGTTCTCCCACCGGGAGCCGGTGAAACGGGAATCGATAAAGAAGATCCCCCTTGAAAAGCGGCGGTCTGTGTTTGAAGAGGTAGACATCGGCTTCAGCAGGGAAAACGTGATGAAAGAGGCCGCCCGGTGCCTTGAGTGCGGATGTCAGGACGTGTTTGAATGTAAACTGAAAGAGTATTCGTGGGAATACGGCGCGGACAAATCCAGGTTCATTGACGGGGTGTTTCGAGAGCCGGGCTACGACACCCGGAACGAATATATCGCCATGAACACCGAGAAGTGCGTCAACTGCGGGCAGTGCGTGAGGGTCTGCTCCGAGATACAGAAACAGGCCGTGTTCGCCTTTGACAAACGGGGCTTTGACGCGAAGCCGGTCCCCTTCAAGTACAGTCCCCTGGACGAAACCACCTGCATACTCTGCGGCCTCTGCGTGGCGTCCTGCCCGGTGGGGGCCCTGGTGGAGAAACTTCCCCTGGGGAAGCCGGGCCCCTTTGAACCAGAGGTTACCCGTACCCACTGCCACCTCTGCGGTGACGGGTGTTTCATGGCGGTGGAGGCCAGGGATGGCAATTTCATCAAGATATCGTCCAGGGCAAATGGCGAATCTCTCGACAACCTCTGCAAGCGGGGGCGCTTCGGGTATGAACCCTTTATACATAAAAATATTATTATTAAGCAGGAAACCGTTGATACAGCAAGGGCAGTCATTGACAGACTCGAGCCAAAAAGTTCGCTCATGACCCTGTCCCCGGCACTCACTGTTGAGGAGATCGACAGGGTCGTTGATTTCGCTAAAACCAGATCGATCAGACTCTTCTCACCGGAAATCGACCGGGATGGGGGTAAGTTTGCCCTGTTAAAAGAATCCGGGATTCCCTGGAACGAAAGGCCGGTTGATGATGGAACCGTTTCTGAGATCTTCTACTTCGGCGGCTTTACCGAGGAATTCAACTCCGTTGCGTTTCGAAAACTGATCCGGAACGATACAACCGTCCCTGTTTATCTGAAAAAGGGGGTCAGCGACAGCTATTTTGAAAGCACCGCATTCGATACGGATGAGAAACTGCTGCAACAACTCAGGAAAAGAATCAGTACAGACACCCTGGTGGCATTGAACCTCCAGCAGACTGATAAGACAATACTGGAATCAATTCTCACTACTCTCAAGGAAACCGGGAAGGGGAAACTCCTGGTTCTCAATAATTACTGTAATTTTGAATATCTCTATGAAAAAATCGGGGGACACGATTCACTTCGGGGAGGGCCAGCCGATAAAAAAATCACTGCCCTGGTCCATATCAACCCCGGTGAATATGCCCTGAAGTTAAAAGGGGATGAAACCCTGGTGTTCACCGATAGTGAGCTTGACCTGCCCGGGGCGGTCATTGTACCGATTCACTCCATGTTCGAAAAGAGCGGAACTGTTATTGATCAGTTCGGGTATAGAAAAACAATAACTCAATCGATTACATCAACTGGTGCCAGCCTGAATAATTATTTTTAACCCATCAAAATGGGGTATCCCCCCATTTTTTTTAGGTATTTGCGGTTTACTCTCAGCAAAAAGTGTTTTCTCACGCAAAGGCGCTAAGGCGCAAAGAAATATGATTAATTCCACCATCAAACAATCCTTCCCTTTGCGTCTCTGCGTGAAATTTATTTTTTTTCTTATTTTCTTAAGAATCAGCGGTTCACTCTCAACAAGAAGAGATTGCTGAATTCAGCGAGTATACTACATAATGCCGCTTATCGGTTGCTGTGCCTGTACCGTTTTCACGGAAATGTTCACTCACAGGGACCGGTACTTAAAATTTGTATATACAGATTGTGGTTCCAGTTGTCGCGGGTTCGAGTCCCGTCATCCACCCATGATAAAAAACCCGCAATTTGCCTGCGGGTTTTTTATTTATAATGCTTTATATATAATTTTCAAACTATCCTTTCTTTCCAGTATTCAGGCTTTCTTTTCAAATGCATCACAGCAATAATTTCAATTTGTTCAGATTGTTCTCTGAATATGATTCCAAATGGAAAGATCTTTGTTTGGCATCTGCGAATATTACCATCAATCTTTTGGTATATTTCTGGATTAATTTGGATGTGTTTTACGGAGCTTTGAAATTGTTCAAGAAATCGCTTGCCCAGGTCCTTCTGTTGTGACTCATAATACTTTGAGGATTCAAGCATTTCTTTTTCAGCTTCAGGGTGAAACTTGACAGGTTTCACTTCAATTCTTTAAATGCTGCAGTGAAAACTTCATCGGCGTCTTTAAGAATTACATTACCTTTGTCTATCTCTTTGCACCTTTGTTCTATTTCAGCTTTCCATTCACTTGAAATTTCGAAGTCAGTATCTGAATCAAGGCTCTCGATAAGCTTTTCTGCTAAATACGCTCTTATCTGATAGGGAAGATTTAAAATGTCATTTATTATTTTCTCTATTGATTTATCCATACTCAGTTTTCCTGTTTAATAGAATATTTTAAATATCATAACTTTTATTGTTACTGTCAAGTAAAACTATATTAGTGAAAAGATTTGTTATCTTTCTCTTTCTAAGAATTTCCAGTTCCCTCTCAGCAAAAAGTGATTGCTGGTACAGATGAATATGCTACAGAATGCGCTTTATCGGTTGCTGTGCCTGTACCGTTTTCACGGAAACGTTCACTCACAGGGACCGGTACTTAAAATTTATGTTGAAATCCTGTAATGTATGATTTATATTGATACCAATATATATCTGGTAGATGGCATATATATGGATAATAATACAGTTTTGAATGATCTGAAAAAGAATTTAAAAAGTAATCTCGGCGGGATTGTAGATCTAATTATCCTCTTCGGTTCCCGGGCCAGTGGAGGTGCGCAGGAATATTCAGATTATGATATTCTGATAATATTGAATACTGATTATGACTGGCGTAAAGAAAGAGAAATATACGAAATTTGTTATGAAACAGATTTGAAATATAATATTATCACCGATATCAAAGTGATTTCATTATCGGAGTTGCTTTCCCTGAGAGGGAAACAGCCCTATATTCAGAATGCGCTTGAGATGGGAATCAGCGCATGACAATAAAAACAAGTTATAACTGCTATTCAATCCTCTCTCCGGTCCGCTCCACTTCCTCTGCGAAACCACTAATGTCTTTGCCCTCAATAAATAAATGAGGTTCGATGCGTGGGTCGTTATTGCGCCGGACACGATATAACTTTTTTAACGCTGTAAAATAATCATCATTGATCATGGTTGTAAATATGCCAATGTCAATATCACTGTCGATTCATCCTGTATTTGAAGCATGAGAACCGAAGAGGTAAGCCTTATCTATTTTGATAATGCTTTTTATCTCTCCGAGAAATTTCTTTGCTTTTACGATAGCCTCTTTTTTATCCATGCATGTAATCCTGTGGTATATATGAATCATTCACCGGGAAGTTCCATGAGAATTAAACTTTGACCGGGGAGAAGAGATTAAGTATTATAATATGCGAGGGTTATTTAGAATTGTTTACAGTTGCCCATCCCTTGTCGTCAAACTTCTGTTCCCGTACTTCTTTGATGATTCGCTTTATCTCCTGGTCTTCATCCCCGGAATCAGGTGCAACCAGGGTAACCTCAAATGTCTTTTTACTTATCACTTTCATGTTCTAATCTCTCTTCGATAAAATTGATTGCATCTTTGTCTTCAATATCATAAGCGATAATAATGAAATAGAGTTCAGTTCTCAGTTTTCGATAAACAACCTGCAAGTACCTGCCTGAGGATAGTTTACCAATTCCGATATAACTGTTGTCATCTCTCCTCTTCTCAAAGTATAAAATTTCCGTGAAAAATTCAAATATTTCCAGCTCACTTACAGAATGCTTTTCGATATGTGTTGCACCCAGTTCTTCATCATAATAGAATTCGAAATCCAAGGTATTCCTCGAAAAATATATTTTCCAAAAAGATAAATATCTTCAGGTTATTCGTCAAGTCAGATTTATAGTGTATTTTCTCATAGAGCTTCAAAGCGATTATATATTGTATCAACCTATACCTTAAAGGTATACCTTTTTATCAAAGATACAGTATATTGTATATGAATCATTTGCCGGGAAGTTGCATGAGAATTAAACTTTGACCGGGGGAAAGAGATTCAGTATTATAATAGTGAAAAGCGCGCCGATTTGATGCACAGCTTGCGGGCGCGGAAAAAAAATACGGCTAAAGAGTGGCATTTCGGACCATGTACCCCCGTATGTCCCGCTTTAGCCAGAAGCGGGATTTTTATTTCCCGGTAATTTATTCAGGGCCGATTTGATCCATATTGCGGGCCCAAATATCAGCTAAAAAGGAGGACGTTATGTATGCGATTCAGAAGTATGTCGTTGAGATTATGAAGGAGAAGGGGCTCAGGAAGTCTGACGTGGCGAGGAAAGTCGGGTACAAGAACATAGCGAAGGGATGCAGAAGACTGCATGAGTTTCTTAATGATCTGCAGTGTAACAGTATGGTTGTGGATAATCTGCATGTGGCGCTGGATGTTCCCAGAGAGGAGATCAATGAAAAGCTAAAGGAGACTCAATGTGAACTTGAAGAGGAAAGGCGGCAACAGGAGGAACGGGAAAGGAGAGAGTTTGTGCCCTTTCTCTACTGTAATACTGAACGGAGGATACCAAGCCCTATCTTTGTGTGTGCAATACTCGGAAGTGACAGGATGAAATATATTAAACTGGCCCCGGATTTTAACGACCAATCTCCTGAAAGGCAGAAACATATTATTAAGGCTTTCATTGAAGACAGGTTGAAAAGACTGGAGGAGTTTGGAGGCAGCATCCCTGCTTTCGGTAAAGTAATCTCCTTTTCGCTACAGAGATACTACGATTATGAGGAAAGCGATATCGAGGTTTATGATCTTAAAGGGGAACTAATACCCGACCCGCCCGAAGGGGCCCGAAATGTTGCAACGGGTAAAGCGACCCTTACCTTGAAGGGGAAAGATATCACCTGGTTGTTTAAGAAGTGGGAGGATGAAAAAGCGTTACATTGAGTCAATCTGAAGAACGGCCTGTGCCGTTAAAGAACAGGCCGTTCATGACTTTGTTAAAGATGCTGCCGTGAAAATAATCCGGTATTAAGTGTGAGCATTAAGGGTTTTCAGATAACAGTCAAAGGGGGAAAGTAATGAACTATCTTCGGTCACTGTTAAAACGGCAAAGGGGAGAAAATAATTACTCCATGTATGAAGACATGTTTCATGTCAGATTAAGGGGCGTAAAGAGCGAAAGCTATTTTGACGCGCTCAAATGGCACGGCGCCTTCAGGGGGCGCAGAGGAGAAAGTAAGTATTTCAATCCTGAGGGCAGTCCGGTTCCTTTCAGAGAGGCAACATATAACGGGGATGAACTCAATGAAGCGATGATTCTGTTCCCCGCAGATATTAAAAGGGAACAGGATGAACATTCAATTGCAATGAAACTGAAGGAGTTGTTAAGAAACAGTTTAAGCGGGGCCGTGAGAGAAGGTACAGCTCACGAAGAGCCGGGCAGTGTGAGCGGCCTTCCCTTAAATGTGAGAGTATATTCAACGGGAACGTTTTTCCGGAGAAAATATTTTGACAAAGAGAGTAGAAACCTCTTCAGCGCTGAAAGCTTATGCCTGGAATTGATTGGAATAAGCTTTAAAGAACTGTTCCCCGTTGCCTGTAAACTGGCGGAAGAGTTTAAAGTATCGGCAGTGATGATAAAGCACAACCGGCTGCCAGGAGTATTTCTTATGGATATCGGTCAATGATAAGCCATTTCACGCTAAGGCACAGAAGAATTTGAAGATGAAATGGAAGAAGACGAAATTATCGGATAAGAGTAAATGGAGTCCTGATTCTGATTTGATGTTTGATGAAAGAGAGTAATGGAAAGTCAAAACAACATGGATGCCTTCTGGATAAGCCCACAGGGAGAGGCCCTTCCCATGGGAGAATCAAAGCATATAACAGAGGTCATAAAAAGTCCGGGGGCCTTTGAACTGACCGAAGAGGAGATACGGTCAGTTTATGAGAAGTACAATGAACCTTTCGGCATTGAAGGAAAAGCCAGGGAGGAGATCATACTGGAACTCATCAGAAAGGGCTGGATACGGGCGCGCCGATATACGCGCCCCGACCGCTGGACTGTCAACCTCTCCTGTATGAATGATTATAATAAATATTTACTGAAACAGTGGGCCGGTACCATGCTGCAGGCCGGCTATGGGGAGCATGAAGAAATATCCCTGGACCAGCCCGGCGGGAGGGAAACTGTTACTCTGAAAGAATTGACCGCAGGTAATAATCCCTTTCCTGCAGGTCTCGCTCCGGAAACGCATAAATTTTTCTTGATAAAAAACGTCTATGAATTTACAGTATTTGTATCTGCGTAATGTCTAACCCCTGCCGTACTCCTGGTGACCGGTATAAAAGGTAGACATCAAAGGTATACCTTTTCTACCCTGAATTCGGTATAATGTTATGTTGACCTGAAGAATTTGTGATCCGGTGACGCTGTAATTCTTAACAGCGTGAAAACATTCAGGGGAGGATAACATGCCGGACAAAAAGGGAAATCTTTATATTCATGAGGCAATTCTGATCAGGGGATCTTATGATTCACACATGGACCTGCTCAGAGGGCTTGTGCAGGGGCCTGAACCTGAAAGGGGGGCGTATGGTTCCAGTGTGCCTGTCAGTTTCAGGAAGCCCGCGGCTGATTTTGAGCGGAAGAAAATGGAGGAGAGCCTTAAAAAGCTTCAGGTTAAAAGGCTGAAACTCAATGCGGAACTTCAGAAGGCAAATTTCACTGTTACTTTTGATTTCGAAGGGAATAAGATCAGTATTGCAGAGGCCCTTGAGATGAGGCGGTCAGCTCTGGAGGATGTTCAAAGATTTAAAGAGCAGTCGGTTGAATCTGCTTTCGATACAGTCATTTACAAAGAGGAGCGTGATATTGTGAAAGGTTCCGGTTATTCCTTTATCGATTCATACAAGGATTATCTGGAGTCGCTGAAGCGGTTGAGGGAACTTGAAAACGCCATACATGAAGCGAATCACAGTAATACGGTTTCTTTTAAGAATGAATAGGTTTTTGATTTTATAATGTTTTAAACGGAGACAGGGGAGCAGGAGCGAAACTTCCGTGAGGAAGGTTAGCCCGAATCCCGTGGCGCAAACGGGAAGTGGCAATGCCGTTTATCCACTTAAAATATGACGGCACACCGGAGTGAGAACTCGGGTGGTTTACCATTTACGGTTTACCACTTACCGGTTACAGTCTTGGAATTTACCCATTACAACAGGGCTCCGCGTCTCCGTATAAAATCACAACAACAGGCACCATCTATGTGGAGGGTGATCAATAATGTATTGAACGGTGTAGCGCTCTTTCCGAGCTGTTGTGTAGACTTCCATGCCGTTTATTACTATGTTATATGATACAGAATAACCATCCAGGCCGTAGAGCCTTTCCAGCAGATGGCGGTATCCGTAAAATCCTTTTCGCAGATATGTGCGCACTTTGGAGATTTTGATATTCTTTACATGTTTAAAGCCCGTGGGAATATCTGCCGCGTTACCGCTAACCGGATTTCGCGTCTGTTCCGATTTTCCCCGCAGTAGGTAAAGGTGCTCATTTTCATCGCGTGAATAGTGCTCCAGCATGTCATCCTTTGCCGCCTTCCAGAGAATGTGCGAGAGAAAAAGAACATCTGTAGTATCTTTAAGCTCATACCCGTCCCTGGGCGCGGGCAGATCAGGTGACGGGAGAGTAGTGTGGATGCTGTTAATTTTCATTACTGTTTCCCTTCATCGATAGAAGCGCACTGAAATGATCGCTGCAGATATTTTCGATTACCTTTTTCCTGTTCAGGTCATCGGGAGTAAGAATATCAGCCCGGGTTGACCCTCCGTAATAACTGAAAAGGGCTATCAGGTGAGACGCTTTTATCTTCTCATTGGACCAGGTAAGGAAAAATTCAAAGCTATGGTCATAAAGCATGTCTTTAATTGTTTTCTTAAGAATCTGTTTTCTTAAGAATCTGCGGTTCCCTCTCAGCAAAAAGTGATTGCTGGTACATGCAAGTATGCTACAGAATGCGCTTTATCGGTTGCTGTGCCTGTACCGTTTTCACGGAAACGTTCACTCACAGGGATAGGTACTTAAAATTTTCTTAGTGAGGGTAAAAGATAATACCTAGCCGAAAAGCAACTAAAGTTTACCTGGAGAAAAGTATGAAAAGTAAATTTGATCAATATGAAAAAGATATTCTGGAATCCTATGAATCTGGTGAATGGGTTGATGTTCCAAATATAAAAAGGAAATATTGCGCCATGAAAATTATGCAAAATCTACACTTAAAAAAGACAAAAGGGTTAATATACGAATATCACAACGAGATTTGGAATTAATTCAGAAGAAAGCAGTTGAGGTGGGGATACCCTATCAAACACTTCTTTCAAGTTTAATTCATAAATATGTGAATGGAAAACTTGTAGAAAAAGATAAAATTCATATAGCAAAATAACCTAGTTGTATTAATATGGGGAGCAAAACTGCGCATAACTCATAGAAGTCTTACCGTAGCAGCCGAAAAAAAACCGCTGATGTATGATAAGCTGAACAAAAATAATATTTGTAGCACCCCCGGAGGCGGTTTAGTCCAACATGGCGTGTATTCTGCCCTGCTTCGCAGGGAAGAATACACGCCTGATCGTTAGATGAAAAACCTCGCCAACTGGCTCGGGCGCCGGCTTCCTTGCCGGCGAAAGACATAATGAAAATAACAGGAGGATTACAATACAATGGATAACAGCAAAAAGTCAATCCTTCTTGTGGAAGATGAAGCAATGATTGCCATGTTGCAAAAACGGCAATTGGAAAAGATCGACTATGCTGTGCATCATGTTTTAAAGGGTGAAGATGCTGTGCAGACAGTCCTCAGTCCTGATTCAGCTATTGATCTTATCCTCATGGATATTGACCTCGGCTCCGGCATTGACGGCACAGAGGCCGCAGAAACAATACTGAAAGAAAAAGATATACCGGTTGTTTTTTTATCCTCCCATACTGAACCTGAAATTGTTAAAAAAACAGAAAAAATAACTTCTTACGGGTATGTGGTAAAGAATTCCGGGATTGTTGTTCTTGATGCCTCGATCAAGATGGCGTTGAAATTGTTTGATGAAAAAATAGAGCGTAAACAAGCGGAGAAAGCCCTGCGTGAAAGCGAAGCCACCATCAGAAAAAAACTCAAGACGATACTTGAACCCGATGGCGATATCGAAACTCTTAATCTTGCCGACATCATTGATATTGAAGAGCTGCAAACCATGATGGAGACGTTATTCAAAACCACAAACGTCGGTGGTGCGATACTTGATATTTCCGGAATGATATTGGCTAGCGCCACAATGGAGGATATATGCGCGAAATTTCACCGTGTCCATCCCGCTGCCGCAAAAAACTGTCTGGAAAGTGATCTTGCCCTTGGCAGTGGTGTACCGGCGGGAACATTTAAAGCATACCGCTGCAAAAACAACATGTGGGATATGGTGAGCCCTCTTGAAATAGGCGGCATACATTTCGGCAATATTTATATCGGGCAGTTTTTTTACGATGATGAGCATATGGATTACGAACTGTTCAGAAAACAGGCCCGTGAGTATGGATTCGATGAGGAAGCATATATTGCGGCTCTTGACCGTGTCCCGCGTTTGAAGCGGGAAACAGTCGATTCGGCAATGTCGTTTTATGTGAAGTTTGCCCAGATGATCTCATCACTGAGCTACAGCAGGATAAAGCTTTCCCGTGGTATTGCTCAACGCGAGCGCGCTGAGGAAGCTCTCAAAGAAACTAAACGTCTGCTTTCCGAGTCTCAGCAGTTAGGAAAAGTGGGCGGATGGGAATTCAATATTGACACATTAGAACAGAACTGGACGGAAGAAACATTCCGCATTCACGAAGTTGATCCTGCTTATGATAACACCGTCGAGAAGGGAATTGATTTTTATACGCCTGAGTCAAGGCCCCTCATTGAAAACGCCGTCCAGCGGGCTATTGAATTTAATGAACCCTTTGATCTGGAACTGCAGATAATAACCGCAAAGGGCAATCTTCGGCATGTTCATACGATAGGGAGAATCGATTCAGAAAACCGCAGGTTGTATGGTTTCTTTCAGGACATAACTGATCGCAAACGTGCTGAAGAAGAGATGAGAATAAAGCACGAAGACCTTGATGCCGCAAACGAGGAGTTGAATTCTGCTCTTGAAGAAATGGAAGCTGCGAATGAAGAGCTTATTGTTGCGAATAACGAACTTGAGCATTCGCAAGAGGCTTTGCGAGAGAGTGAAGTAAAATATCGAACACTTGTTAACAGTACCCTGCAGGGAGTGGTGATCGCTCAGGCTGATCCGGTCAGGTTGGTCTTCGCGAATCCGGCAATGGCCCGGATAACCGGATATACCCCTGAAAGGCTGGTTGAGATGGGGCCGGATGAACTGGCGGAACTCATCCATAAAGAAGATCGGCGGCGATTTTTTGAGAACTTTCAGAAGCGTATTCGGGGCGAACATATTTCTCACACAGACGAATACCAATTGGGACCCAACAAGAATGGGACCGTAAAATGGGTCGCCCTGTATTCTTCTCAGATCGAATACCGAAATGAACCAGCGACGCTCACGACGTTCATGGACATCTCCGGACGCAAACAGGCCGAAGAAGAATTAAAACAAAAAACCGCATTTCTCTCAACACTCATGGAAACAAGCCCGGTGGGTATTGTAACCGTGGATAAAACTGGAAACATCACCTATGCCAATAACAGGGCCGAAGAGATACTGGGGCTGGTAAGAGATGAAATTACAGTAAGAAGCTATGATGCCCCGTTATGGAACCACACGGATCTTGACGGTTCGCCCCTGCCGGATGAAAAACAGCCCTTTAATATAGTGAAAAGAACAGAAAAAACAGCCTTTGATATCCGGCACGGCATAACCTGGCCTGATGGTACGGTTGTCATATTATCAATCAATGCGACACCCCTGAAAGACAATCAGGGTCATTTTGATGGGATGCTGGCTACGATAGAAGACATCACCGAAAACAAAAAACATGAAGATACAATTATTTTGCAGCTCAAAGAGAAAGAAATCCTTCTCAAGGAAGTCCATCACCGCATTAAAAACAGCGTTGCCCAGATTGAAGGCCTGTTACGGCTGCAGGCGGATGCAACGGATAATACCGATGTCAGGGGCGCGTTGCAGAAGGCTGTTTCCCGGGTCCAGGGCGTTCGTGTGCTTTATGAAAAATTATTGATCGGCAGAGATTATCAGGACGTTTCCGTTAAGGATTATATCGAAAGCCTGGTCGATTCTCTCATCGCGGTGTTTCCGGAAAGCAGCAATATCACTATTGAAAAGAAGATTGCAGATTTTACTATGAGTTCAAGAAAAGTTATTCCCGTGGGTATCATTATTAACGAGCTTTTAACAAATATCTTTAAATATGCCTTCAAAGCAAAGGGCAATAACAGAATTTTAATTGAATTCGTCAGGACGGATAATCATGTAACACTTACAGTTCAGGATAACGGCATCGGTATTGATGAGCAGGTTTTTGAAAGCAAATCGCCTGGTTTTGGCCTTACTATTGTTAAAATGCTGGCTGAACAACTTGAAGGCACGTATACTATTAAAAATGATAACGGGACAAGGAATGTTCTAAAATTTGAAATATAATTTTCTTAACATCCGCCTCCGCCCGTCCGTGGATTCGGCATCTGGCTGCAGTTCGGTATAGAACAAGGAGTCATACTACGGTAACGTTGTCTTTTTAGGAAAGTCCTCTCATAGAATCAGCCTGTCAAACAAAAACTGTTTGTCAAAACCTTCATGCATGCTACATAATGCCGCTTATCGGTTGCTGTACCTGTACCGTTTTCACGGAAACGTTCATTCACAGGGACAGGTACTTAAAATTTTTGGCGGGCGTCCTGGCCGCCTATACTATTAGTCACCGCACCATGTGAGTAAATTTGAAATATATGTAGAATTAGCGCTTTCTAGACAGCTTTCATATGATACATAGCCACTATAACCATTTGCACAATTAAATAATTGAAGTGCATAGACCTGTAATTGTGTTTCCTTACATTTCTCCTTTTCTTCTTCATCATTTAGATCACATGAAGTAATAGTGATTATTATTAAAAAAAGTAGTGATATTATTCTTAGCATGGTTTCCTCTCAATTAATTTGTCATTATGTGTAAAAAAATTATTTACAAGAATTCTATGATGTTAAAAATTACTTAAATAAAAAGAAATCTCCCTTACATTAAATAGTTTCAAAACTATAATTAAAAACTAAGGAGTAAAAACCCCATCCAGAATATATAATGGGGAAAGAAACTGTTCTAGTATAATTAAGTTTGATCTGACTAGTTTTTCCACAACTATCAATTGCTGTAATAATTTTAGAAAATGTACCATTTGCTAAAGTATTGGGATTAATAGTAATTCTATAATTATCTCCTCCTATATGATTAGCATTTCCAACACTATGAAGAGTTCCATTATCAGTAACTGTAAAATCTATGTTGATATCATTAAATGGAAAGCCAAAAAAAATCAAACCCGATTCGTAATGACCACTTTCCAATCCATTAAAAACTGGAGGTGTTGTATCCCCACCTAAGCAAACGGATGTTGGTTCAAGATCACACCAACCATTTGACATTATTTTTTTTGCTATTAATCTACCCCAT
>CAZEPS010000078.1:14965-16381 GCA_964514165.1 uncultured Leptospirales bacterium
CATACTAAATGACCATCATCATTGTAGTGAGTAAAATCACCAGTATAATATGATGCACCTTGAGATAAAATATTATTAGCATAAACATCATATGTCTCTAAGAAATCAACTCTATCAGGCGCTGTATTATTCAACATTGGAATTAATATATCTCTATATTTTGTATTTAAAACTTGTATCCCCCAATTAAAATAAAAATTATCAATAAAATCAAATTCACGATCAACTAATCCAAAATATAGAACAGGGGCAACATCATTTAAAAGGATTTTGTTATTTTCATTTTGATTAAGCAAAAAATTCATTACAAGACCGGTTGCACAAACAGCCATATCAGCAGTTGCATGGGCTTGCCAAAACCAAAAATAAGGAAAATTTCTTCCAACAAAAGCAACACCCTTATAGTATGAATATTTTTTCATCATCCATACCATATCATTTCCACCAAGAGAAACATGAGTTATATCTGAAGTATAGCCCTGAAAATGAATCATATTTAAAGCCCATAAAACGGATGTTGTAGATGCAAGACCTCTGTTTATTGATTCATAATCCCTGCATCCATTTGAACATGTTCCTCCACATAATATATATTCATTATTTTCTTTAGCATCCCGCACAAATTGTTTTGTTTCATCTCCATCTGCTGCTCCAAGCATCTGAGATCTACTATCTCCGATAAAAGTGATTGAAGCACCTTCTGAATTATACTCTGAAATAATAATACTTGCCATTAATGAAATAATAATTAATAGTACTTTTTTCATAGCTACCTCTTTTCCAGCTCATCAATTACTGCTCTTCGTATTTGTATTAACATCTTCAATTCTGCTTTAATAAATTCATGATATTGAGAATTAAATTCAGTATTAAAATTATTAATTACTGTGTTTAAATCGATTATATTTAATGTCAAAATATTTCGCATTGATTTTAGTCCATCTGTTGATACTGGAAGAATATGGTCTTGAATATTATCAAGTATATCAATCATATAATTCTCTACTGGGTTATCAGCATCACTATGCGCTTTTGTGTATATATTCTGCCCAAGTAATGCGTATTCTTTTCTCATTGCATGATCGTTTAAATCCTTTTCTTCAAGCATCCTATGGTATTTATCAATAATATCTAACTCATCATTTGATAACATATACTTTACATCAGTCTCCATATCAGGCATTACACAGGGACATCCAGCTTCTACCTTATTTTTAAATTCTAGAGTAAGTTCATTAATACTATCATCAGTCGAAAAGAGTAAAAAAGAAGATAAAAGTGAATCCTGGCTTCCTTTATTTGTATAATTATTACAACTTAAATTGAAAATTAATATTACAGTTAATTGAATAGTAGCTATTTTGTAGAATCTCATTAAAGTCTCCCTGCCAATTCTTAATTTCCTTCAATTTGGCA
>CAZEPS010000079.1:0-16381 GCA_964514165.1 uncultured Leptospirales bacterium
GGAGCGGCCATGGGTTCTCTCCCTCATCGCAAACGGTAAGCCTCAGCAGGGTCGCGCCCGTCCGCCAGGACCTCGGTTTCAGCGACACGAGCTCGTTTTCCGTCGGCTGCCGCGTGCAGCAGATCTTCGCCGGTGACACCTGCGGACTGGACAGTGTCGAAATCGTGGTCGACGGTCTTTCGCGGGGATTCACGACCGACCAAAGCGGCGATGTGCAGACATGTGTCGACCAGATCGGCAGCCACGCCTTTGTGCCGAAGTACCTCGATCACGGGTTCATGCCCGCGGAGACGACATTCTATGTTGATCAGCACGTGTCGGGTGTTGTTTTCACCGATACGACAATGCGTACGCTCGCCGGCAGCCTGCTCGGGCCGTGCGAGACGTTCATCGGCACCGCCGGAATCCGCCTGGTCTCTCCGCCGATAGACACTACCGTCGTCACCAACAGTAACGGAACGTTCACCATCACGCTGCCTGCCCGCGACTACACGCTCCAGGTCGCCTCGTTCACGCCGCACGGCACCCACACATAGGACCTTACCAGGAAAAGTGTGGCAGACTCGGGGACTTTTCTTCAGAGGGACTGTCGGATTCACTCAGGGAACTCGGATTTCCTGTTTTACGCCTTAAGACCGGCACCCCCCCGAGAATTAATGGGAGCAGCATCGATTTTTCCCGGTGCGAGATCCAGCATCCCGACGAGAGGCCGGTGCCATTTTCCTATTCGACCGGTGAAATCAACCGGGACCAGGTTCCCTGCTGGATAACCTATACCGGCGAAAAGACCCACGAAATTATCAGGAAAAACCTCGACAAGTCACCCCTGTACGGCGGGGTGATCCAGGGGACCGGCGCCAGGTACTGCCCGTCAATTGAGGACAAGGTGGTTCGTTTCTCAGCCAAACCGAATCACCAGCTCTTTCTCGAACCTGAAGGGCTGAACACGAACGAGTATTACATCAACGGATTTTCCAGTTCCCTTCCGGAAGATGTTCAGCTTGAAATGATAACCACGATACCGGGCCTGGAGAATGTTCAGGTCATGAGGCCCGCCTACGCGGTGGAATACGATTTTGTTCCACCCACGGAATTACTTCCCACCCTGGAGACAAAAAGAATATCCGGTCTCTATCACGCCGGGCAGATAAATGGTACGTCAGGATACGAAGAGGCCGCGGCCCAGGGATTGATGGCTGCGATAAACGCGGCAAGAAAAATAAGGGGGATGGATCCCCTCATTTTAAAAAGATCAGAGGCGTACACTGCAGTCCTTATTGACGATCTCGTTACTAAGGGCACCAGTGAGCCGTACCGGATGTTCACATCACGGGCGGAACATCGGCTCATGCTGAGACAGGACAACGCCGACCGGAGGTTGATGGGGTACGGTCATGATAATGGACTTATTACCAGCGAGAAACTTGAAGTCATGCTGGAGAAATACCGTAGAATCGATACCTATATCGACAACCTGAAAAAACTAACGATACCGGTAGATGCCCGGGCGAAAAAACTTCTTTCAATAAGCGACGGGAAGGCGGTGTCAACAGTCAACGTGGGGAGCATCCTCAAAAGGCCCGAGGTCTCGATTCATAACGTCCTGGAGCTTCTCAATGAGTCCATTGACAATGAACTGGCCGCAGTGGCGGAAATGGAAATTAAATATGAAGGGTATATTAAGAAGGAACTGGAACGGATTGAGAGAATGAAGCGGATGGAGGACATGGCCATCCCTGATGGGTTTGACTACAGCGACCTGCAGGGCGTAAAAATCGAGGCACGGGAAAAACTCGCGAACATAAAGCCCCGTACTATCGGGCAGGCCACGAGAATCAGCGGGGTAGACCCATCGGTCATATCAATCCTCATCGTGCGTCTGGAATCTATTGAACGAAAAAAAGGGGTTCCACGTGGAACTGACGCTCATTGACGACTGGGAAAGAACGAACAGGTTCTCTCTCAGGGAGGAGACCAGGATCTCCCTTGTCCGATATTCACACCTGATATATGCGGAGAACAAGAAGCATAACATTACCGGGTTCAGGACGGTAGATGAAATTATCAGCAACCTTCTTTTGAAAAGCATTGATCCCTTGGTGAGACATAATGTTCCACGTGGAACATTGTTATTCGATCTTGGCTCCGGTTCCGGTTCCCCCGGTATACCGATTGCCCTGGTGCTGGAAGAATCCCGGATGGTGCTGATAGAATCAAACCGAAAAAAGGCTGAATTTATCGCGCGGGTGCTGTCAGATCTTGGCATGAATAACTGCACTGTACTCTGTTCCCGGGGGGAGGATGTCGCACGAATGATGGAATACCGGGAGCGGGGTGACTGGGTTTTTTCCAGGGCGTTCGGTCCCCTTTTCACTGTAATTGAATTAGGAGCCCCGCTTCTTAGAACGGGGGGATTTCTCTATGTTTATGGAAATGATGAATATAATACCCGCATGAACAGATTCTTCATCCACATGAAAAACCTGGGGCTTTCACTTGAATGCAGGGAGGGTGAGGTTGATGAAGTCCTGTTCAGAAAGGCATCGAAGACCGATGAAAGATATCCGAGAAGATACGCGGTGATAAAGCGAGAGGCGTCATGTATGGGCTGATCCGATATATCATGGCGGGCCTGGTGTTAATGATTATTTTTGTTCTGGCCGGAATGTCCCACGGGGCACGAAACAGGCGGAGTAACGAAAATTTTATACGGCCCGGGGAGGGGGCCGGAGCGGTAAATTTGAATGAAGGCTCAGAGAAAATAAAAGCCCGATTTGACAAGACTATGCGAATTGAATCAAGGTTTCCTTCGCAAAGGGAACTGTTCAGGGATGTTATAAAAATAAAGACTGGTTATACAATCCCTTTTGATATGATCTTGTATTACCGGGGTTTGAATCTTGTTTTCTTCTTTTTGGATTTAAAGGTCACCGCAATTGCGGGTTTTGAAATGGGAATTACCAGCGAGAATATAGATTTACGCATGGGCGTTGACAGGGTCCTTTTCGAATATGGCAATGAGTCTCTCGTGATCCACAGGGACGGTTCTCATATACTATATCATTATCCCGACCGGGGAATTATACTGGTAGATGACAATGATGATGATTCCATAGACATGTATCTTGTTCACAGGGTTCTTAAATGACTCTGCGCATATCAGTGGATTCACTTAAAAAATAAGCGTCCCTGTCCCTGATTCCATACTCCCTGAAGATAATATCCTCGATGTTTTCCCGGGTATTGCTGTCATGTTCCCCGGAGGCCATTAATTCCCGTGTTAACCGGGCCAGTTTTTTCTGGGTTTCCTTCTGGATTTTCACGATAGGGAGTTTTTCCAGGTTACCTCGAAGCACCTTGACGGTAAAGAATTTCTTCTCGTAAAAGTATTGTATCACCCGTGAATTTAATATCGCAAGGATCGATTCGATGTTCATTGTTTCTGTTTCCGGAACAAACCCGTTGATATTATTGAGAGAATAATACCCTTCGGTATCAAGCGCAAAGGTAAGCCGCTTGCCTATGAATTTGTAAAGGATTTTATCCCTGGCAAGATAGAGGTGCCTGGGGGCGACCTGCTGCAGTTTTTCGGGATCATACTCGAAGTAGTGATTGCTGAACCGGAATCGATACTGGGATACATCATTACCAAGGAGTATTGGATCAGGATGAACCGAACTTCGTCTGTCTGATATGTGCAGTGAATTGTTTCCCGTGACGATGCCGAGATAGAACCGTGCTCTCCCTTTCAGGAAGACTGCATCACGGTTTTCAATGCCCGAGAGTATGTTAGCCGCCTTTCGGTTATGTTCGAGAAGGAAGATGTTTTCAATTGACCGGCGGTAGCTTGCCTGGGGGATAAGAAATGCAACGGACGAATCCGGTTTTGATTCATGGTTTATATGAATAATGTTTTTTTCCCGTTTGATGTCATTCTGTTCCCTGGAACAGATCAACGATACCGCGGGAGAATAAACGCCCTTGAACCTGTCCCCCCACCGGGCAATGTCCCGTACTACGGCATTGTTCAAAATTAAACGGCGGGAGCTCATGTGGGTCTTAATATTCAGGTACGCTTCGGGGATGAGAAAGGCGAGGGTGCCGTTTTTGGTCAGAAAATCGAAAGACCGTTCCATGAATAGTGTGAACGTGTTTATTCCTGATTTTGATGAGCGGTATGCTTCTCTGGTATAGTTTTTTTCTCCGGGGGTGAGCGTCCCGCCCCAGGGGGGGTTGCCGATAATGAGATCGCATTCACCCCACGTATTAAAAAGATCCATTTCTCTTCTAATCAGATAATTATTCTCCGTGATATTGATCCTTTCCCTGTTTATGCCGGAAATCCGGTGGAGGTTATACCTGGCTATCTTTGCGGCAACAGGATCGATATCGTTACCGTGGATCATGTTCAGTATTATATGGGCTGATCTTTTATCCCGGGAGGGGAATCTGTCATCCAGGATTTTCATCAGTGATGCATAGATTGATATGAGAAACTGCCCGGACCCGCAGGCGGGATCCAGTATTTTCATCCCGGGGTCGAAGTTCATGTCCAAAGACCGTGATATCAGATACCTAACAAGGTCAGGGGGGGTGAAAAACTGTCCTCTTTTCTTTTTTTTTGAACTGCTCTGCAGGTATTGATATATATAGCCGACGATGTCACCGTTTTCAAGAATGTCCCATGCATGGATCATCATACGGAGTTCCTTGATTGCAGCGATAACTTCAGCTGTAAAAACCGATGCTGAATATCCTTCCTCTTCTACATCTGAGATAAGATACTCAACGACTTTTTCGATGGAAACATCATTTCTTAATGAGACATAATTTTTTATGATAGATAAACGGTAGTCTATATATTTAGCGTGACGGTTGAGATAATTATGACTGCAATTACTTCTCATCTGCCCTCAGGAATTCATTTTCCGTGTTGATTTTTCTACCTATGGATGAAGTATAGCCGGCATACCAACTCGGTACATTTATCGATGGGTAACAGCGGTTTCTTTTAGTATATTTTATCCTGGATAGAGAATGATCTGATAGAACAGTGAGGTTGTGATGATCAAAGTCGGTGTCGTAACAGTAAGCGACAGGTCCTTTCGGGGTGAGCGTGAGGACCTGTCCGGTCATGAAATTAAGTCATGGGCTGATGAAAAGGGCTACACGGTTGCGAGAGAGTCAATCGTGCCGGATGAATTTGACGCAATCGTCAGTGAATTAGAGGACTTCAGTGATGATGATATAGACCTGATTGTGACGACCGGGGGAACGGGCTGCGCGACCAGGGATGTGACCCCGGATGCGACTGTCAAGGTCGTGGACAGGCTGGCACCCGGATTCGGCGAGGTGATGAGAATGCGTTCTCTTGAAGTGACCCCCCACGCGATATTGTCCCGGGCGACGGCGGGCATCAGGAAACGGAGCCTCATCATCAATCTTCCCGGTAGTCCAAAGGCTGTCCGTGAATGTCTCGAGTTTATTGAAGAGGCCATTCCTCACGCGGTGGAACTCATTCATGACGAGGTACAAGACTGCGGTGATACCCGGTAGAAAAAGCAAGGGGTTAATTAATCCACTTTTACAACAACCTCTTTGTCCCGATAGTTGAGGACCAGCATATCGTTTTCCCGGTACGCGGCGATGCCGTCCAGGAAAGGGGGGAATCCTGCATCTTCGTGGGAAATATGAAAAAAGTATTCTCTCAGGATCATGATGTTCCAGTCATGGGAAACGTATATTGATGAATGGGGATTTTCGGACAGGTTGGCTGTAAAGGTGTTCAATTGCTGACAGGCGGCTTCCTCCAGGGGCATAATTATATCCCTGTTCACCTCTCCGTTGAACCACTTCCGAACAAAACCTCCCTGTCCAATGCGGTCGACCTCTTTAACCACCTGGAGCCAGTCTCCCTGGATATAGGGTCCGCCGAGATTAAAAAGGTCGCCCTTCAGTACCGCTTCCTTTCCGGCAGCGAGTATGCCGGCATGAATCTCTTCCGCGGTCTCCCTGCACCGGGGCACCGGGCTGTAGTGGAGCATGACCGGGCTCAGTGTGCTGAATTCCTGTCCCAGGGCATACGCTTCTTTCTTGCCTTGTTCCGTGAGAAGAATGTCGAGGGCGTTCTTCATGTTCTCAATGGGGCTGCGCTCCGCGTGCCTCAGAATTATTGAAACAGGATATTTTTTCCGTAACGAGCTGATTAATCTGGTTTCCATGGTATTGCATTTTTGACTTTTAATGGGCAGCGTCAAGTTTAAAAATGAATTGCGTTCAAGAAGAAACGAATTTCCGTATTTATAAAAAGATTATGCTCACACTATCAATGTCCCGATATAATACATGAGAAAAACGTATAATTGTATCAACCATGCGTAACGAACTGAAGTTATTTGCGATAATAGTTATGCTTTCAGTGTTCTTCCCTTTTGCTCACGCTGAGGGGGATGGCTCTGTGCGTATTGAGAGAATTGATGCCGTAAAGAATTATCCCGCGGTGGATATCCTTGTACATGTAGCAGCTCCTGACGAGGGCAGTGCCGGATATCTATCCCGGGAAAACTTCAGGCTCTATGTAGACGACCACCCGGTGGAAATTCAGGTTATTGAGCGTGCCGAGGCGGGGAATCAGACCCTCTATCTTGTCCTTTCGCTGGATTCGAGCAAGAGCCTGAGCAGGAATTTCCTGGCCAGGCTTAAATCATCAGCCAGGGAAATAATCCGCATTACTGATCCTTCTGACCGTATTGCGGTATATCGTTTCAATGACCGATCAGTGCGCTTGACCGAATTTTTCAGCAATAAGAAGGATTTGATTAATGCCATTGAATATATCGAAAGGCATGGAAGCAAAACCCTCCTGTACGATTCCCTGTATGACTCCCTTGATTATCTCCATAGAAACAGCGGAGACTCGGGTGCTGTTATCGTTTTTACCGACGGCATTGATGACGGAAGCAGTATCACGGAAAATGACGTTATAAGGTCGGCGCAGGAAAAGAACATACCCCTCTATTTCATTTCAATCAGGGAATCGAGCAACAGGCCGGGTATGGACAGGATATCCAGGCTCACCGGAGGCATGCTCCTGTTTCTTGACAAGGATCGCGATGTACTATCCCTGTACCGAAAAATTGTCTCTAACCATAAGAATACATACCGACTTCGGTATCACGCAGTGCCTGATTCAGGGACAGGGGGTCACACCGTCAGGTTGGAGCTGGAAAATGGTCCGCTCAGGGGGAGTGACACAAAAACAGTCTACTACAAGAGGCCATATATCATCGCTGATTCCCTGACCGGCTTGACCGTTATTCTCCTCGGTCTCATCTTTATTTTTGTTTTAATTATAACCGTCACTTTTTTATATTTTTTGAAGAGAGAGAAAAGGCTCCTGGATATCATTTCCGTGGTAAAGAACGAACCTGTTTCGAAAAGGTATGACAGCCTCATAGAGCTTGAGGAGACTGAACGGCTGCAGGAAGAAGATGTGCTGTCTTCCCTTGATCCGGAATATACCTATGCCAGCGCATGGCTCGTTGAAAAGGCGGGTCCCGAAACAGGAAAAAAATTCCCCATCTACTGGGACGAGGTGACCATCGGCAGGGCACGGGACAACAGCATTGTTGTGGAGGATCTTTCCGTTTCACTAAAACATGCCAGGATAAAAAACGTGAGAAACTCTTTTCATTTATTTGATCTTGTCTCGGAAAACGGGACCTATCTCAACGGCAAGAAACTGTTGAGGCCGAAAGCCCTGTATGACTGGGATGAAATAAAAGTCGGAAGGAGTCTCTTCATCTTCAGGGGCTCGAAACGGCCTCATTAAAATTCATGGTAAAAATCCTTGACGTTACTTTCGGAGTAGCCTATATACGGGCTTCACAACACTAATACTCAGACAGGAACCATGTACGGCAGAAATGTAAACATACGATTCGGCGGCCCATTAACCCCTATGGTTAAATACCTGATGATCATTAACGGTGCGGTTTTTATCATCGGGCTTTTAATCGACCTCATCAAACCGGGGCTGTTTGTTTCATTCTTCGGGCTGAGCCATATCGGTATATTTTATGAATTTAAAATATGGCAGGTCTTCACCTATATGTTTCTTCACGGGGGATGGCTCCATATCTTTTTCAATCTGTTCGCCCTGTGGATGTTCGCAGGTGAGCTGGAACAGCTCTGGGGAAGCAGGTTTTTTCTCCGCTATTATCTTTACTCGGGAATAGGGGCTGGATTTTTTATAATGTTCATGAATTTCTTCCTTTATACCCGATATGGAATTTCTGTTCCGACCGTTGGTGCTTCCGGTGCCGTATACGCTATCCTCCTCGCTTACGGCATGACCTGGCCAAACAGGGAGGTCATGCTCTATTTCCTTTTCCCGATAAAAATAAAATATCTTGTTATTGCCTTTGGCTTGATTGAATTCTTCGGCACCCTCTCCACCGCTGCGGGGAGGGGGGGCAGTGTCAGCCATATCGGCCATATCGGCGGATTGATTGCCGGATTCCTGATACTGAATTTCAGATCTCGTTTCAGGACGTCAAATAGCAAAAGCTCTCAGCAGGTTTCGGATAAGTTATCCCAGTTGTTTAAACAGAAGAGGGTCAATAAGAAGAAAAAGCAGATTGAAGAAAGGATACGGGCGAAAAAGATTATTGACAGGCTTCTCGAAAAGATCGCGAAAAACGGGATGAGTTCCCTTTCAGCAAAAGAAAGAAAAGACCTGGAGTGGGCGCGCAGGCACTATTACCCTGAAGAAAACGATACCATGCATTAATACTATGGGCGTAGCATTTAGGCACCAATAAAGAGTAATGGTCTGTTTTTCCTTACCGCTTAGTTTTTCTCTTGCAGAAATTTATCATGGGTCTCCAGTACCGCGTCCCTGTCCCGCTCACCAATCTTCTTATTGCCGATGTATATACCCCAGGGTTCGAGATCCTTTGTAACCACTGAACATGCCCCTACCGATGCTCCTTCGCCAATGGATACGCCGGGGAGGATTACACAGTTGGCGCCGATAATCGTAAACCTTCCAATCTTTACCGGGGCCCGGTAGAGATTCCTGTATTTTTCATCAATCATGGGATTGCCGAATCCCCAGTGTTTAAAATCATCGGTAGTCGCGTAGATCTTGGCCCCGTGAAAGAATCCGGCAAAATCACCAATTTCGATCTCATCCCCTCCACCGATAAACATGTGACTCGCTATGTGAACGTTATTTCCTATTTTGATCTTTTTGATAGCGTAAATATAACTGAAGCAGTCGATGATCACGTTTGTACCGAATTCAATATTCTGAATTCCGCTTATCTTGGTGGGCTGGTAAATTTCAACCCCGGGTATCTGACGGTAACGGTTGAATTGGAACCTTTTGAATAACATGGCCATACTCCTGAATCTAAGATTTATAATTAGGGAACCACAAATATTTAAACAAGAGGTTCCCTTTTGGGTACGTATTTTTAGTTTAAATATAATTGTTAGATGTACCCATTAGTGGATACAGAATCATGATAATGTCAAGATAGTTTTCACAGGGAAAAGGAATCGGTTCAGTTTTGCAATGCTTAATCGATTGACATTCAATGACGAATCGCATATAGCAAGAGACAGGATAAAACAATGGCAGAGTATAAATTCTGTCCTTTATGCGGCAATGAATTGAAGCCGGAACGCCACGGAGGCATTGAACGACTCTCGTGCGTGAGTGAGCAGTGTCATTTTGTCCACTGGGACAACCCGGTTCCGGTGGTGGCCGCAATAATCATGGACGAAAAAAACGTCGTTCTCGTCAGGAACAGGGGATGGCCCGAAAAGGTTTTCGGCCTTGTTACCGGTTTTCTCGAAAAAAATGAGAACCCGGAGGAGGCGGTGCTCCGCGAAATTAAAGAGGAACTCGGACTTTCAGGCGGGGTCACCCGCATGATTGGGCTCTATCCCTTTGAGGCAATGAACCAGCTGCTCATCGTGTATGAGGTACGGGCTTCCGGCGATATTGTCCTTGGAGAGGAACTGGAAGCTTACAAAAGGGTCCCGGTTGAGAGGCTCAGGCCCTGGCCATTCGGGACCGGGCACGCGGTTCGTGACTGGCTTGACGGGAAATGACTACCGTATGATTTCCGGAAGTATTTCCGAAAGGGACCCGTGGATGCTTACCTCGGCGATTGAATCGTAGACAGTCTCGTCCCTGTTGATTATCACGACCGGCTTGCCGGCATCGCGGGCGATGCTGACGAATGAACTGGCCGGCTGTACCTGCAGAGAACTGCCGAGAGCCATAAAGAGGTCGCACTCCCTCGCCGCTTTATCAGCAGCTATGAGATCATCCCTGTTGAGATTCTGACCGAAAGAAACCGTGTTCGGTTTGATAAATCCGCCGCACTCTGAACATCGGGGCTCATAATCTGAACCGGGCAAAAGCTCCAGCAGCTTTTCTATCGGCTGGATATCACCGCAAGCCAGGCAGACCGCTTCCCTGTTTGTTCCGTGGAGCCTGATGATTTTTTCCGGCCTGATTCCGCTCTTCTCGTGAAGTCCGTCAATATTCTGGGTAATCAGACAGAGAAGTTTCCCGCTTCTGTCCAGTGCCGCGACAGCGTCATGGGAAGGATTCGGTTCAGCGGTGAGCATGGAGGGTATGGTATCAGCCTTGTAGCGCCAGTAATACTTTCTCTTTTCGCTGTCCTGGATGAACTCCTGCAGCGTTACGGTCTTGTAGGTTGACCACACGCCACCGCGACTGCGGAAATCCGGTATACCGGAATCAGTTGAGATGCCGGCACCGGTCAAAACCGTAATGCGGCTGGATTTTTTTACGAATGTTCTTGCTCTGGCAACTGAATCTTTCAACGGAGAATGGTCCTTACAATCTCAAGCTCGATAAAGAGTTTTTCATTTATCGTTAATGAGGATGACGGAATATCAATTATCTCTATTCCAAGGTTCATGACACCTGAAATATCCCTTATATCTATGTCGTTCTTGTTTAAAAGCTCCTGTGCGTACGTCAGGCCCCTTTTGGTTATAATCATGATATTTCTGTTTTGGCCGCTGACAGAATTTCGTATAAGCCCTATATCGTTTTTAGCAACTTCCCGTTCCCGTATCTTTTTACCGAAGATTCCGGTGAAGGTCCCTATGCTGTCCGGCGAAACGATAAGGTAGGTTGTCCCGAGCAGATTAAAGAAAACAGAAACAGCGATAAAGCCGCAGAATAATATGAGAAATCCGAAGGCAGTGATATACAGAATCATATTATCGATATAAGGTATGAGAGCGAAGTATACGATATGAAAAAACCCGTACACCAGAGCAAGGGCAAAAAGATAGTACAGGGGGTTCTTGCTTATTTTCCACGAAAAGATTGAATCAACGCCCTTCTTTAAGTACTTCAGGGCACCCGATTTACCGGTATCGATAGTAATATTCACCTCTTTGCCGGTTTTTCGTGAGGGTAAGGGGATACTGTTCAAAATGATATCCATACCGGTTTTTTCCTGAATCTTTTTTGCGAAATCCAGGGCTGTTTCTTCGATGCTGTCCTCAGCAATAACCAGTGTCGTACCGGCCCGGGACATGAGTTCAACCTCGTAACCGGAACCGCTTTTTTTGCTGTGGCTTTGAAGTGCGTGATGAAGCATTATTGTCGAATAGTAATCCAATGGTATTTTTACCGGGGTTATATTCTTAAAGGTTGACTCGATTATTGTTACAAATCCCGGCGGGTTGTCGAGGTAGATCTTGTAGTACTCCGAATGGATATAACCCATTAGTCCGGCGGAGGTCATAATTATTCCCGCTCCGATTATGATATCGTTCAATGGATGAACTACCCTGATAACCAGGAACCCGGTTCCGATTAATACCACTCCAATAATGGAAAGAAGCCAGTAAACCAGCCGGGATGATTTGATTTTTATACTGTTATCCGATATTTTTGCATTATCTTTCATTGTTCTACCTGCCGTGCTGTAATTTTGATCTAGTTTATTTTTTCGTCAAATCAAATAATACTCATTTCAACAAGAGATTATTATTGAAAAAAAATACTAATAACATGAAAATGCATTAATATACATTTTATTGATAACATCGATTGTCAGATTAAATTTATTATAAAGGAGTTCTCTATGTATTTCGAATTTGCCGGCGGGGCCAGAACCGTAACCGGGTCCTCGTTTATTATACGTGATGCGGATATCAATATAATGGTTGATTGCGGCATGTTCCAGGGGAGGAAGGAGGTCCGTGAACGCAACTATCTAGAGCAGATGTACAATCCCCGGAAGGTAGATTCACTGCTGCTGACCCATGCGCATATTGATCATAGCGGCCTCATCCCGAAGCTGGTCAGGAACGGCTTTTTCGGGAATATCTACGCCACTAAATCGACCTGTGATCTCTGTTCAATTATGCTTCCCGACAGCGCCCATATCCAGGAAATGGACGTCAAGTGGGTGAATAAAAAGAACAGGAAACTCGGGCGCGAGGAAGTTGAGCCACTCTACACCATCGAAGACGCGGAGGAGTCGCTGAAGAACTTTGTGCCGGTTTCATATGAAGAAACAATTCAGATCCATCCGAGGATAGAGGTTTGTTTCAGGGACGCTGGACATATTCTTGGCTCTTCCATAATTGAGATGTGGATTGATGAGGGGGGCAGGAAAAGAAAGATCGTCTTTTCCGGGGATCTCGGTTCCAGGGACCAGGCGATTATCCGTGATCCTGAAATTATTCGGGAGGCTGATATCCTGTTTATCGAATCGACCTATGGTAACAGGAGACACAAGACCAAGGAGGATACCTACCGGGAATTCAAGGAGATACTCCTCGAATCGATTAATAAAAAGGGAAATATAATCATCCCTGCCTTCGCCGTTGAGCGGACCCAGGAAATGATATACACCCTCGGCAGACTCTTCGCCGCCGGAGAAATTCCCAGGATACCGGTCTATATTGACTCGCCCCTTGCTATTTCGGCGACCGAGATCTTCAGGGAAAACCGTCAGTGTTTTGACGACGACGCCTGGGAAATCATCATGTCCGGAAACAGCCCCCTTGACTTTCCCAACCTTCACTTCACGAGAGAGACCGAGGAATCGAAACGGCTGAACGAGGAAGCCCGGGGTTCGATAATCATTTCGGCGAGCGGCATGTGCACCGCCGGCAGAATCAAGCACCACCTGAAGCATAACCTGTATAAGCCTGAGTCCAGCGTCATATTTGTCGGGTACCAGGCAGAGGGGACCATCGGTCGAAGGATTATCGATGGGGCGAAGCAGGTCCGCCTCTACGGCGAGGACGTCGCGATCAAAGCAACTGTCCATACCCTGGGCGGTTTTTCCGCCCATGCGGACAGAGACGGCCTTTTGGAATGGGTCAGTCATATTGACAATCCTGACTTGACCGTATTTGTCGTTCATGGAGAAGAGGAATCGAGCCTGAGCTTCGCCGAAGCAATACAAAAGGAGTTCGGGTACAGGACCCATGTACCGCAATTCGGTGAAACGGTGAATATGGAAACAATGAAGCCAGAGACAGTATATACCCCTGAAAAGCGATCATTTACCCTGGTTGATACGGAAATATCCTCCCTTGTTGCCGAGATTGAACGGCTGAAGGACGCCTATCGCACCGCGAAAGAGAAGAACCGAATCGGTGATGTTGTCCGTTTGCAGGAAGACATTCACGATACCCGTGAACTGGTTTCCATGATAATTGATGATATATAGGTCGATAATCCCTGAACCCGGAGGATGTTTACATGAGCGATGAACGGTCATACCATAAAGCCTTTATTATTGATATGGACGGTGTTATAAACCGGGGAAGGGCCCTAATCCCGGGAGCCAAGAAATTCGTTAACAGCCTTATCAGCGGCGGGTTTCGTTTTCTTTTTCTTACCAATAATTCATACTACACCCCGGATGAATTGAAGGACTTTCTGGTTCAGCTTGGCCTTGACGTTAATGAAGACATGTTCTACACCTCGGCCATGGCGACCGCGAGTTTCCTGAAATACCAGAAGGACCAGTGTTCAGCCTATGTTATCGGGGGCAACGGGCTCATCAAGGAGCTGGAAAAAGCGGGAGTTATCCTCACTGATAAGAACCCAGAGTATGTAATTGTCGGAGAAACCGAAGAATATGATTACCGGCGGATAATCGAAGCGACCCATCTCATCCAGGAGGGGGCGAAGTTCATTGCCACCAATCCGGACATTACCGGACCTACCAGGAGGGGACCGGTGCCGGCATGCGGGGCACTGGTGGCGCCGATAGAAAAGGTCACCGGTGTATCTCCCTATTTCCTCGGGAAACCGAACCCGGCAATGATGTACTGGGCGCGAAAAAAACTCGGTGTCCATTCATCGAGCTGTTTCATGATAGGAGATCGCATGGATACGGATATTGTCGGGGGTCTGGAATCCGGGATGACCAGCTGCCTGGTCCTTTCCGGGGTCACGGACCGCGCGATGGCGGAAAAGTTTCCGTACCAGCCAGATTATATTTTCGAAAATGTCGGAGACATAGATCCGACAGCAATCAGATCACGCAGGGAACAGATAGACAAATCTGGAGAGGACAACCGGTAGTCATTCAAATACCTCAAAGGTCAGAAATAGATGTTCACAAGTCTCAATTTCAGTAATCAAATTGAAACACTTGTTTCACATTTTGCTCATAAAATAAGATCAGCTTCCGGTGATACGGTATCACCGGTGGTACTGGTTCCAAATCCCTATGTAAAAAAGTGGCTTCAGATTCAACTTGCAGAGATCAACGGTATCAGTTTCAACACGAAATTTCTGCTGTTGAACCATGGTCTGTTATATATTGGCTCCCTTCTGGAACGGGACAGACCGGAAAGAAAAACGGTAGTACTGGATCGTGAATTTTTGACACTCCTTGTAACCCATATCCTCAGGAGGGATGCGACTGGTTCTTCGGAGCTTCGGCCATTGGCGCACTACCTGTTCGATGGAACCAGCCTCAGGGAAGATTACGAAATACGCCTGCACCATATTTCTGAACGTATTGCCAGGTATCTCTCCGAGTATGAATTTTACCGAATGGACATGGTTGACGGATGGCTTGGAGGCATTACGAAGACAGGCAGTGATATGGAAACCGCACAGCGGTATATCTACCTCTCGCTCTTCGGTGAAAACGGGTTAGCAGCCATGTCGGGTTACACGACCCTGCCGTTGTACATGAAGTCCCTCTTAAACAAAAAAAGAAACCATGCAAGTGATCAGTCACTTCCGAAGCTCTTTATACTCGGTGAGTCACAGATGTCTCCCTTCCATACCGCGATGATTTATGAGCTCGGCAAAATATTTGAAATACACCTCTACCAGGTAAATCCCTGCTCCGAATTCTGGGAGGATATCACGACACCGAGGGAAGACCGGTGGGAAAGGATCCGTTCGGTTGCCATTGAAAACAGGCAAACCGGTGAAGAACTCCAGGAGAATGTTGACGACAACCAGCTCCTTAAGGCCTGGGGCAAGGCCGGCAGGGAGAACCTGAAACTTCTGAGCATGCTCGAGGAGTCCGGGAGCAGGGAACTCCATCTCTTTTCAGACTGGCTTGAAGCGGAGCCTGAACCGGACAGTACTGTTCTGCGGCTCGTGCAGAAGCAGATTCTCAGCAGGTTGTCGGACATTGATGAACCGTTGCAGCAGGATACCAGCCTCCAGGTTTTTGAATCTCCTGATATATTCCGGGAGGTTGAAACGGTTTATAACAGCATATGCATGAACCTCGAGGCGGACGATAAACTCCTGATGACTGATGTCGCGGTTATGGTACCGGACATGAACCTGTACGGTCCGGTAATACAGGCGGTTTTTTCTCAGAGACCGTCACGTTTTACATACAGTATCATAGATTTTAACGCGTCCACGGAGAGTGTATTTGCCGAAGCCCTCCTTGGTCTGCTAACTTGCGCAAGGGATTCCATGACCCGGACATCGGTAATCAAGCTTTTACGAAACAGGTGTTTTCTCGACGCCCATGATATAACCGAAGATGACGCCGGGATATGGATTGAATGGATAACCAGGCTGAATATTTACCGCCAGGAATTTACGAACCTCGATTCACTGGGGGAGTGGATATACTATACCTGGCAGTTTGCCCTGCAGAGGCACCGCCTCGGTAGAATTATGGAGGAACAGGATGAAACTGAAACATATTATCTGGATAACTACAAACCATATTCTGATGAATTTACCGCTGATTATGACAGGATAAATAAATTCAATTCTGCAGTAGAACACCTCTATATAACCCTGAGGCAAATCCACAACGCCGAAAAAAGCCTGAACGGATGGGTGTACTCGATACGGAAATTGATATCT